>CAZMPH010000126.1:0-3089 GCA_964568195.1 uncultured Nitrospirales bacterium | reverse complement strand
GAGCTCCTGTTCCTGTCTCGGGCTGATCTGGGCGAGGTCAGGATCGAGTCCCAGCCTGTCCGCCTCGATGCGCTGGTCGAGGACATCCAGCGGCAGGCGGTAGTGCTGGGGCAGGAGCAGGAGATACAGGTCATGGTGGGATCTGTGGCGCTGGTCCAGGTGCAGGGTGATGAATTGCGTCTCCGGGAACTCCTGCTGAACCTGGTGGACAATGCCGTGAAGTATTCGCGTCCGGGGGGAAAGGTCGAAATCGCGTTGGCGCGCGATGCGGGCATGGCCAGACTCTCGGTCACGGATCAGGGCATCGGGATCTCTGTCGAGGCGCAGACGCGCATCTTCGACCGGTTCTATCGCACGGACGACGCCCGGGCGCATGCCAAGAAAGGCACTGGCCTGGGCCTGTCCATCTGCAAGTGGATCGTGGAGGCGCACCACGGCCGGATTGAGGTTCAGAGCAAGGCAGGTGAAGGATCGCGTTTTACGGTTATCCTGCCAGCAGATTAGCCGCTTTTAATCTCCCATTAATCCCCCTTTCATCTTCGGCTGCTATCCTCCCAGTCAAACGAAGGCGGGAAGCCTTCCAACCAAGGGAGGATGCCATGAGAATGATGCTCTATCGCAACCTGGGGGTGATCGCGGGGCTGCTCATCTTTGGGTCCGTGGCGTTTCTGGGCGCAGAATACGCCACCTATTCGCACGCCGCGGGTGGTGCAGCCACACCAATCGCCGCGAACCCGGCCGCGCCGGTTGCCCAAGGGACGGCGCCGGGATTTGCCGAGGTCGCCAAGGTGGTGACCCCCGCCGTGGTCAACATCACGGCGGCCAGGGTCGCCCGTGGGCGGGATTCCCGCATGCCAAGCGATCCCGAAGAGTTCTTCGGCTCGCCGTTCGGTCCTCCGGATGGCCCGCGCGGGCACAACGGTCCGCGGGAGCCGCGGGGAGGGGGTATGGGTTCCGGCGTGATCATCTCCCCTGACGGGTACATCATCACCAATAACCATGTCGTGGAGGGCGCCAATGAACTCATGGTCACGCTTCCGGACAAGCGGGAATTCAGAGGCAAGATCATCGGAACGGATCCGAAGACCGATCTCGCCGTCGTCAAAGTTGACGCGTCCGGTCTTCCCTTCACCAGGTGGGGAGATTCCTCGAAACTCCAGGTAGGGGAATACGTGCTTGCGATCGGAAACCCGTTCGGGCTGAATTCGACCGTGACGCTGGGAATCGTGAGCGCGCTCGGGCGCGGACGAATGGGGATCACGCAGTATGAGGATTTCATCCAGACCGACGCGGCCATCAATCCGGGCAATTCCGGCGGGGCTCTAGTCAATACGGCCGGGGAATTGGTGGGGATCAATACGGCCATCATCTCGCGGACCGGCGGCTATCAGGGCGTCGGGTTTGCGGTGCCGGCCAGCATGGCCAAGCCGGTTTTGGAGAGCCTGGTGGCGACCGGCAAGGTGGTGCGGGGCTACCTGGGCATCGCCATCCAGGACCTGACGCCTGATCTCGCCAAGTCATTCGGGCTCAAGCAGGCCAAGGGCGCGCTGGTGAGCAGTATTGCCGAAGACAGCCCGGCCGATCGGGCGGGGCTCAAGCAAGGTGACGTGATCACGGCCTATCAAGGCAAGCCTGTTGAAGATCCGGCGACGTTGCAGCGGGAAGTGACGCGGACGCCGGTCGGAACCAAGGCCGCCATGAAAGTCATCCGTGACGGCCGCGACATGGATATGACGGTCACGGTCGGCGAGCAGGCGGAGCGGGCGAATGTGGCCGGCACCGACTCTTCCATGGAAAACGCCTTGGCGGGCCTGGAAGTGCAAGGCCTCGACATGCAGATGGCGCGCGAGTTGGGCATCACCGGCAAGGCGACCGGCGTGGTCGTCGTCGGCGTCGAGCCTGGGAGCTTGGCCGACCGTGCGGGGGTGGCGCAGGGCGACGTGATCCGCGAGATCAACCGGCAGCCGATCAAGTCCGTGAAGGACTATGAGAAGATCGCCGGGAAGCTCAAGAAGGACGAGCCGGCGCTCCTGCTGATCAACCGGCGCGGGGCGTCGCTGTTCATCACGGTGAAGGCTTAGCAGGGTACGTTAGGCGCGGGTCCTGCCACCGGTTTCCCTCGCCGGCTTCGGCTGCGAAGACTGGCCTCTAGGCGGCGGGGGGCCCCCAACCGGCGTCACCCGCGCCTTCGCGCGTTTGTGGGATTGTGATCAGCCGACGATGCGGCCGACGAGGTCGTAGGCGGCGGCGTCGGTGATTTCGGCTTTGACGAAGTCTCCTGCGTTGGCCGTACCGTCGTTTAAATAAACGACGCCGTCGATTTCCGGGGCCTGTCCCTCGTGGCGGGCGGCGAGCAACAGGTCCGTTTCCTCCGCGACTCCCTCCACCAGGACTTCCAGCGTGCTGCCGATCTTTTGCCGGCTCTTCTTCAACGAGATGGCTTCCTGGACTGTGAGCAACTCGGCTTGTCGTTCTTCCATCACTTTCCGGTCGATCTTCCCATGCAATTCGACGGCGGACGTCCCCTCCTCGTCGGAGTAGAGGAACACGCCGACGCGGTCGAACTCCATGTCGGTGAGCCAGCGCTTGAGCTCGGTGAAGGCGGCCTTGGTCTCGCCGGGAAACCCGACGATGAAGGCGGTCCGGAAACTGAGCCCCGGGATGCGGGTTCGCAGGCGATCCACGAGCTTCGTGATGTGCGCCTTATCCCCCAGGCGATGCATGCGTTTCAACACGGCGTCATTGATGTGCTGGAACGGCATGTCGATATATTTTGTGATCTTCTCCTCGCCGGCGTAGAGATCGATCAACTCGTCCGTGACCTGCTGCGGGTAGAGGTAGAAGGGCCGGATCCAGCGAAGGCCGTTCACCGTGACCAGTTCGCGCAATAACGACACGAGGCCGTGTCGGATGCCGAGGTCGACCCCGTAGTTGATGGTGTCCTGCGAGATGAGGTTGATTTCCTTGACCCCCTCGGCCGCCAGCGCGCGGGCTTCCGCGACGATGGACTCGATGGGCCGGCTGCGCTGCTTGCCCCGCATGATCGGGATGGCGCAGAACGCGCAGTTCCGGTTGCAGCCTTCCGCGAT
>CAZMPH010000125.1:0-5835 GCA_964568195.1 uncultured Nitrospirales bacterium | reverse complement strand
GGACGGTGACGATCCGGCAGAACCCGGGCAGCGCTGTCGGATGGAGCTTCATCGGCGACATCTTTCGTGCCCAGGGCCTCGACGCGGAAGCGGAGCGGGCCTACCGGAAATCGTTCGAGCTCCGCGACGGCGCGGGGTTCTTCTATCCCGAGTCGCACAACAACTATGCGAAGCTCCCGGACGAAGTCTTCGCCAAGGGCTTTGTGCGGTCCTATGCCCGTCTCCTGGGGCTGGGCGAGGCGACCGTCATCAAGCAGTTCGATGAATCGGGGGGGCAGTTCTACGCCAAGCGCAACGAACGGGAGTCCCTGAAGCAGAAATTAGAGGAGGAAGAACGGCGGAAGAAGGTCAACCGCAATATTGTGGTCGGCGTGGTCTCTGCCGTGCTGCTCATCCTGTTCGTGATTATGGGGCGCGATCGCGATCGGCCCGAACCCAGGCCCGTTCCCGTTGATCCGGTTCCCGCCGCCTCCGTGCCGGCGCTGGTGCCCGAGCAGCCCCGAGCCGAATCGGCGGCGCCCGCCGGCGATCCGTTCTCCCGATCCGTTTCCGGCCAACCCGAAGTGGAACGCAACTTCTCCGGCGTCCTGCCTTTGGAGGGCGTCGTTCCCGATGAAAAGAAAAAACTGATCGTGGATGTGGAGGCCATCGAGCGGTGCTGGGTGAAAGTGCAGGCCGATCATGCGTCGGCCCAGGAGGTCATGCTCTATCCGGGGGACCGAACCCGCTGGAAAGCGCAGGAACGGTTGACGCTCACGCTCGGCAACGCCGGCGGCGTGCGGGTATCTCTGAACGGGAAACTCCAGGGACCGTTCGGCGGGCGGGGGAAAGTCGTCCGGGAAATCGTCTTCACCCCCTGATGGATAAGAAAGATCTTCTGGCAAGGGCCCGGGCGGCCCGTGAAATGGCGGTGGCGCCGTCCTCCAAATTCAAGGTCGGGGCCGCGCTGCTGTGCGATGACGGCTCCGTCTTTACGGGCTGCAATATCGAGAGCCCCACATATCTCGGGATTTGCGCGGAGCGGGTAGCGCTCTTCAAGGCGCTGTCGGAAGGGCGGCGGGGTTTCACGGTGATCGCGATCGCGGGCGGAGACAATGGAGGGTGCCCGCCCTGCGGCGCCTGCCGCCAGGTCCTCTGGGAATTCGCGCCGGACCTGGAAGTGCTGCTGGACGATGCGCACGGCGCGTACATCCAGCGGCGCATCATCGACTATTTCCCGGAGCCGTTCGATCGGAGCAAGATCGATCCCTCCAGGGCCACAGGGCGGTAGCCCGGGCTGCGGCATCAGGTGCCGCAGTCCGGGCACGGAGAGCAAGGCTCCCAGACAAACGGGTTGTTGTTTCAGGACCTTATGAGTTGGCATCACGTATGCGTATGTCTACAGCAAAACATCTTGACACTCGTGGGGGGCCACGCTATAGTGTCGCGATTTTTTGGCCTGTTTTATCGAGATGATACGAAAGGGTAGGGCGCTTAACCAAAAGGAGGATAGTGATGGGTTATCTGAAATCAGGACTGATTGCAATGTCGGTGTGTGCGATGATGGGCACGACGGCGTACGCCGGTGAAGAGTTGGATGTGGTTCCGTCCCGCGTGCCGAGTGCTGATCGTGCTGCTGCAAAGGCGATGAAGAATCCGATTGCGAAGACCCCTGAGAACATCGCCAAGGGGAAGGCTCTCTTTGAAGGGCAGGGGACCTGCATGAATTGCCACGGTCTGAGCGGCAAAGGTGATGGTCCTGCCGGTGTGATATTTCCGATTGCGCCAAGGAATTTCACGAACCCAAAGTTCCATAAGAATCGGACCGATGGTGAAATGATGTGGGTGCTCAAGCATGGAAGCAATGGGCCTAATGGAACAGGTGGGCAGACTCCGATGGTTCCTTTGGTTCCTGCCGCGATTTCTGAGGAGCAAGGTTGGTTTATCATCCTCTATGAGCGAAGCTTCGAAGGCAAGTAGTAGTCGGTGCAAAGAACTTCCGCTGGGCAGGCGTTCTGATTCGGGACGCCTGCCCTTTTTGTTCGAACACATGCCCTCCGTTGCGTGTGGCAGTGTTCTCGGAGGAATCCATCCATGTTGTTGAAGGCAGGAGTGCTTGCATTGTCGCTATGTGCGATGGTGGTTGTCAGAGCATACGCCGAGGAGTTGGATCCGACCATAGCCCGAGTCCCCATCGATCAGCGCGCCGCCGCCCAGGCGATGAAGAATACGGTGCCGAAGACCCCGGAGAACATCGCCAAAGGGAAAGCGATCTTTGAGGGCAAAGGCTCCTGCCACAATTGTCATGGTCGCAGCGGTAAGGGGGATGGTGCAACCGCCAAGTTTTTGAGTCCCTCACCCAGGAACTTCACGAACCCGGAATTCCATAAGAACCGTACAGACGGCGAGATGTATTGGGTGATCAAGAATGGGAGTAGAGGTCCTAATGGAACGGGTAACCCAACCGGCATGCTCCCACTGATTGGCGCTCAGATTACTGAAGGAGAGGCCTGGTACGTGATCCTGTACGAACGGAGCTTCGAAGGCAGGAAATAGACACACAAACCTTCCGTACGAGTCAGGCGTTTTTTAGGAAAGTGTCTTTTCTTATTCAGGCCCATACCATGCGCAACGTTCAAAAGCATTCTCAAAGGAAACTGTCGGTGTGGTTGAAGGCGGGTCTGATTACAGTGTTCCTATGCTCAGGCATTAGGGTTATGGCGCTTGCAGAGGAGAGTAATCCGATTGAACCCCGTGTGCCGCCGAATGAGCGTATGGCTGCTAGGAGCATGAAGAATCCTATTGCGAAGACTCCAGAAAATATCGCGAAGGGTAAGGCAATTTATGAAGGCAAGGGCTCTTGCTTCAGATGCCATGGAATGAGCGGCAAGGGAGACGGCCCGGTCGGTCAGAACATGAACCCCACACCGCGGAACTTCACCAACCCGAAGTTCCATAAGAACCGGACCGATGGCGAGATGCTCTGGGTGCTCAAGAACGGGATCTCAGGGACGGGAATGGTTCCGGCCATTGGAGGCCCCATCACGGAGGACGAGGCCTGGTACGTGATCCTCTACGAGCGGAGCTTCGAGGGCAAATAAGCTACGCGACATTCAAGATTTGTTACGAGGGGCAGGCGTTCCTGGCGGGGCGCCTGCCCCTCGTGTTTTCACCGCAGCCGGCAGGCGAGCCAGGCTTTGAGGGCGACGGCCAAGCGGCGCGGCGGCGACAGCGTGATACGGCGCGCGAACACCTGATAGCGGCACGCCTCGATGCGGTCGAGGATCGTATGATAGATCGCGCGCATGATTTCTGCGGGGAGTAGCGCGCGCCGATCGGAGTGGGGCAGTGCGGTTTCGGCGGCGTGGTAGTACTCCTGGGCGCGCCGGCACTCAAACTCCATGAGGCTGATGAACTTCGGCGTATAGGCGCCGGCCAGGAGGTCCTGCTCGCCGTACCCGAATCGCGCCAGGTCTTCCACCGGGAGATAAATGCGCCCGCGCGCGCCGTCCACTTTAAGATCGCGCAGGATGTTCGTCAATTGAAAGGCGACGCCCAGATTGACGGCGTACGTCTGGGCTTCCGGCGCGCGCGCGCCAAAGATCTTCAGGCAGACCAGTCCCACGACGGAGGCGACCCGGTAGCAGTACTGGTAGAGGTCGCTGAAGGTGGCGTAGCGGTGGATGGTGAGATCCATTTCCACGCCCGTAATGATCTCGTCGAAATATTCCTGCGGAATGCCCAGCCGCCGGACGTGATCGGCCAGACACACGATGACGGGATTCAGGGAATGCACCTGGGCGGCGCCGTCGGCGCGATAGAGCGCGGCGACATCCGCGCGCCAGCGCGCCAGGTGCGTTCGCGGGTCCGATCCCGGAGCAGGGTCATCCACGACGCTGTCTACCTCACGGCAAAAGGCATAGACCGCGTGCATGGCGTCGCGGCGTTCCTGCGGAAGGAAGAAAAACGAATAGTAGAAATTGCTGCCGCTTCGCCTGGCCAGATCCGTGCAGTACTGCTGGGCTTCGTGGCTGGTCATATCCGGCAGGCGCCGTCCGGCAGGCGGTTCCCGAAGAAGTGGGGATGAAGCAAGGCCGCCAGCAGTTCGATCCCGTCCACCAGCCGGGGGCCTGACCGGTTGAAGTAAGCCGCGCCCTCGACGGCGTAGACCGCCTTGTTCCGGACGGCCGGCAGGTCGTTCCATCCCGGGCGGGAAGTCAGCAGGTCCAATTCGGAACGCGTCCGGTCGATGCTGAACCCGCACGGCATGAGCACAAGCACGTCGGGTGTCGCCTCCACCACTTGTTCCCATACGATCCGTGCGGAAGGAGTGCCTGCGGTCGCCAGGAGATCGACCCCGCCGGCCAAGTGCACCATCTCGGGAACCCAATGGCCTGCACAGTACAGGGGCTCCAGCCACTCGATGCAGGTTGCGCGGCGTCGGGGTTCCTCCTGCACGAGCGCCTGTACCCGCGCGATCCGGTCTCTCAGACCTTGCACCAGCCGGCGGGCTTGCGCGTCGCTGTCCGTCGCGGAACCGATGGCCTCGATGTCGCGGAGCACGCTCTCCAGGTCGGTGGGATCGAGCGACAGGATCCGCGGCTTCCGCTTCAGCCCCGCAAGGGCCCGCTGGACTTCGGTCGGGGTCACGGCACAGACGTCGCAGAGACTTTGCGTGATGATGAGATCGGGACTCACGCTGTTCAAAAGCGATTCGTCGATCCGGTACAGACCGTCGCCGTTCTGCATCGCCTCGCGGACCTGACGGTCGATCGCCGGGCTACTCGTCCCCTGCGGGTCCACGGCGCTTTTGATGATGACCGGCTTCGGCCTGATCTCTGGCGGGTAGTCGCACTCGTGGCTGATGGCCACGAGATCGTCTGAAAGGCCGAGCGCGGCCACCACCTCCGTCGCGCCGGGCAGCAGGGAACAGATGCGCATGGTCAGCTCCAGAATCGCCGGACGAGGGGTTCGAGATCGTAGCTTTTCAGCGTCGCGGTGACGGCGTCGGCGATCCCGAGTCGGTCGGGTGGAAAGGTGGTGGATACGGCCAGGCACCGCATCCCCGCTGCGTGGGCCGCCTGGATGCCGAATAGGGTGTCCTCGATGACGAGGCACTCCGAGGCCAGGAGCGGCGCGTGCCGGCTCAACGACCGTAGCGCGTGCAGGTAGCCCCCGGGGGCGGGCTTCCCGTCCTGGACGTCTTCTGCAGCGGTGATGTGCTCGAAGTCGTCCCGCATGCCGGCGGTTTTGAGAATGAGCTCGATTTCGTGACGGAGCGCGCCCGACACGATCGCCAGGCGGTAGTGGCCGGCGACATTCTTAACGAATTCCACGACGCCGGGATACACCACCCTGGTGGTCGTGATATGGCCGAGCATCAGCGCCGCTTTCCGCTCGACGAGTTGTTGAATCGTCTCCGACGGGACAGGACGGCCGTGTTCGGAGAGAACGGCGTGAAAGCATCCCTTGTCGTCAAAGCCGACGTACTTCTGATAATAGTCGTGCTCGCTGAGCGGGAGCCCTTCTTCCTGCAAGACTCGCTGGAACACCGTGAAGTGGAGCGGCTCGGTATCAGCCAGGACGCCGTCGAAATCGAAAATGATGGCTTTCAGCACGTGAGGCGTTCCACCTTCTCAGTAAGGGCCGCAGTATAGCATGAGCGAGGCTTGCTTCGCGGCACGAGTTTCCCTAAAGTGACCACATGATTCGCATCTTCCAAGGCGTGACGCGCCGGGTCCTGCCCACGGCTTGCGGGGGCGTACGGGCGTCTGGCATGATTGGACCGAGAGGATAAAACCATGCAGACCTGGAACCGGCCGGATCCGCTGACGCGGGATCTGATTCACCTGCTCA
>CAZMPH010000124.1:0-5937 GCA_964568195.1 uncultured Nitrospirales bacterium | reverse complement strand
TGACCTCGATCGTTTCGCCGAACCCGGCCATGTGCTCGTCCACGCTGTTGTCCACCACCTCATACACCAGGTGATGCAGCCCGTCGGGACCGGTACTCCCGATGTACATGGCGGGGCGCTTCCGGACGGCGTCGAGGCCTTCCAGCACTTTGATCTGGTCGGCGTCGTACGAGTCGCGCTGCCCGTTCGCGGTCTTGGTCTCGTCTGTGGCCATAGGCCTCCCCTTGTTACGTCCTCAGATCTTCATCGGCATGACAACGCACAGGAACCCGGGATCTCCCTCCGAGCGCAGCACGCAGGGGCTCAGGGGGCTGCTGATCTCCAGGTTGACCGAGTCGCCGTCCATCACCGCCAGCGCGTCGAGAAGGTACCGGGCGTTGAAGCCGGTCGTCAGGCTCTCCCCGCGGTACTGCGCGGGCAGATCCTCGGTGGCTTCTCCGACGTCGGGACTGCTGGTGTGCAGCGTGATCGAGCCGTTCTGGAGGATCACCTTGACCGCGTTGGTCTTGTCCTTCGAGAGCACGGCGACGCGCCGGAGCGCGCCTTCCAGCGCGGTCCGTTCGATCGAGGCCTTCTTGGCGCTCTCCTTGGGAATGACCTGCTGGTAGTTGGGGTACGTCCCCTCCATCACCCGCGAGGTCAGGAACAGCCCGCTCTTCTGGAAGGTGACGAGGTTCTTCGTGAAGCCCAGCAGCGGCTCGCCCTCCTCTTCCTCCAGCAGGCGCCGTATCTCCTGCGCCGCCTTGCGCGGGATGATGGCCTTGATCCCCTTGGGCAGGTCCGTGCCCGCGCTCTGGGTCAGATCGCTTTCGGCGACCGCCAGCCGGTGCCCGTCGGTGCCGACCAGCTTCATGGTGACTTTCTTCTCCGAGGAGTGCAGCGAGATCAGGAGGCCGTTGAGGATGTACCGCGCGTCGTTGTCGCCGACCGCGAAGAGGGTCTTGCGGATCAGGGACGAGAGCCCGCTGCCGGGAATGGCCACGCGCCCTTCCCGCTCGATTGTAGGGAGCGCGGGGAATTCCGACGCCGCCATCCCGACGATCTTGAACTGGCTGCGGCCGGCCTGGATCTGCACCCAGTTGTTCTCCTGCGTCGTGAGGGTGATCTCGCCGTCCGCCACCTCTTTCAACAGCTCGTAGAGCTTGCGAGCGGAGAGTGACACGCTGCCGGCCTGCTGGACGTCGGCCTTGTAATGTCCCCGGACTCCGATCTCGAGGTCCGTCGCCACCAGTTCGACCCCATCCTGCTTCGTCTCCAGCAGGATGTTGGAGAGGACCGGCATGGTATTGCGCTTCTCCACAATTCCCTGGACGCGTTGCAGCCCGGTCAACAACTCGTCCCTGGCAATCCTGATCTTCATCGGCCTCCCTCCTTCTGACCTAGGCGCCAGTGATCTGGCGCTTCAGTTCCTCGAGCGTTCCGAGCAGGCCGGGATCGCTCTGCTTGGCCTTCTCGATTTGCTTGCATGCGTGCATGACGGTCGTATGGTCCTTGCCCCCAAAGTGCCGCGCGATCTCCGGATAGGACTGCTGCGTGATCTCCCGGCACAGGAACATCGCGATCTGTCGAGGGTGGACCAGCACCCTGGTCCGTCGCTTCGACTTCATCTCTGAAATCTTGATGTGAAATTTCTCGGCCACGACCTCCTGCACGGCGTCTAGGGTGATCACGCGCTTTCTCTCATTGATCAGCTCCTTGAGCACGTTCTGCGCCATCTCGAGCGTGATGGTCTGCCCCGTCAGCTGCGAGTAGGCGCCCAGCCTGACCAACGAGCCTTCCAACTCCCGGATGTTCGCCTTGATGTTGTTGGCCACGAAGTGCGCGACGTCGTTCGGGATCGCGATGCCTTCCCGGTCGGCCTTGTCCTGAAGGATGGCGATCCGCGCCTCCAGCGGGTACGGCTGGATGTCGGCGACCAGTCCCCATTCCAGCCGCGAGCGGAGGCGTTCCTCCATTTCGGGCATCTCCTTCGGGTAGCGATCGCTCGACACCACGATCTGCTTGCGGGCCTCATAGAGACTATTGAAGGTGTGAAAAAACTCTTCCTGGGTTGCCTGCTTGCCGGCGATGAACTGAATGTCGTCCACGAGGAGCATGTCGATGTTGCGATAGCGTCGGCGGACATCGATCATCTTGTCGTAGCGGATGCCGTTGATGACTTCGTTGGTGAACTGCTCCGAGGTGACGTAGGCGATTCGGAGGTCGGAATGTTCCAAGACAAAATTGCCGATGGCATGCATCAGATGCGTCTTGCCCAGGCCTACCCCGCCGTAGATCAGCAGGGGGTTGTACGCAGTCGCTGGCGATTCGGCGACCTTGAGACAGGCCGCTCGAACCAACTGGTTGTTCGAAGCAGCCACAAAAGTCGAGAACATGTACCGGGGATTCAGATGCGTCGGCCTCTTGCCGCGCGTGGAAACCGCGATAGGCGTACGTTCGATAGCCTCCCGTAGGGGTTCTTTGCCCTGCGCCTCTGGCACTGAAATGGTATAGGCCACCCTCAACCCCCTTTTTTCGGCTACCTGCCCGATCACATCTTCCAAAATCGCCTGGTAATGGTCCCGTATCCAATCACGAAAAAATCGATTCGGCACTCTGATTGTTGCCTCATAATCGCTTATATTCTGGATAGATATGTCCTGGAACCAGGTGTCGTAGATGTCCCTTGGCACTCGTTCCCTGAGTATCCCCGCGCTAGCCTGCCATAGGGTCGCTACGTCCACCGCAAATCCTTATTTTTCAAGAAGTCCACAAGTCTGTCCACACCTGTGGATAAGTATTGCTGGATAATTGCCTCTCATTTCTTTTACGCCTACCCGCTGCCCTCTCTCTTCCCAGGTCATCTGCAAGATATCCTCTGCTCAAACCGTACAGCTTCCACCATAACGGCTATGACACGCGATCATCCTATGTTGTTACATATCTTTTCCTTTTCCCTCTTATGCCCGTCACCCACAACCACTACTCCCTCCTCCCTCTCCTACTCCATTTCCTTACTATACAATTCGAAAGAGAAGAACACCGATCATCACCACGTAATTACGCGATCCGCCGTAAACAGCATGGTAACCAGACGGTCATAGGAAATAATGTCGTTGCTTTGTGAAAGGTTGTTCTCCGCTATGCGATAGAGCGTGCACTTCGGCAGGACCGGCGGTTTACCAGCATGAGGCAGAAGAACAACCACAGGCGGTGATGCCTGAGTAGAGGCCTGCGCAGACAGCATTTGCAGTGCCACCGGACTGACCGGGGCTTTGAGTAGATGCAGCGTCATCCGTTGAACCTATGAGAAGATGAGGACACGGTCTGCGGACTCCAAGGCAGCAGCAGTCTCTGCCTGTGTAATAGGCTTAGTCACAGCGCCCTGAATATATCGGGGAGGGACTTCGGCATTTGGTGTGATTGCAAAGGGAGTCCCCCACTCCAGGAACACAGGGAGGTGCTTTTCAAGGATTTCCGCATCAATGACATCACTCGTATCTTCAGCCAAGAGGTAAGGAGAACGACCATCCAAGACGATACTAAGATCCTTACCCTCATTGTAAGAACCTAACCCCAGAGCGATACGCAGAGATTCTACAGCACGATGACTTTTCATTGGATCAACTTGGATCAAAACAAGGACCTTCGGCGACGGATGATCCACCAACCCACTCAATTCAACGCAACGAAGCGATCACAAGAAGAAACGATGTTGGAAAGGACCACGAGGCCGCAATAAGTGGCTTTCTCTTCTTTCCTCGGCACGCCACGCTGTTGGGCACCATAGGCGCAGGCGAACAACTTCAGGCCTGAGTCCCGCAACGGCTGAAAGCGCGGATCATCCACGGTCAGAACACCTTCATCAATGAGGTAGAGATAGACGTCAACCCCGCCTCTGAGGGCCGCATCAGAGAGACCGATTGCAGTCGAGAGATTAGGGTTTTCAGGACCTGTGGATAGGAGAATGCCTAGGGCCCTTTTCTTCATCTTGAATTCACAGGATGGAGAGACTCGTAACTAAGCAGGATACAAAGGGATTCTACGACATGAACCACAAGAAGAAATGTACCACAAACGCCTGTTACGAGTCAACGAAAAAAACAGGCGTGACGCGGAAATCGCGGCCGAGAAAAACTACGTATGTTGTTACTCTGGTCTCTTGCTGGCAAGGCGGGTCTTAAACTCCGCCAGGGACACGGTGAGATCC
This sequence comes from uncultured Nitrospirales bacterium, assembly GCA_964568195.1. GTDB lineage: Bacteria > Nitrospirota > Nitrospiria > Nitrospirales > NS-4 > SCTG01. The sequence goes on along the minus strand of CAZMPH010000124.1, from coordinate 1,748 downwards.
CGTCGTTCGGGGAGATAGCGGGCGGTCACCGTCGCTGAGGCGGCATCGAAGCGCTTGATGGCCCAAGTCATCTTCTCACTTTCGGCGTACTTGTACTGCTTCCCGACATCGTCCTCGTCTAGGTAAGGCTCCACATAAATTCTGTCACTCATTCCTTCACCACGGAGCCACTCGCGTAGGCGCTCTGCCTGTTGGAGGAGTTCAACTTCAATCATGCGGTCCCTGACAAATAGCACCCTGGACAATTTGGTGAACACCAGGCTGGCACCACGTTCCTGATCTCGTTCTTGCAGGATGGCGAGGATCCGTTCGAAGCCTATTGAACAGCCGACAGCCGGAATCTTCTTCTCCGCCAGCTGCCCAATCAGGTCGTCATATCGTCCGCCACCGAGGATGGAAGCCTTCATATCTCCGTGCATTACTGCTTCATACACGGTACCGGTATAGTAATCCAGGCCCCTCACAACGAGTGGATGGAAAATAACTCGGGACTCCGGATTAATCTCACGGAGAGTATTAATGATCCGGTCCAAGCTCGCGCGTACGTTGTCTATCCTTGAAAGGATCGACCGGTTGGTGATTTTTTTAAACTGATCTTCATAGTAGCCGGTGGTCTCGCTGAGCAGGATATTGTGATCTACCCCGCTCCAGGTTGATCGAACCGCCAATTCTCTGACTTTGTGCCAAACAGCAGAACCTTTTCCAAGTATGTTGTTCAGCTCTAAATCGAATTCTATCGGAGAAATTTTGTCGAACTTATCAAGCAGCGTGCAAACGGGATAGATTTTCTCATCGGGAACGTCAAATCCCAGAAGGAGGTCCTTTAAGAGACGTTTATCGTTTATGCGGAACCAGTATTGCCCGAGATTGAGCTCTTTGAGCACCCGCTCCGTGGCCGTGATGATTTCGACTTCATAGGCGGAGGATGCCCCGCCGACCACATCGATGTCGCACTGATAGAACTCGCGGAACCGTCCTTTCTGCGGGCGATCCGCCCGCCAGACCGGTGCGATGTGGTAGCGGCGGAAGACCTTGGGCAGTTTCCCCTGGTGCGTTGCGACGAAGCGGGCGAGCGGCACGGTGAGATCGTAGCGAAGACCGTAGTCTGCCAACTCGCCATCTTTCGCCTGGGCCAGCTTCTCCCCACGCTTCAGGACCTTGAACAGGAGCTTCTCGTTTTCTCCCCCGCCCTTGCCGAGCAGGACGGAGAGGTCTTCCATGGCGGGGGTGTCGATCGGGAGGTAGCCGTAGAGCCGGTACACCTTGCTGATGGTTTCCATCAGGTGCTGGCGGAGCAGCGCATCCTGAGGCAGCCAGTCACGCATGCCGGTGGGGGGGCCGATCGAGGACATTGGCGCGTATCCTAGCGGCTTCTTGATCGGCTATCAAGCAGACAGGTGGAAGGCTTCCTTGATGCCGGTGAGGACGAACTGGACGGCGATGGCCGCCAGGATGAGCCCCATGACGCGGGTGAAGACACGCATACCGGTTTCCTTCAACAGGCGGGTGATCGGGGTCGCGCTGCGAAAGGCAATGAAGGCGATCAAAGCATTAAGGGCGATGGCCAGCAACAGGATGCCGAACATCGGGAAGACGGAGGGAGATTTCGCCGCCTGGCCGGTGAGGGCGATCACGCTGGAAATCGTGCCGGGCCCGCTCAGCAGGGGAATGGCCAGTGGAATGATGGCGATGTCTTCCCGCTTCGCTCCTTCGGCGTCTTCCTCCGGCGTATGGCGCACTCGCGCCGG
>CAZMPH010000123.1:0-5959 GCA_964568195.1 uncultured Nitrospirales bacterium | reverse complement strand
CTGCGCATTGATCACCGCGTCCACGTTCACCAGCCGGAAGCGCTTGCGGGCCATCATGGACGCGACGGCATCGAGGAGCTTGAGACTCGCGATGTCCTTGTATCGTGGGTCCGACGCGGGGAAATGCGTCCCCAGGTCGCCTTCTCCCATCGCGCCCAGCAGCGCGTCGCAGACCGCATGGGTGAGCACGTCGGCGTCCGAATGCCCGTCCAGCCCCTTGGCGTGCGGAACCTCAATCCCGCCCAGGATCAGCTTACGCCCGGGAACCAGAGGGTGGATGTCGTAGCCTATACCTACTCGCATGGCCTCGTCGTTATTCGTTATACGTTATTCGTTAAACGTTAATCGGGAAATCATCAAGGTCTGACGCATCTGACGATTAACGTATAACGTTTAACGTTTAACGTCTTTCGATCTCGCGGCCAGAATGGCTTCCGCCAGAACCATGTCCTCCGGCGTCGTGATCTTGATGTTCTCCCAACTGCCCTCGACGATGGCGACCTTGTGCCCCAGGCGCTCGACCAAGGCGGCGTCATCGGTCCCGTGCACGTGCGCAACCTCGGCCTTCCGGTAGGCCTCCACGATCAACGCGCGCCGGAACGTCTGCGGGGTCTGCGCCAGCCAGAGCTCGGTGCGGTCCAGCGTCCGCTGGATCAGCCGATCCGCGCCGACCTGCTTCGGCGTGTCCTTCATCGGCACAGCCACGATCGCTCCGCCGTGCTTGCGCGCGGCTTCGATCGAGCTCTCGATGAGATCCTCGGTGACGAAAGGCCTGACCGCATCGTGCACGACCACGATCTCGACGTCCTCGTCCACTTCGTTCAGACCGTGGTGCACCGACTCCTGGCGCGTCGCGCCGCCCGGCACGACCTTGAGCACTTTTTTGAGGCCGTACCGCTCCACCACCTCGGCCAGCGCGCGGGCCCGCTCCTCATTCGGCACCACCAGCACGACTTCCGTCACGCTGGGCGCCCGCTCGAGCACCCGCAGGGAATGCAGCATCAGGGGCACCCCGCCCAGCATCAGGAACTGCTTCGGGGCGCCGGCGCCCATCCGCTTGCCGGTGCCGCCCGCCGGCACCACGGCCACAATTCGACCGGTCTTTGACACGCGTGACAGTCTGTCGGAGCTCAGTTCCGGGCCACGGGGATTTCCTGGCCTTCCGTCTCTTCCTTCAGGCGGGCGAAGATCATGCGGCCGGCCTGCGTCTGCAGGACGCTGGTGACCACGACGGTGACGTTCGACCCGATGAACCGTTTCGCGTTGTCCACGACGATCATGGTCCCGTCGTCCAGATAGGCCACGCCCTGCCCGGCTTCCTTCCCTTCCTTGAGCACGAAGACCCGGAGCTGCTCGCCCGGCAGCACGACCGGCTTCAGGGCGTTGCAGAGCTCATTGATGTTGAGCACCCGGACGCCCTGCAGCTCGGCCACCTTGCTGAGGTTCAGATCGTTGGTGATCACCTTGGCGTTCATCTTCTTGGCCAGCATCACGATCTTGGAGTCGACTTCCTTGATGTGCGGGAAATCCTCCTCTATGATGTTCACCTCGATGTCCACCATCTTCTGGATCTTGGCCAGGACGTCCAGCCCCCGCCGGCCGCGCCCCCGCTTGAGCTGATCGGACGAGTCGGCGATGTGCTGCAGTTCGTTCAGGATGAACTGCGGCAGGACGAACGTCCCCTCCAGAAACCCGGTCTCGCACAGATCGGCGACCCGCCCGTCGATGATCACGCTGGTGTCGAGAATCTTGTTGCTGACCGAGGCGTGCCCGTCGGCGGCGGCGGTTTCCATTTGGCTAAGGATTCCGGCGGCGGTAAAAATCTTGATGCCGAAGATGAGGCCGAGATATGGAAAGGTCGCCAGGAACAGGAAGCCGAGAACAGGGACGGATTCAAAGGCCGGAATCGTGGCCGCCACGGCCCACGCGGCGATGCCCGCCAGCAGCAGCCCGGCGGTCAGGCCCGCCGCGCCTCCGAGCAGCACGCCGGGCTTGGCCTCCCGCAGCACGTATTCCACCCCCAGCGCAATGCTTGCCACCAGCAGGCCGACCCCGCCGGCCAACAGCCAGCTCTCCTGGCCGGAGCCGTCCGAAAACAGGGCCAGACCGAGCACGATGCAAAGAACGACTACCGTCGCACGGAGCACCATACTGCCACCCCCTTTCGCAATTTGCTCATGATAGCACAGGACCGCCCGAATCAGAACATCAAGAACGGTAGAGGCACGTAAGGGCGCAGCAAGCAGCGCCCCTACAAGTTAGGGCTTGATCGTGAGATAGAAATTGCGGCCGTTGCGGACGACCAGCACGAGCGCGGGCTCTTTGGACGCCAGGCTGCCCGTCACGTTTTGGAAGTCGCGCAGGTTGGCGATGGGCTTGCGGTTGATCTCGGTGATGAGATCCCCGGCCTGCAGGCCCGCCTCGCCGGCCGGGCTGCCGTCGGCGATGCGCGTCACGACGACGCCCTTGCCCTCTCGCGAGAGATTGAATCGCCGCGCCAGCTCGGGCGTGAGCTCGCGCACGTCCATGCCCGCGAACGCGCCGGCCGAGCGGGTCTCCCCGTCGCCGTCTCCCTGACTCTCCGGCTGCGCCATGGTCTTGGGCTGCTCGGCGATCGTCACTTCGAGGTCGCGCTCCTGGCCGCCCCGGAGGAGCTTGACGTGCACCTTCTTGCCGATCGGCGTTTGCGCCACGAGATTCCTGAACTGCGTCGGGTTCTCCACCGCGCGTCCGTCGAATTCGACGATGACGTCGCCGCGCTCCAGCTTGGCGCGCTTGGCCGGGCTGTCGGCCAGCACGTCGCTGATCAGCACGCCCTTGGTGTCGGCCACGCCGAACTGCCTGGCCAGGTCCTGCGTCAGTTCCTGGATGGACACGCCGAGGTAGCCACGGACGACCTTGCCTCCTTTGATCAGCTGCTCCATCACGGACCGAACCATGTTGCTGGGCACGGCGAACCCGATCCCCATGTAGCCGCCGCTCTGGCTGAAGATGGCCGTGTTGATGCCGACGAGCTCGCCCCGCGCATTGACCAGCGCCCCGCCGGAGTTGCCCGGATTGATCGCCGCGTCGGTCTGGATGAAGTCCTCGTACTCGGCGATGCCGACGTTGGCGCGCCCCACCGCGCTGACGATCCCCATCGTCACCGTCTGGTTGAGGCCGAACGGGTTGCCGATGGCCAGCACGTACTCGCCCACCTGGAGCTTGTCGGAATCGGCCCAGGGAATGGTCGGCAGATCCTTGGCGTCCACCTTGATGACCGCGATGTCGGTCTTGGGATCGGTGCCCACCACCTTGGCGGTGAAGCTCCGCTTGTCCGAGAAGAGGATGCGGATCTCGTCCGCCTTGGACACGACGTGGTTGTTTGTGATGATGTAGCCGCCGGCATCCGCGATCACGCCGGAGCCCAGGCTGCGCTCGCGGCGGTCCTTCGGCGCCTCGAACCGGCGGAACAGCTCGTCCCCGAAGAACCGCCGGAAGAAGGGATCGTCGAACGGCGCGCCGCCGCTGTGGCCTTCGGGCAGCCGGCTGACCCGGCTCGTGGAGATGTTCACGACAGCCGGCGTCACCGCCTTGGCCACCTCGACGAAATTCCGGTCGGAGCCGGCCGCCGACGGTGCCACAGCCGCCGGCTTCAGCGCGCTCGGCGCGTCGGGCACGGCGTGCCCGAACGGCAGCCAGCCGAGGTCGGACGCGACGACCAACCCGAGGATCACGCCCACCCCGATCAGAAGCAGGCCCAGTGCGATCGTCTTACGGGATGGTGCCCGCATAGATTCCGCTGATGGTCTTCAGGAACTGGAGCGCGTCGGCTTTTTTGCGCTGGAAGGAGTTGCGTCCCATGATGGACCCGAACCCGCCGCCGTCGCGGATGGCGCGGACCTCCTCGAAGATGGCCTTGTCGTCCTCCTTGGTGGCCCCGCCGGAGAAGATCACGATCCGGCGGCCGTTGAAGGAGGACTGCACGACATGCCGCACCCGCTCGGCGAGCGTCTTGATCGGCACCTGCTGGGCCTCATAGACCTTCTTGGCCGCCGCCTGCTCCAGATGCTCGGTCGGCAACTTGACCTTGATGATATGGGCGCCCAGTTGGGCCGCGATCTGGGCCGCGTAGGCGACGACATCGATCGCCGTCTCGCCGTCCTTGCTGATCTGGCTGCCGCGCGGGTATGACCAGACGACCACGGCCAGGCTGGCGTCCTTCGCTTCTTCCGCGATCGCGCGCAACTGCTCGTACATGACCTTGCAGTGCGATGACCCGGGGTAAATGGTGTAGCCCACCGCCGCGCAGCCGAGCCGGAGCGCGTCTCGCACACTTCCCGTCACGGCCGAGATAGGATCCTTGTCGTCGTTCAGGACGTCGTGGTTGTTGAGCTTGAGGATCAGCGGGATGTCGCCCGCAAAGTCGGCCGCGGCGGCTTCCAGGGCCCCGAGCGGGGCCGCGTAGGCGTTGCAGCCGGCCTCGATGGCCAGCTCGAAGTGATAGCGCGGATCGTAGCCAGGCGGGTTGACCGCGAAGCTCCGCGCGGGGCCGTGCTCGAAGCCCTGGTCCACCGGCAGGATCAGGCATTTGCCCGTGCCCTTGAGCGTGCCGTGGTTCAGGATGCGGGCCAGGTTCGTCTTGACGCCGGCGTTATCGGTGCCGTACCAGCTCAGAATTTCGCGCACACGGTTAGTCATCATGACCTCCGTCGTTATTCGTTAGCTGATCGTTAATCGTTATACGTTATTCGTTATTCGTGAAACGGAACTCAAGATGCAATTACGATTAACGTTTAACGTTTAACGGGTTTTCATCGTTTCCCCTGAATGAATGCCTCAGCCAGGCCGACATCTTCCGCGCTGCCGATCAGCAGCGGCACGCGCTGGTGCAGGGCCTTGGGCTCGACGTCGAGGATCCGCATCGTCCCGGTGCCGGCCTTGCCGCCCGCCTGCTCCACGACCATCGCCAGCGGATTCGCTTCGTACAGCAGGCGCAGCTTCCCCTCGGGCTTGTCCGTCTCGCCGGGATAGAGATAGATCCCCCCGCCAAGCAGGATGCGGTGCACGTCGGCCGCCAGGCAGCCGGAGTATCGCGACGAGTACGGCCGTCCCGTCGCTTTGTCGGACTGCTTGAGATAATCAATGTAGCGCTGCGTGCCGGCCGGCCACTTGTAATAGTTGCCTTCGTTGGCGGCGTACACCTTGCCCCTCGCCGGCATCCGGATGTTCTCGTGCGTGAGAAGATATTCCCCGATGCCGGGATCGAGCGTGAACCCGTTCACGCCCTTGCCGGAGGTGAAGACCAGCATCGTGCTGGACCCGTACATCAGATAGCCCGCGGCCACCTGCTCCGTTCCCTTGCGGACGAGCTCCGCGTCGGACGGCAACCCGCCCTTGCCCTCGTACCGGAGGACGGAGAAGATCGTCCCCAGCGGCATGTTCACGTCGGTGTTGGACGACCCGTCCAGCGGATCGAACAGCAGCATGTACTTGCCGAGCGGCCAGTTCTCGGGAAGCTTGACCGGCTTTTCCATCTCCTCCGAGGCCAGGGCGCACACGAGCCCGCTGTACTGAAAGACCTTGATGAACGTCTCGTTGGCGATCGCGTCGAGCTTCTTGATGGCTTCGCCCTGGACGTTGGTCTCCCCGGTCATTCCCAGGATGTTGATCAGGCCCGCCCGGCGCAGGTCGTTGGCGACCATCTTCCCGGCCAGGCCGATCTGGGCGAGCAGGGCGGAAAATTCCCCCGTGGCCGCCGGATACCCGGCCTGGGTCTCGATGATGAAGCGGGTGAGCGTGGTGCCGATGCGGGCCATTAGTAACGACTCCTCAAGAAAAGAAACCCGGAGCGATTATAGCCAATCCCTTCCCTTTAGTCACGGCTTCGCCGTGAGCGTGACGCCCTCGGCGCCGGTCAGTGTCGCGGTAACGGAGCCGATCACGACCTTGGCCTTCATGAGCACCGGCACGCGGGCCG
>CAZMPH010000122.1:0-5981 GCA_964568195.1 uncultured Nitrospirales bacterium | reverse complement strand
TACCGCAAGCGGATGCGCGAATACGCCCGGATGAGCCACCTGGGCGTCCATTACTCGCGCATCGACGAGCAGGGCATCCTGGCCGCGCTATCTCCGGAGACGCGAGTGAAGGCCGAGACGGTCATGGCCAAGGCGAAAACGAGGGGCCACATGCAGGTGCTCGAGAAGATGGCGGAGCTCGTGGACAACCGGCACCGCATCGTCGAGGACAGGCCCCTCATCGTCCAGGAGACGCACGCGTCGGACGGGCGCCCCATCGCGGAGGCGATCGCGGAAACTCTGGACGTCTACTTCGCCTCGCTTCCCGATGACCGCAGGTCCCTCTTTGCCCGGTACCGGATCGTGGATGTGGCCCGGAAGGTCGTGGGCGTGGGAAGCGTCGGCACCCGCTGCTGGGTCATCCTGATGACCGGCAACGGACCCGACGACCCCCTGTTCCTCCAGTACAAGGAAGCCCAACCCTCGGTCCTGGCGCCTTACTCGAAGACCCCCCCATGGGAGTACGAGGGCAAGCGCGTCGTGGTGGGACAGCGGATCATCCAGGGGGCTCCGGACATTTTCCTGGGCTGGGGCAAAACGGGGCCGATCCATTTTTATATACGCCAGCTCCGGGACATGAAGGGTGGCGCAGAGCTCGACCCGAACACCGTGCGCCTGAAGGACCTTCCCGATTACTGTAAACTCTGCGCGTGGGCCCTCGCCCTGGCACATGCCAAGTCGGGCGACCCTGCCGCCATTGCCGGCTACCTCGGCAAGAGCGACGGCATGGACGAGGCCGTCGCCCGTTTCGCCGCCGCCTATGCCGAGCAGACCGACCGCGACTACGACGCCCTCGTCAAGGCGTCCAAGGAAAAACGGATTCGCGTGGCAAAGGCGGCGTGAAGGGGTTCTGTAAGGAGACAAACATGATGAAAATGGAGGCAAACATGATGAAGCGGATTTCTTCTCTTGTGATTCTGGCGGCTTTCTTTTGCGCAGCCCCTGTTCTGGCTGCCGAGTCGCTGGTAGGCAAATGGAGCACGATTGACGAAAAGACCGGCAAGGTCACGTCGGACGTGGAACTGTATGAGCAGGGCGGCAAGCTCTTCGGCAAGATCACGGGTTTGCCCGAACCAAACGATGCAAAGGGCAAGCCGAAGATCTGCACCCCGTGCACGGGCGCCGACAAAGACCAACCTGTCGTTGGACTGGTCATTATCAAGGACCTCAGCCTGAAAGGAGATCGTTACAAGGACGGGACGCTCCTGGACCCTGATGACGGGAAGATCTATAAGGGAGAAGTCTGGCTCGAGGGTGCGAAGCTGAAGGTTCGCGGCTATCTCGCATTCTTCTTCAGAACGCAGACGTGGGTCCGGGGGAAATGAACGTACCTCCCCCAACCCCCTCCTTGGTAAGGAGGGGGAGAGGGGGAGGTAGCAGGGGCGGCAGGGGAGATCGACGCAAATAGATCATGCACATCATCACGACCACACTCTCTCTCAATGATCTTAAGAAGATGGCCGCCGATATGTTTGGCGATATTGTGAAAGCCGTTGTTGATATTGACCGAGAGCTGATGGCGGTTGACGCCGAGCTGCATGCTGATTTGGAAGCGCGCTTATTGGAGGACGGGTCACAACAGAAACACCTTTGGGGAATCAACCTCTATCCGGAGGCGCCCGGCGATGAATTTATCGAGTTTGATTCGATGATCAACGTCCGCCCTTCGCAAGACAACAGGAGTCGAGGAGTGGAAAGCGAAGCGATCCGTGGGAAAATCATTCAAATCGTCGGCAAAAGGATTGAGCGATGACGGTTCAGCACCGGGAGCTTGCTTCGGGCCGCTGGAATGAGTTGTCTTTGGTTGAGCAATTGGGCAATATCGGCAGTGAAGTCGAGCGGGCCCTGAAATGGAAGAAGAAAAACAATCCCGATTATTGCATGAGAGCGTTTGAGCGCGCGTTGGAATTATTGGATCTGACGTTGGCGTGCCCCGCACACAGACATCGATTGAGGGAAATCGCCCGAACGAGAGAGATATTGGTGGATTTTTTCTATGGCGAGAACCAATTTGCGACAACAGAGAAATCGCTCAGTGCCTACTTTTTGCGTTTTGCCTGTGCGGCGCGCACACAAAGGACACCACCATGAAACCCACACGCACACCTCCGTCCACGCGCAAGGCCTGGGTGTGGGTGGGCGCGGCCGCGCTGGTGTGCGCGGGTGCGGCCCTGCCGCCAGTTGAACCGGCGTGAGCATGAAGGACGATTGGAAGATCATCAGCTCAGCGCGCATCCAGGTACTTCTGCAGCTCCCGGTAGAAGTTCTCATGCGGCCCCACGTCGAGGATCTCCAGCAGGTTCCGCTTGGGGTCGAACTGGTAGGCGAGGAGGAGTTGCTGTGTGGCGACCTTGAACTTGACGACGCGGACATCCTTGAGGGCGCCGACCTTGGGCTCACCTGAAAGAGGGTCGGCGAGGATGCCCCGGACGGCCTCGTCCACAGCAAGCTGGGCCTGCTCCGGGAGGCGTCGCTTGGCCTTGGCGAACCGCGGTGCCTGGAGGATTTGGCGCTCAGGCCTACTTGGCCGGGCCAATCACGCCCCACTGGTAGGGCTGGCCCAGCCCGGCCTTAAGCTCGGCCTGGGCCTCGAGGATGCCCTGGATCATCGACAAGGGCAGGTCGGGGTTGTCTTCGGCGATCATCGCGAGCCGCGCGTAGTGCTTGAGCTGCCCCGACACCGAGCGGCTCTGGGTCGAAGCGCGTGCCTGGAGAAGCCTGAGCAGGGCGGTTTCCCCCGCCCCGAACCGCACGGGGACGGGCGTGGAAGTGGGTTTACGGGTCGTCTTAGCTGCTGCCGGCATGATGGGTTTCCTCCTCGGCTGCTGGAGTCTGACTACAATGTATTCGTGAAGGAGGGTGCCTGTCAATGATGAAAGCCAAACCTCTGTTCATCGTGACCGCGGTGATTGAGGCAGGGACCGGCCTGGCGCTGGTGGGGTGGCCATCGCTGACGGTGACGCTCCTGCTCGGTGGATCGCTCGACACGCCCGGCGGGTTGGTGGTGGCTCGTATAGGCGGGGCGGCGCTGCTGGCGCTGGGACTCACCTGCTGGCTCACGCGCGATGACGGACAGAGCCGCGCAGCAACAGGGTTGATCGCGGCCATGTTGCTGTATAACACCGCGGCCGTCGCGGTGCTCGCGTATGCCGGCATCGGCTTGCAACTGTCCGGCGTCGGCATCTGGCCGACAGTTCTGCTTCACGCGGCGCTGGCGGTGTGGTGCCTCGCGTGCCTTCGGACCATGCCGGTGAACGTGGCGAGCGGAAACTGGAGGTGAGAGAAAAATGCAAGCCGGCCGGTCGCTAGACCTTGCCCGTACCACCTTCCAGCTGCTCGCCCTCGGCGTACTGATCGCCGCGAGCTTCTGGATCATGAGTCCATTCCTGGTCGCGCTTGCCTGGGCGACCATGATCGTCGTCGCCACATGGCCGCTCCTGTTGCAGGCGCAGGCGTGGCTCGGCGGCAGGCGCTCCCTCGCCGTTGCGGCGATGACGATTGCGTTGCTGCTGATTCTGGTGGTGCCGCTCTACTTCGGCATCACGGCCATTGTGGAGAACGCCAAACAGATCTCGGACTGGTCGAAATCGCTGGCGACCATTAGCGTGCCGCAGCCCCCCGCCTGGGTGGAGGCGTTCCCGGTGGTCGGCTCGAAGCTTGCGGCGCGTTGGCGCCAACTCGCGGCCGCCAGTCCTGAGGAGATCTCTGCGCGCATCTCGCCCTATGCCCAGCGGCTCATCCTCTGGTTCGTAGCCCATGTGGGTAGTGTCGGGCTGCTGCTCGTCAACTTCCTGCTCACGGTGATCATTGCTGCGATTCTGTATGCGAACGGCGAGGCAGCAGCCCGCGGCGCAGGCCGTTTCGCCCGGCGGCTCGCTGGGCCGCGAGGGGAGAACGCGGTGCATCTCGCTGGACAGGCGATTCGAGGCGTCGCGCTGGGTGTCGTCGTCACCGCCATTCTTCAGTCCACTGCGGCCGGCATTGGGCTCGCGATCGCCGGCGTGCCTTTCGCGACGATTCTGACCGCCGTGATCTTCATGCTGTGCGTCGCGCAGATAGGCCCCGCGCTTGTGCTGATCCCGGCAGTGATCTGGGTCTACTCAAAGAGCGGTGTGATGTGGGGTACCGGTTTCCTCGTGTGGGCGATCTTCTGTGCCACGTTCGACAATTTCCTGCGCCCGATGCTCATTAAGCGGGGCGCCGACCTCCCGCTGCTGCTGATCTTCGCGGGTGTGATTGGCGGGCTTATCGCCCTCGGCGTCATCGGGCTCTTCATCGGACCGGTGGTGCTCGCAGTGGCGTATACGCTGTTTGTCGACTGGGTGTCCGAGGGCAATCCCTCTGACGAACAGCGCAGCCGCATCCGGACATCGAGAAAGTGAAATGACTACCTCCCGCGAACTCACCGCCCCCGTTCCCCCTCCTTGCTAAGGAGGGGACGAGGGGGAGGTAGGGGGCCAGGGGAGGTCGAAAGAACACAGCAATGAAAATCACCCGCACACAAATCCTCTGGGGCGCGGCCGCGCTGGTGTGCGCGGGCGCGGCCTGGTGGTATTACGTCTCGGCCGGTTCGCGCCACGCATCGCAGAATCCGATGGCCGACAGGCCGGGCTCGCATTGCGAGGACGGCATCTCCGCCGCGCGGCTGAGAGCCGGCCTGCACAGCGGCGAGGCGAAGGTGCCTCCCGGTCCGGCGCCGGAGGGCATGGTCTGGATTCCCGGCGGCGAGTTCTGGATGGGCGCCGATGACTTTCCCGACGCCAAACCCTGGCACCGCGTCTCTGTGGATGGGTTTTGGATGGACAAGACCGAACTGACCAACGAGCAGTTCGAGAAATTTACGAAAGCCACCGGCTATCTCACGATCGCCGAGCGCACGCCGCGCGCGGAGGATTTTCCCGGCGCGCCGCCTGAGAATCTCGTCGCCGGCTCCGTTGTCTTCTCGCCTCCTTCAACCCCGGTGCCGCTCGACAGTCACTTCCGCTGGTGGGGCTACGTGAAAGGGGCCAATTGGCGCCATCCCGAAGGCCCGCAGAGCGCCATCAAGGGACGCGAGCGGCATCCGGTCGTCCACATCGCGTACGAGGACGCGATGGCCTATGCGAAATGGGCGGGGAAGCGCCTGCCGACGGAAGCCGAGTTTGAGTTTGCCCAGCGCGGCGGGCTCGATCGAAAGGCGTACGCCTGGGGCGATGAGCTCAAGCCCGGCGGAAAATTCATGGCGAATACCTTTCAAGGGCATTTCCCGGACAAGAATACGACGGAAGACGGCTACGACCGCGCGGCGCCGGTCGCGACGTTCCCGCCCAACGGCTACGGGCTGCACGATATGGCCGGCAACGTCTGGGAATGGACGAGCGATTGGTATCGCCACGACTATTACCAAGCCCTGGTTGCGCAGGGGCCGCTCACGCGCAATCCGCAAGGACCGGCGGATAGTTTCGATCCGAGCGAACCGGGGGTGAAGAAGAAAGTGCACAAGGGCGGTTCGTATCTCTGCACCGATCAGTACTGCGCGCGCTACATCGCGGGCGGGCGCGGCAAGGGCGAACCCGACACCGGCACGAATCATCTGGGGTTCAGACTGGTGCGCGACGCGCGCTGATCAGCACAGGAATCCGAAAGAAGGAACCACGGCCTGAGGGTGAGGCTTGTGAAATGAAATCAGAACAGCTTGATCTGGCCGGAGGCCACATCGGCCCAGGGGATGATCTCGATGCCGGGCGACAGGCGGCGCCTCTCGTGCGCCGTCGAGACGACCCAGCCATGGCGCAGGCCCAGGTCCTTCATGCATTGTCGCAGCCCAGCGACGGCATAGCGGTCTACCGCCGCGCCGACCTTTATCTCGATGGGCAGGATGCGCCGCCCATCAAGAATCAGCAGGTCCACCTCCGCGCCGGCATGTGTCCGCCAGAAGAACAATTCGGGACGAACCAGCCGGC
>CAZMPH010000121.1:0-5997 GCA_964568195.1 uncultured Nitrospirales bacterium | reverse complement strand
GGAGACTTCAGGAAGAGGCGGCGCGGTATCTGACCACCCAGGATGCCGCCGTCCGGCGATCGCTCTGGCCGGCGCTGTCGCGGGCGACGCTCGTCTTTATTCCGTGGAGCGGGAAGCTCGCAGAGGAGCCGGATCGGAACGCGCGCGAACAAGTCTTTCTCCGCAGGACGCGCGCGCCCAGCGACATCGGCGTGGACAAGATCCGGGTCCGGTACGGGCCGGCCTTTGCGACGGAAGAGATCGTCTATTCCTCCAACCGCCAGCTCACGGAGGAGCGCGCGCCCTGCACCGTCCATCTGGTGATGCCGGCACCGCCGGAGGCCTCGTTCCCCTATCCCTGTCCGCAGTAAAGGTGGGTTCGCGAATCGCGACTATGCGGGCGTCGGTCGAGCCGGTGATACCGATGGTCCGGCCAGTTCCGTCGGCCAGCCGAGTGAGACGCCGGACTCGGTTGGGTGCGGAGGGGGTATGTCGTGCGGATCGCCTGCCAGTACGATCCGCTCGCGCGCGAGGCAGGCGCAGGCAAGCAGCAGGGGCAGGGGGATGCGGGGCCCCTCGTCAATGACCAGCGCGTCGTACCGGATGGGGCGGAAAATGGCGTCGCCGATCACGCGGGCCGCGGTCGCGGCCAGCACGCGCTTGGCCTGAAGGAAGGGCAGGCGGTTCACGTCCTCTTCCATGGCCAGGACCTCCCGCACCTTGACGGCTCCGCCCAGGCGTTCGATCTCGTCCTTGAGCTCCTCGTATTCGGGGCGCATTTCCGGGTCGACGTAGGCTTCCGGCTTCAGCTCGTTGATGCGCGCCTGCACGATCTCCAACTCGTTCATATACTCCCGCTTCTGCGCCTCGTACAGTGCGCAGTTCTCTTGCATCGTGGCCACGTTGCTGCCCATCACCTGCATGCTGAGACGCTGCCAGACGGGCAGGGTCTCGTAAGACGTCAGCAGGCCCTGGAGCTTTTTGATCCGGGCTTGAGCGTCGCCGAGGGCCGTGAGCAGGCGCCATTCGAGGTGGCGCACCTCATCGAGATCTTTCTGTTTCTCGGCCTTGTAGCGCAGGATAGGCGCAAGCTCCAGGTAGCGTTCCAGCTTGCGCCGGAGGCCCGCCTTGTCGGACTGGGACTTCCCCAGGAAGGCCGACACCTGCACGTCGAAGAGCAGGTCGCGCAGGTTGATGCCGCCTTCGCTCGCGATGGTCGGAGGGTCGTAGCAGCAGAGAAAGCTGCGGTACTGGAGGCCGGCGCCGCGCAGTCCTTTGGCGGCGGCCAGGAGCGCTTCCGCGAGGGTCCGGTTGTCGGGGGCGATGAGCAGGACCCGTTTATTGGCCTTGACCAGTTCGGTGACCGCGGCCGCCAGTTTCGTCCGGCGCGTCGCCCGGTCGGTGTCCCAGATGGTGGTCAGCACGGAGGTCACGATGGTCGAGCGGAGCAGCGGGTCGGCGACGGGCGTCTCCGGAGCCACCCACGGCATCAGGCGATCCGCGGGGCCAAAGTGATAGGCTGACGAATGGTGCAGGATGTCGTCCAGCCGCTGGCGGACTTTCGAAAGAAAACCTTCCGGGTCTGAGGCGCCCTTCGCTTCGTCGGCCACGAGGCTGATCAGGATAGGGAGGAGCTCGAAGGACTTCACTCGCGCAGGTGCTCCAGCAGGCAGAGGGCGAGGCAGCCGAGCTCGCCGGCAGGATCGTTCCGCTGGTTCTGGCACTGGCGGGCACGGCTGCAGGTCAGCGTCCGCGGCAGTTGTTGGGCGACGTCCACCGGCAAGTCCCCGAGGCGATACACCAAGACCGTGCCATCGGCGGCGGCCGACAGAATCAGCAGCCGCCGGCGGGCGTCATCCTCGATGATCGCGGCCCGGGGGGCCTGTGAGCCGAGCCGTCCCAGGCGGTACCCGTCCAGTTTCCACTGCTGTTTGATCATGTCGACGGGGGGATGGAGCGCGCTGGGGCTCATGCGGATGTTCAGCAGGAGCGGATCGAAGCTCGTTTGAGTGGCGCCCGGGAGGGGCAACAAGGTGATCGCGGCAACCACCCCAAGTATGCGGAAAATCATGCCCGTATTCTAGCGAAGCAGGGCCGTGAGAACAAGCCGCCTTCATTGACTTTACCCCCAAGCTCTTGTAGTATCCACTCCTTCCATTCACAAGGAGTTCTGCAATGAAAGTGATCCTGCGAGAAGACGTGCAAGGGGTGGGAAACATAGGGGATGTTCTTGAGGTCGCTCCCGGCTATGCCAGGAATTATCTGCTGCCCCGCAACAAGGCGGCGGAGGCGACCGGCCGCAATCTGAAGTCGGTGGACCACGCCAAGCGCGTGATCGCCGAGAAGGCCAAGAAGGAAAAAGCCGAGGTCGAAGAGTATGCGAAGAAAGTCAGCGCCACCGCCGTGACGATTACGGTTCAGGTGGGCAAGGACGACAAGCTCTTTGGGTCCGTGACGACGAAGGACATCGCCGATGCCTTGGCCGCCCAGGGGATTGAGGTGGATAAACGCAAAATTCACCTTGACCATCCGATCAAGGAACTGGGCACAGTGTCGGTCTCCGTCAAGCTGCATTCGCAAGTGACGGCGATGGTGAACGTCACGGTCGCGAAGGCCGAGGCGCCGGCCGAAGCCGCGGTTCCCGCCCAGGAAGGCTAGCGCATCAATGGCCAGCCCGTTACGGACGACCGATCCGGAAGTGTACGAGGCCATCCGACGGGAGGGCCGCCGGCAGCGCGAAAAAATCTTATTGATCGCCTCGGAGAACTTCGCCAGCGCGGCCGTGCAGGCCGCCCAGGGCTCCGTCATGACGAACAAGTACGCCGAAGGGTACGCCGGGCGGCGCTACTATGGCGGCTGCCAGTACATGGACGTTGTGGAGACGCTGGCGATCGAGCGGGCCAAGCAGATCTTCGGCGCGGACCATGTCAATGTCCAGCCGCATTCCGGATCGCAGGCCAACATGGCCGTCTATTTCTCGGTCCTCAAGCCGGGCGACCCGATTTTGGGCATGGACCTGGCCCATGGGGGCCATCTCACCCATGGGAGTCGCGTGAGCTTCTCGGGCATGCTCTATCGCTCTTTTTTTTACGGCGTGGACCGGACCACCGAGCGCATCGATTGCGACGCGGTGCGGAAGATCGCGGAGGAGTGCCGCCCGCGCATGATCGTGGTCGGCGCCAGCGCGTATCCTCGCATCCTCGACTTCCCCAAGTTTCAGGAAATAGCCAAAGCGGTCGGCGCCTATCTCATGGTAGACATCGCCCATATCGCGGGCCTGATCGCCACCGGCCTGCATCCGAGCCCCGTGCCCTACGCCGACTTCGTCACGACGACCACGCACAAAACGTTGCGCGGACCGCGCGGCGGCATGGTGATGTGCAAGGCCGAGCATGCCAAGGCTGTAGACAAGGCGGTCTTCCCGGGCCTCCAGGGCGGGCCGCTGATGCATGTCATCGCCGCCAAGGCCGTGGCCCTCCAAGAGGCGCTGGCGCCGGGCTTCAAGAAATACCAGAAACAGGTCCTGGTGAACGCGCAAGCCTTGGCGAACGGCTTGCAGAAGCGGGGATTCCGCATCGTCTCGGGGGGAACGGATACGCACCTGATGCTGGTGGATGTCACGTCGAAAGGGATCACGGGGAAGGAAGCCGAGTCGGCCCTCGACGAGGCTGGTATCACGGTCAACAAGAACGCCATCCCTTACGATAAGCAGCCGCCGGCCGTCGCCAGCGGCATCCGGCTCGGCACCCCGATCGTCTCCACCCGCGGGATGCGCGAGAAGGAGATGGACGAGATCGCCGACGCGATCGACAAGGTCCTGTCCCATCCGACCGACACGACCGTCCGCAAGCTGGTCCGATCCCGCATGCGGACTTTATGCGGGAAGTTTCCTATCTTCGAAGACTTCCGGTAAGCGGAGGCACAGCCGTCCGTGCGATGCCCGTTCTGCAGCCACGTTGAAGACAAGGTCGTGGATTCGCGCATGGCCAAGGAAGGCGAGGCCATCCGCCGCCGCCGGGAGTGCCTGGACTGCAAGCGGCGGTTTACCACCTACGAGCGGGTGGACGAAATCCTCCCCATGATCATCAAGAAGGACGGACGCCGGGAACCCTTCGATCGGGCCAAGGTCCTGGCGGGCCTGAAGCGCGCCTGCGAGAAGCGTCCCATCAGCATGGCGACACTGGAAACCGTCGCCGATCGGATCGAGAAACGCATCCAGGAGCGCGGGGAGGCCGAAATGCCGTGCCGCGTGGTGGGTGAGGAAGTCATGGCCGAGCTCCATCAGCTCGATCAGGTGGCGTACGTCCGATTCGCGTCGGTGTATCGTGAATTCAAGGACGTCGAGCAGTTCATGGATGAGGTCAAGGGACTGCTCCGAGAAAAGGGCGAAGGGCCGGGTTAGCGCGCGCTCCATGCCCGTCAAGACCAAGTCTTCATCCCGCCGCCGCCCCGCCTCAGGGCGGCGCACTTCCCGTCAGACTGCAGCGGTTCCCGCCGTGACGAACGTGGCGATCATCGGAGCGGGCAAAGGAGGATCGGCTCTGCTGTCGATTCTGGCGCCGGACCCGCTGGTCCGGATCGTCGGCGTCGCCGAAGTCAATCCCAAGGCGCCGGGCCTGCGCCTGGCCAAGCGCTATGGCATTCCCGTGTCCCGGAACTTTCGCGACCTGGTGTCGTCCGAGGCGGTGGACCTGGTCATTGATGTGACCGGGAACCCGGAGGTGGAGGAGGCCCTCCTCGAGCTCGATCGGGTCGGGGTGGCCGTCATCCGGGGCACGAGCGCCAAGTTCATGTGGCAGCTGATCGAGGCGCGCGTGCGCGCGAACGCCGAGATCAAGCGGCAAGTGAAAAAGTTCCAGGAGCTCTCCCGGCTCTACGAACAGGAAGCCGGCTCCGCGGTGACGGGAGAGCGCAGCCGCATCGCCTGCGAAATCCACGACGGCCTGGTGCAGACCCTGGCCGGCATCAATCTTAAGCTGGACCTTTGCCGCGAGCTCATCTTTTCGGACCCGACGCGGTGCTTCGAGCTGCTGAGCGACGCCAAAGCTCAGTTCAAGGGGGCCATCGAGGAATCGCGTCAGGTGATCTTCAACCTGCGGCCGCTGTACTTCGAATCGATGGACCTGGTACCGGCGCTGCAGGCGTTTCTCAAGTCGTACGAGACCCAATCGCACATCCGGACGGAGTTTGCCTGCTCGGGCGACGAGTCGGCGCTGCCGCCGAAAGCCAAGATCTTCCTCTTCCGGATCGTCCAGGAGGCGCTCAGCAACGTGCAGAAGCATGCCCGGGCCGAGCGTGTCGTGATCACGCTGACGGTGGCGGACGGCCATATCAAAGGCGTGATCGAGGACAACGGGGCGGGCTTCGACGTCGAAGCCGTCTCGCAGGATCCGACCAAGTGGCAGTCGTTCGGCTTGAAGGGCATCTCGGAACGGGCGCGCTTTGTCGGCGGAACGGCCCGCGTGGAATCCCGGAAAGGGGCGGGGACCCGGGTGCTCGTCGACATCCCTATTCCGTCCGGGCGGGAGACCTAACGCCGTGGACAAAATCAAAGTCCTGATCGCGGACGATCATCGGGTGGTCCGTGAAGGCCTCGCGGCGATCCTGCGCGCGCGCGATGACCTTGAAGTCGTCGGCGAGGCCCGCGACGGCCAGGAGGCCGTGGAGAAGGCCCGGGAGTTATCGCCCGACGTCATCCTGATGGACGTCAGCATGCCCCGGATGTCCGGCGTGGAGGCCACGCGCGCCATCAAGCGGGAATCCCCCCATATCGGCATCGTGGCCTTGACGATGTATGATGAGGAAAAATACATCTTCGATCTCGTCCGTGCGGGCGCGACAGGCTACCTGCTGAAGGATTCCGACTCGTCCCAGATCATTGCAGCCATTCGGTCGATCTCCAAAGGCGAATCGCTCATCCACCCGTCGGTGGCCAGCAAGATCCTGGCGGAGTTTTCGTTGCTGTCCGAGGGGAAGGGGAAGAAGCAGACCCGGACCGAGCACGACCTGACCGAACGC
>CAZMPH010000120.1:0-6107 GCA_964568195.1 uncultured Nitrospirales bacterium | reverse complement strand
ATCGTCCTGGCGTTCTACCACGGCCTCTGGCTGCCGGGCTTGGTGCTCATCAAACGCGACGCCTATGGGCTTTGGCTCCCGATCAAGCAGCACATGATCGAGCGACTTTCGGCCGGCGAGCTGCCGCAGTGGTTTCCCTATGAAGCGCTGGGGCGTCCCTTCATTGGAACCGCCGCCACAGGCGTCTTCCATCCTTTCACCGCGCTCTATTTCATCCTCCCGGCGCCTGATGCTTATCGAGCCTCGACGCTGCTTTCCTGCCTGCTGGCGGCCCTTGGCGCCTTTGCCCTTGGCCGCACGCTGAACTTTTCGCGTACGGGAGCCTTAGTCGCCAGCATCTCGTTCACACTCTCAGGCTATCTTGTATCAGCCCTCGTCAATATCGTCTACCTGTACTCATTGTGTGTGCTCCCGCTCTTCATCGCGGCCATCGAGAAGACCCTCAGAGACGGCCGTGCATGGGCGGTGGCGCCGGCAGTCATTTGGGCGACTGTCTTTCTGAACGGTGACGTGCAGACAGGCTATTACTACGGTTTTATGGCGCTGCTGTGGACAGCGGCGCGCGCGGAAGGTTCCTATCGTGAAGTGGGACTCCGGTTGATGCTCGTCGGCGGTCTCGCAGCCCTGCTCGCCGGCATTCAGCTCGCGCCGGCGTGGGTGGTTTTTATGAACAGCACCCGCGCACAGCCTGCCCAATTCCATGAGCAGGCTGTGCAGTGGTCGACCCATCCGTTACGATTGTTCACCGTATTGGCTTCCCCGATCCTCGAAAAGGCTGATCCCGTGGTCGTGGCACGCGTTTTTCTCGGAAGCCCGAAGTGGGGTCTATGGGCCGATAGCCTCTACCTGGGAGTTCCCGTGATGGGACTGGCGTTCCTGGGAGCCTGGCAGCGCCGCGACCTACGAGTCTTGGCCCTGCTTGGCTGCTTTGCCCTGTTTCTTTCGCTCGGACGGTTCGGTGGCCTCTATGATGCCTTCTACCATCTTGTGCCGCTGTGGTCGGCGTTCCGCTTCCCCGAGAAACTCATGGGCATCTTCTCCTTCGCGATGGCCATGCTCGCAGGGGCGGGGCTCGACGCGTTACGAGCGGGAAAGGGACACCCTGCACCATGGCTTGTCGGCGCAATCCTATGCGCGTGCGCGGGTCTCATGTTTCGCTCAGAAGCTATCAGCGCATGGACGGCTGCCAGCTTCGAAGCACCACCAGCGCTGGCCCATGAGGTGACCAACGCGACCGCATACGCCTTCCTCTTCAGCGCAGTCGCTTCTCTCGGCATGTGGCTAGTCATTGCCGGAGCTGCAAAAGGATGGCTACGCGAAGGGCTTCTCCTTGCTACACTTCCGGCAATCATCACGCTCGACCTTGCGCATGCCAACATTGAGGTTTACTCCACAGCACCTGCCGAAGTTGCGTCGTTCGAACCTCCCCTGGCCCAGGCCCTGAGGGCGCGTGAAGGAACCTTGATGCCAGGCCGTTTCCGTCTGATCTCGAGCTTGGACTCGAAATACGTCGTGCCCAAACACATCTATCGCCTCCTGGGCTATCAGTCCGATCAGGTGGTCGGACGGCAGGCCCTCTATCCGGAGCACAATGCCCAGTTTCACATCGAGACGGTGGAGGGACATCTTCCCGGCTACAGCGCGGCGCTCAACACAATGTTGCCGAAGAAGATTGGGGCGGAGGTCGCCGGACGCTTCAATGTGACCTATTATATTGGTCAAAGAAGTTACCTCCGATCGCCGCAGTTTGCCAATTCGCTGGTGGCCGTCGTTCCCGATTATGACCTCGCGCTGTTCCGTAACCCTATTCCTCCCAAACCGCGCGCCTATCTCTCGCGGCGACCGGAGCGCACAGCTTCAGCAGTTGATCCTGCGACGCTGCTCGCGCGGCCTGATTTCCTCAGCGGTGAGGTGGATGTGATTGAGACTTCTGAAAAGACGTTGCCGGGACCCGCTCCAGATGGGCATGCGACCATCGAGCGGTACGAGCCGGAAACAGTGCGGGTGCGCGTCGAGACTCCACACCCGGCCGTCCTGGTCCTGTTGGACGCGTTTGACGAGGGCTGGACGGCCGCGCTGGAAAACGGCACGCCAGTGCCCATTCTGCGGGCCAACGCGCTCGTCCGAGCGGTCGCCGTGCCAGCGGGCCTCCACACCGTCACGTTCCGGTACGAGACCCCGCTGTTGGGGGCGGGGGCGGGAGCTTCACTGACGGGGTGTCTGCTCTGTCTGGCGATACTCGCGCGCGCACGCGGGGGGACACGCAAGAGCCAGAGCACGCCATGAGGATCATCACGCCCGAAGAAAAGCCGAGCGCCGCGCGCAGGATCATTGCCCGAGTGTGGTCGCCGACAGGACTCGCGATGGCGATGCTCTGCGTCATCACGCTCGCCTTCTACCAAAGACTCTGGCTGCCCGACTTGGTACTGATTAAGCGAGACGCCTTTCTCTTCTACCTCCCGATTAAACAGTACATGATGGAGCGGCTTGCGGCCGGCGCGCTGCCGCAATGGTTCCCGTACGAGGCGTTAGGCCGCCCGTTCATCGGAGGGACCGTCACCGGGGTCTTCCATCCCTTCACCATACTCTATTTCCTTTTCCCCGTACCTGATGCCTATCGCGCCTCGACGCTGCTTTCCTGCCTGCTGGCGGCCCTTGGCCCCTTTGCCCTTGGCCGCACGCTGAACTTTTCGCGTGCGGGAGCCTTAGTCGCCGGGGTATCGTTCACGCTCTCCGGCTTTGTCGTGTCATTCACCGAGCACCTCATTTATCTGTACTCGATTTGCGTCCTGCCGTTCTTCTGCGCTGCGCTGGAGAAAGCCCTCGTGGGAGGCCGCGCATGGACGGTGGTGCCCGCGGTCGTGTGGGCAACAGTGCTTCTGCACGGCGACGGACAGACGGGGTATTACTATGGCTTCATTGCGTTGCTTTGGATGGGAGCACGTGCGCCGGGTGCGCGGCGCGAAGCTTATCTGCGGCTGCTGCTCGTAGGAAGCCTCGCGGCCCTGCTTGCGGGCGTACAACTCGCGCCTGCGGCGGCGGTGTTCCTGCACAGCGACCGAATGCAGCCCGAACTGTTCCACGAAGCGGCACTCTACTGGTCGACCCACCCTTTGCGGTTACTGACCGTACTGGCCGCGCCGGTCGGGGAAAACGCCAATCAGGTGGAAGTGGGGCGTCTATTCTTTGGCACACCCCAGCGGGGATCCACGGGGGGGATGTTGGCGGACAGCCTCTACCTCGGCGTCCCAGTGATAGGACTGGCGTTCGTCGGCGCCTGGCAACGCCGCGATTTGCGCGTACTTGCCCTGCTGGGGTGTGTTGCCTTGCTTCTCGCGTTCGGACGTTTCGGTGGCCTCTACGACGTCTTCTACCATACGGTGCCGCTCTGGTCGGCGTTCCGGTACCCCGAGAAGTTCATGGGCGTCGTCTCGTTCGCCGCCGCCATGCTCGCCGGAGCCGGGCTCGACGCACTGCGGGCAGGACACGGACGCACATGGCCCTGGCTCGCGGTAGCGATCCTTTGCGCGAGCGTCTGGTTCGGACTGCGCACGGAGACCGCGAGCGCATGGACCGCCGCGCACTTCGGCGCGCCTGAGTCTCTGGCTGGGGAAATGACCGGCTCGGCGGCGATCGCGTTTCTTTACAGCGCCGGCGCTGCGCTCGGCGTGTGGGGAATCGTCCTCGCGGTCCGGAAAGGACGGCTCCGCGAAACGGTTTTCCTCTGCACCCTTGTGGCGATTCTCACGCTGGACCTCGGGCGTGCCAACCTCCAGGCCTACCGCACCGGTCCTGTCGAGGCCGCAACGTTTGTTCCCGCGCTTGCCCAGGCGATCGCGGCGCGCGAGGGCGGACTGACCCCTGGTCGTTTCCGGGTGATCCCGATCCGCGAATCCAAATACATGGCACTGAAAAGTTTCCGCCGTCTGTTCGGCCCGGAAGCCGAGTCAGTGGTGCGCAGGCAGGCGCTCGATGTGCAGCACAACGCCCAGTTTCATATCGAAACGACCCATGTCTCCCTTCCCGGTTACGCCAGGTCACTCCTGACTTTGCTTCCGGAGAAACCGAGGATCGAGGTGGCCGCGCGGTTCAACGTCACCTATTTCACCGGTCCAAGGTCGCAACTGCAAGATTCGCGTTACACCAAGGCGTTCGTGGTCGGACTTTCCAACTACGACCTGGCGCTGTATAAAAATCCCGTCCCGGCCAAGCCGCGCGCCTATCTGTCTCTGAGTCCGGAGCCGACAGACGCGCCCGTGGACCCCGCAGCATTGCTCGCGCGGCCTGATTTCCTCAGCGGTGAGGTGGATGTGATTGAGACTTCTGAAAAGACGTTGCCGGGACCCGCTCCAGATGGGCATGCGACCATCGAGCGGTACGAGCCGGAAACAGTGCGGGTGCGCGTCGAGACTCCACACCCGGCCGTCCTGGTCCTGTTGGACGCGTTTGACGAGGGCTGGACGGCCGCGCTGGAAAACGGCACGCCAGTGCCCATTCTGCGGGCCAACGCGCTCGTCCGAGCGGTCGCCGTGCCAGCGGGCCTCCACACCGTCACGTTCCGGTACGAGACCCCGCTGTTGGGGGCGGGGGCGGGAGCTTCACTGACGGGGTGTCTGCTCTGTCTGGCGATACTCGCGCGCGCACGCGGGGGGACACGCAAGAGCCAGAGCACGCCATGAGGATCATCACGCCCGAAGAAAAGCCGAGCGCCGCGCGCAGGATCATTGCCCGAGTGTGGTCGCCGACAGGACTCGCGATGGCGATGCTCTGCGTCATCACGCTCGCCTTCTACCAAAGACTCTGGCTGCCCGACTTGGTACTGATTAAGCGAGACGCCTTTCTCTTCTACCTCCCGATTAAACAGTACATGATGGAGCGGCTTGCGGCCGGCGCGCTGCCGCAATGGTTCCCGTACGAGGCGTTAGGCCGCCCGTTCATCGGAGGGACCGTCACCGGGGTCTTCCATCCCTTCACCATACTCTATTTCCTTTTCCCCGTACCTGATGCCTATCGCGCCTCGACGCTGCTTTCCTGCCTGCTGGCGGCCCTTGGCCCCTTTGCCCTTGGCCGCACGCTGAACTTTTCGCGTGCGGGAGCCTTAGTCGCCGGGGTATCGTTCACGCTCTCCGGCTTTGTCGTGTCATTCACCGAGCACCTCATTTATCTGTACTCGATTTGCGTCCTGCCGTTCTTCTGCGCTGCGCTGGAGAAAGCCCTCGTGGGAGGCCGCGCATGGACGGTGGTGCCCGCGGTCGTGTGGGCAACAGTGCTTCTGCACGGCGACGGACAGACGGGGTATTACTATGGCTTCATTGCGTTGCTTTGGATGGGAGCACGTGCGCCGGGTGCGCGGCGCGAAGCTTATCTGCGGCTGCTGCTCGTAGGAAGCCTCGCGGCCCTGCTTGCGGGCGTACAACTCGCGCCTGCGGCGGCGGTGTTCCTGCACAGCGACCGAATGCAGCCCGAACTGTTCCACGAAGCGGCACTCTACTGGTCGACCCACCCTTTGCGGTTACTGACCGTACTGGCCGCGCCGGTCGGGGAAAACGCCAATCAGGTGGAAGTGGGGCGTCTATTCTTTGGCACACCCCAGCGGGGATCCACGGGGGGGATGTTGGCGGACAGCCTCTACCTCGGCGTCCCAGTGATAGGACTGGCGTTCGTCGGCGCCTGGCAACGCCGCGATTTGCGCGTACTTGCCCTGCTGGGGTGTGTTGCCTTGCTTCTCGCGTTCGGACGTTTCGGTGGCCTCTACGACGTCTTCTACCATACGGTGCCGCTCTGGTCGGCGTTCCGGTACCCCGAGAAGTTCATGGGCGTCGTCTCGTTCGCCGCCGCCATGCTCGCCGGAGCCGGGCTCGACGCACTGCGGGCAGGACACGGACGCACATGGCCCTGGCTCGCGGTAGCGATCCTTTGCGCGAGCGTCTGGTTCGGACTGCGCACGGAGACCGCGAGCGCATGGACCGCCGCGCACTTCGGCGCGCCTGAGTCTCTGGCTGGGGAAATGACCGGCTCGGCGGCGATCGCGTTTCTTTACAGCGCCGGCGCTGCGCTCGGCGTGTGGGGAATCGTCCTCGCGGTCCGGAAAGGACGGCTCCGCGAAA
>CAZMPH010000119.1:5534-6120 GCA_964568195.1 uncultured Nitrospirales bacterium | reverse complement strand
GGTGTGGGCGGCCGAGAGGAAGGCGGCCTCGAACTGGGACGGCGCCAGGTACACGCCCTGGCCCAGCATCGCGCGGAAGAACTTGGCGTAGGCTTGCGTGTCGGACTTCTTGGCCGAGGCGTAATCGGTCACCGGGCCGGGCGCAAAGAACATCGTCAGCATCGAGCCGACCCGATTGAGCGTGGCGGCTATTCCGGCTTCGCGGGCGGCGCGGTTCAAGCCGTCCCCCAGCAGCCGCCCCCGCTCCTCCAGTTGCCGGTACACGCCCGGCTTCTTCAGCAGCTTCAGGGTTTCGATGCCGGCCGTGACCGCCAGCGGGTTGCCGGACAGCGTGCCCGCCTGGTAGACCGGCCCCTCCGGCGCGACCAGCTTCATGATGTCGGCCCGCCCGCCGTAGGCGCCGACCGGCAGCCCGCCGCCGATGATCTTGCCGAGGCAGGTCAGGTCCGGCGTCACCCCGAAACGGGACTGGGCCCCGCCGTACGCCACGCGAAAGCCGGTGATGACTTCATCGAAGATCAGCACGATCCGGTAGTGGCTGGTGAGGTCGCGCAGGCGGCTCAAAAATTTGGCGCTGGGCGGCACC
>CAZMPH010000119.1:0-5524 GCA_964568195.1 uncultured Nitrospirales bacterium | reverse complement strand
ACGGGTTCCACGATCACGCAGGCGAGATTGCCCCGGTGCGCTTCCAGAAGACGTTCGACGGCGCCGATATCGTTGTACGGAACGGTCATCGTGTGCCGGGCCAGGTCGGCCGGGACGCCGGGGCTGTCCGGGATGCCGAACGTCATGGCGCCAGAGCCGGCCTTGACCAGGAGCGAATCCGCGTGGCCGTGGTAGCAGCCCTCGAATTTGAGGATCGCGTCGCGTCCCGTATAGGCCCGCGCCAGACGGATCGCGCTCATCACGGCCTCGGTCCCCGAGCTGACCAGGCGGAGGCGCTCCATCGAGGGCACCGCTTCGTTGATTATCTGCGCCAGCTGGATTTCGAGCGCCGTGGGCGCGCCGTAGCTGGTGCCCCGCGCGGCCGCGCGGGCGATGGCCTTCACGACCGGGGCCGGCGCGTGGCCCAGGATCAGCGGCCCCCAGGACATCACGTAATCCAGGAACACGTTGCCGTCCGCGTCGTAGAGCTTGGCGCCCTTCGCCCGGGCGATGAAATGCGGCAGGGTCCCGACCGCCCTGAAGGCGCGGACCGGGCTGTTCACCCCGCCGGGCATCAGCCTGAGCGCGGCCTCGAAGAGCTTTTTGGAGTTGACGGTTTTCATAATGAAAACTACGGAACTCTAACACGCGTTCCCGATTGCGTCAAGAAAGGGGTTTTCTGCTACAATCCGGCCGAAATCACCCTCGGGAGCCGATTTTCTTATGAAGCGAGTGACCGTGACCCACTGGCCGGCCGACGCCGGGCAGACCACCATCAACAAGATCCGCGCCCGCCTGGAGCAGGAAGGCCTGCGCCCCTACCGGTTCGACATGGTTCCGGGCGACGTCTACGGCGACCATGCCCACCCGGAGGCCGAGATCCGCTGGGTGGTCAGCGGCCGCATGCGGATTCAAGTGGACCGTGAAGAGATCATCCTCGAGCCGGGCGACCGGCTCGACCTGGCCGCGAACGTGGTCCACTCCGCCGACGTCTTCGGCGAGGAAGCGGTCGTCACGCTGTGCGCGTCGCGCTGAGTAGCCAGGGCTCAGGCCGGGGGAGCCTCCTGCTCCGCGGTTCCCGCACTCTCGATATCGTATGGCGCGATGCGCGCCTGATCAGAGCGGCAGAGTGCTCGAACAGCGGCGCATTTGAGGCTCACCCCGGCCCTCGCCGATCAGCATCAGGATACCGACGGGTGACACCGCATGGGCGCCCAGATGCAGCGCGGGGCGTACAGCCGGGTTCCGGGACTTCGACGGCGAAACGCCCAGCTGCGCTGGGCTATGCGGGGGCAGGACCCGTCGACTAATGCTTGAAATCAGCTTTCTGCTCGCGGCGCTGATCGGGATCGGCCTCCTGGGCTACATGGTCACGATCATCACGCCGCACCTGTTCCACAACATCGGGCTGATCATGCTGGTGGTCGGACTGGTGGAAGGGGTGCCTACCGGCTTTTGGTACCACGTGGTGCTGCGGCGCATTCTGCTCCAGCGCGGGGCTCTCCCGCCGAAGTGGTGGATCCACCCGACGCGGCATCATGCCGGCCTGACGCCCGAGGAGCACCGCCGCATCCGTCTCTGGTTCGTGCTCGGCGGCATCGGGTACGCCGTCGCCGTCAGCGGCGGGCTCGCGGCCATCGTCGGCCTTCTCATCGAACGCCTCTGATCTGTTATAATCCGCCGCATGCACAAAATCGATCTGCTCATCTTCGATCTCGACGGCACGCTGATCGAGTCCAAATGGGACATCGCCACGGCGGTGAACCTGACGCTCAAGGACCTGCGCCTGCCCGAGCGACCGCAGGAAGAGATCTTCGGCTTCGTCGGCGACGGCATCAAGCGCCTGCTCCGCCTCGCCGTCGGCGAGGAGAACCAATCGCGCTATGAGGACGCCTTGCGTGTCTTCCGAGGGCACTACCTCGCCCACTGTCTCGACCGCACGCGGTTCTATCCGGGCATCGACCGCGTCCTGACTCACTTCGCCCGCACGCACAAGGCCGTCGCCACGAACAAGTCGCTGGAGTACACGACGCGCATTCTGGACGGCCTGGGCGCCCACCACTTCGCCTACGTCGTCGGCGGGGACAACGGGTACGGCCTGAAGCCGGAGCCCGGCATGCTCCTGAAGATCCTGGACGCGCTGAAGGTCTCCCGGGACCGGGCGGTCCTGATCGGCGACAGCACGAACGACATCACCGGCGGACACAACGCGGGGATCAAGGTCTGCGCCGTGGGCTACGGCATGGGCAACCGCGAGAAGATGGCCGCCTGCAACCCGGACTGGTTCATCGAGAAGCCGGAAGACCTCATCGGGCTGTTCGCATAATGGCGCGGCGGCTCGCCCCCATCTTTCTCTGTCTCGTTCTCCTCACCGGCCCGGCTTCGGCGGCCACGGGTAGCACGAAAGCGCCGGGCTTGGAAGAGCGGGTCGTCGAGCACCGACTGGCCAACGGGCTCACCCTCCTCCTGATGGAGCGCCATCAGGCCCCGATCGTCTCGGTCAATCTCACGTACAAGGTCGGCGGCGTCCACGAGCACAACGGCATCACCGGCGTCGCGCACCTGTACGAGCACATGGCCTTCAAGGGAAGCCGCACGATCGGCGTCACGGACGCCGAGAAGGAAAAGCCGGTCCTCGAGGAGCTCGACCGCATCGCGGAGGCCGTCACGGCCGAGAAGGCCAAGGGGTCCGCGGCCGACCGGACGCGCCTGGCGGCCCTGCGCAAGCAGTTCGCGGAAGTCGAAGCGAAGGCGGACAGCTTCGTGGTGCCTTCCGAGCTCGCCACGCTGTATCAGCGGCAGGGCGGCGTGGGTCTGAACGCCACGACCGGCAAGGACTTGACGCGCTACTTCCTGAGTTTCCCTTCTAACCGGCTCCCCTTGTGGGCCGCCGTGGAGTCCGACCGCATGGCCAACGGCGTGCTCCGCGAGTTCTACAAGGAGAAGAACGTCGTGCTGGAAGAGCGCCGCCAGCGGACCGACAACTCGCCGAGCGGGCGGCTGCACGAGGCCTTCGCGGCGGCGGCGTTTCAGGCGCACCCGTACGGGCTGCCGGTGATCGGCTGGCCGTCCGATTTGGACGCGCTTAGCAAAGCCCAGACCGAGGTCTTCTTCCAGACGTATTACGGGCCCGCCAATGCCGTGCTGGTCATCGTCGGCGACATCAATGCGAAAGACGTCATCGCCCTGGTGGAGCAGACCTTCGGCCGGATCCCGACCCGGCCCCCCTCCACGCCGGTGCTCACCACGGAGCCTCCGTACGCGGGCGAGCGTCGCGTAGAGGTCGAATACGCCGCCGAACCCCAGATCATGATCGGCTTCCGCAAGCCGGGCACCGGCCATCCGGACGACGAGGTCTTCGACGTGATCGAATCGCTGCTCTCGGAAGGACGCACGTCCCGCCTGCACAAGCGCCTGATCCAGGAAAAACAGCTCGCCGGCGCCGTCTCGGCGTTCTCCGATTACCCGGGCGCGCAGTACCCCAATCTCTTCGTCATCGGCGCCACGCCCCGCGCCCCCCATACCGCCGCCGAGGTCGAGCAGGCGGTGTATGAAGAGCTGGACCGCCTCAAGAAAGAGCCGGTCACCCCGCGCGAGCTGGAGAAGATTCTCAACCAGATCGACGCGGGGCAAGTGCGCGCGCTGCGCTCCAACAGCGGGATGGCCTCGCGCCTGGGGTATTTCCAGGCGATCAGCGGGGACTGGCGGGAGACCTTCAAGCTGCGCGACCGCATCGCCAAGATCGGCCCCGAGGACATCCGGCGCGTGGCCGCCCAGTACTTCACGAAGAGCAACCGCGTCGTGGCGACGCTGGTCAAGCCACCCGCCGATTTGCACCCACCCACCCCGGGCGCGCCAAGACGCGCCCCTTTCCCAGGGCAGGAAACGGAGATCAAGCCATGAGCCGGCGGCGCTCAGTTTATACCGCATCTCTGGTATGGCTGGCCTGCTGGATGCTGCTGAGCGCCCCGCCCGTCTTTGCCCAGACTGCCGCCAAGCCGGGCCCGCTCGGCGATCCCCGCACGATGAAGTTCGATCCGGTGACGTTCATCGTTCCGGAGGTCGAGCGCGTCGTCCTGGAGAACGGGATCATCGTGTACCTGCTGCCGGACCCGGAGCTGCCGCTCGTGACCGTCTCGGCCCTGATCCGCACCGGCGCCATCTACCAGCCGGCCGACAAGGTGGGCCTGGCGGGACTCACCGGGACCGTGATGCGTACGGGCGGGACGGCCCGCCTGACCGGCGGTCAGGTCGATGAGGAGTTGGAGTTCCTGGCCGCGCACGTGTCGATGGGGATCGGCGGCGAGAGCGGCACGGCGGCGCTGGACATCCTGAAGAAGGACTTGCCGCGGGGGCTGGCCATCTTCGCCGACATGCTCCGCGCGCCTGCCTTCGAGCAGGCGAAAGTGGAACAGGCCAAACGCCAGGCCCTGGAGGCCATCCGCCGCCGGCCGGACAGTCCGAGCGGGATCGCCGCCCGCGAGTTCAGGAAACTGCTCTTCGGCGCCGACCATCCCCTCGGCCGCGAAAGCACCACCGAAACCGTGGAGCGCATCACGCGGGACGACCTCGTGGCCTTTCACCGGCAATTCTTCGCGCCCAACGCCCTCATGCTGGGCGTGACCGGCGACTTCGAGAAACCGGCCATGCTGGACGCCCTGCGCAAGGCGTTCGGGGACTGGAAACCGCAAACGATTTCGCTGCCGGCGATTCCTCCCGTGACCGCCTCATCGGGCCCGGGGGCCAGCCGGTCCGTGAACATCCTGCGCCGGGACATCTCCCAGACGCACCTGCGCATCGGCCACCTCTCGGTCAAGGAGGACGACCCCGACTATTTCGCGCTGGCCCTGCTGGAGGACATCCTGGGGGGGAACTCGTTCACCTCGCGGCTCTTCCGCGACGTGCGGAGCCGCCAGGGGCTGGCCTACTCGGTGGGGAGCCGGATCGTTCCGGGAAACGCGGGTCCCGGGATCTTCGTGCTCCATGCCCTGACCAAGGGGCCGTCCACCTACCAAGCCCTGTCCAGCATGCTGGACCACGTGGAGCGGCTGCGGCAGGAGCCCGTTTTGACCGAGGAGCTGCAACTCGCGAAAGACGCGTTCCTGAATTCCTTCGTCTTTTCGTTCGCCGACTCCGGGCTGATCGTCGGGCGGCTCATAGCGCTCGAATACCACGGCCTCCCGAAGGATTTTCTCCAGCGGTTCCGTGACAGTGTGGTCAGGCTGACGAAGGAGGACCTGCTGCGTGTCGCGCGCGCGCACCTGCACCCGGACCGGGTGATCATCCTGGCGGTCGGCAAGGACGATGATTTCGAGAAGCCCCTCTCCACCTTCGGCCGGATCAACGTCCTCACGCTGAAGCCCGGGGGCTAGCCCTCACGCCATGACCGACCCTTCGAAGATCGACGCGGTCCGAAGCTACCTCCAAGCCACGTTTCCCCAGCATGAACTCAAGGACAAATCCCGTGGCGCGAACGGGCACGATTTCAATCTCTCCCGCGGCGGCTCGGCCTACAAAGTGACCG
>CAZMPH010000118.1:982-6277 GCA_964568195.1 uncultured Nitrospirales bacterium | reverse complement strand
TGTTCGCGTTCCCGTCGCTGTACGAGGGGTTCGGCATGCCCGTGTTGGAGGCTATGGCCTGTGGCGCGCCGGTCGTGAGCTCGAACGCGTCGTCCCTGCCGGAAGTGGTCGGCGATGCGGCGTTGCTCGTGGACCCGCACGATCCGGAGGCTTGGGCACGGGCGATGACGCGAGTCCTAGACGACGCAAACCTCCGCGAAGACCTCCGACGAAAGGGTGCTCTCCGCGTGAAGGCGTTTTCTTGGGAGCAATCGGCTCGAGATCTGTTGAAGGTGTACCGAGACCTGATGCAGGGCAAGGCGGCATGAAGCGCGCGCTGATCACCGGTATCACCGGGCAGGACGGGTCCTATCTGGCCGAACTGCTGTTGGAGAAGGGCTATGAGGTCCATGGGATCGTCAGGCGAGTGGCGATCGAGGACCCGGAGCACCGGCTCTGGCGCATCCTCCATTTTCGGGACCGCCTGCACCTGCACGCCGCCTCTCTGGAGAGCCTGCCGAGCATCTACCGGGTGTTCCAGGCGGTCAAGCCCGACGAGTGCTATCACCTGGCCGCCCAGAGCTTCGTCGCCTATTCCTTCGAAGACGAGTTTTCGACGCTCAACGTGAACATCAACGGGACGCATCACGTGCTGGCCGCGTTGCGCGACTGTGCGCCGGGCTGCCGGTTCTACTTTGCCGCCTCGAGCGAGATGTTCGGCAAGGTAGCGGAGGTGCCTCAGAACGAGTCGACGCGTTTCCATCCCCGCTCCGCCTACGGGATTTCCAAGGTGGCCGGGTTCGACCTGACCCGAAACTATCGGGAGGCCTACGGCATCAAGGCCTCGTCCGGCATCCTCTACAATCACGAGTCGCCACGCCGGGGGTTCGAGTTCGTCACGCGAAAGATCACGTCCCAGGCCGCACGGATCAAGCTGGGAATGGCAAAAGAGGTCCGGCTGGGCAATCTGGATGCGCGCCGCGACTGGGGCCATGCGCGTGAGTACGTGCGGGCCATGTGGCTCATGCTGAAGCAGGACGAGCCCGAAGACTACGTCATCGCCACCGGCGAGCAGCACACGGTGCGGGAATTCGCTGAACTGGCCTTCGCGCATCTCGGCCTCGATTATCGCGACCACGTGGTGGTGGACCCCCAGTTCCAGAGGCCTGCCGATGTGGAGACGCTGCTCGGAGACGCTTCCAAGGCCAGAAAGAAATTGGGCTGGAAGTACGGGGTGACGTTCAAGGAACTGGTCCGGGAAATGGTGGAAGCTGATTTAGCGCGGCTCAAGAGTGTGGCCCGACCTTGATGCTAGTGCCGGCTCCTGAACGGATCCTGGTCATCAAGCTGCGGTACGTCGGGGACGTGCTCCTGGCGACGCCGGTCTTGAGCCGGCTGCGGGAAAGCTTCCCCAAAGCACACATCGCCATGCTGGTAAATCCTGGCACCGACGACGTGGTGCGGGACCATCCGGCGCTCGACGAGGTGCTGGTCATGGAGCGGGGCAGCCTGGCCCGGCAGTGGCGCTTCGTGCGGGACCTTAGACGGCGACGGTTCGATCTGGTGATCGACCTCACCGACGCTGATCGGTCTGCGCTGCTGGGCTGGCTCTCCCGCGCACCAGTGCGGCTTGGATACAACAGCGAAGGCCGCTGGCGTGGCGTCCTCTATACGCAAGTCGTCGAAGCTGACCGGTTCGGCATACATACTGTTCGCTATCATTTGACGGCGACGGAAGCGTTGGGCCTCACAGGCCAGCCGCCCGCGCCGATCCTCGCTGTTGCACCCGAGGCGCGGCGGGAAGCGGATCGCCTGCTGCGGGAGGCGGGCGTGGATGGAGCGCGGCCGTTTGTCTGTCTGCATCCGGGCGCGCGGTGGTGGTTCAAGGCCTGGCCGGCCGAACGCTATGCGGCGCTTGCCGATTTGATCCAGACCGAGACGACGGCCCAGGCGCTATTCCTTGGCGGTGACCAGGAGCGAAGCCTCGAAAGTCGGATTGCTGATGGGATGAAGACGCCGTTTCGTAGCCTCATTGGGAAAACGGGCCTGCGGGCACTGGCGGCGGTGCTGGAGCGGGCCACGCTGATGGTCAGCAACGACAACGGGCCGATGCACATGGCGGCGGTGCTGCGCGTGCCGGTGATTGGCCTGTTCGGTCCCTCGGACCCGGCCGTCTGGGGACCCTGGGGCGACGGGCACCGCACATTCTACAAGGGCCTGGATTGCCGGGCCTGCTTTCATCCCGACTGTTTTCGCGGCGAGCAGAACTGCATGCGGCTCATCACGCTGGATGAAGTCTGGGAAGTCGTCAAACAGGTGTTGTCATGCGTTCCGCGTTGATCGCCCGGTCCTTTCTGCCCTTCGCCGCGCGATTCCTCTATCGGCATCCGACCAAGCTGGGGTTGTTGCGCCGGCATTGGTCCGACTATGTCGGGCGGTCCGGGAAGCTGGCCGAGCTGACCGGCGTCGGCGTGCATCGCGTCGAAGCGGCGCTCTATGAGCTGGAGTGGGAGGACCGCTGTTTCCGTAAATTGAACGAATTGCAGGCCATGCGGTTGCCCCGATCATCTATTACGCGCTGATCCGGGTGATGCAGCCGGACTTGGTGGTGGAAACCGGTGTCTGCGACGGATTTTCCACGCGCTTCCTGTTGCTCGCCATGGAACGCAATGGGCGCGGCACGCTGCATTCGATCGATCTTCCCAACCAGGACGTCAAGCTCGATCAGGACGGCTCCCGCCAGCGGGATGTCATGGCGACCGGGCGCGAAACCGGCTGGTTGGTCCCGGTCCCTCTTCGATCTCGTTGGAAGCTCCATCTGGGCGATGCCAAAGTCCTTCTTCCCGACCTGTTGCCGACGCTGGACCCGATCGACGTCTTCATTCACGACAGCCTGCACACGTACGAGCACATGATGTTTGAATTCCGAGCCGCCTGGCCCCGCCTGCGGGCCGGCGGGTTCCTGCTGTCCGATGACACGGACTGGAATACGGCCTTCCCGGAATTCGCCGCTCTGGTGCAATGCCCGCGCGTCATGTTTAATTTCCGGGTAGGAGCAATCAGAAAACCTCTGATTGCAAAAAAGGCTTCGTGAGCGCGGTCCTCTTCGTCCATGGCATCACCGCGATCGGCGGGGCGGAGCGCGAATTGCTGGTCATGCTGGAGCGTCTCCCGCAGCGCGGGTACCGCCCGATCGTGGCCTGCCCGGACGGCGGGCCGCTTGCGCAGAAACTCGTCCGGCGCGGCGTCGAGACACGCGTTGCCCCCATGCCGCCCTGGCGCAAACTTTTCGCGTACCCCAAGCGGCCCGCAGCGGTCCGCGCGCTCCGCGACGTGATCGCGGCGGTCCGGCCCACGCTTATTCACGTCAACGACATCTGGTGGGTACCGCAGACGCTGCGTGCGGTCGGTGGAGTGCGAATTCCGATACTCGCGCACGTCCGGCAGGAAATCGAGCCTCCAAAGGTGCGACGGTATGAGCTCGACAAGGTCGATCTTGTGTTTCCGGTATCCCGCCAGATTCAGCAATCGCTGGAAGCGGGCGGGGTCTTACCTGAACGGCTCAAAGTCCTCCATAGCGGAATTGATATGAGCCGCATTCCTGATCAAGATGACGGCCGGGAGGTCCGGCGTCGGTTCGACATCCCAGCGGACGCCCTCGTGCTCGGAACCGTCGCCAATCTCTTCGCCCGCAAGGGCTACGACGTCATGCTCCGGGCCCTTCCGGCTATTGTGACGGCGCTTCCGAACGTGCATTATGTGATCGTCGGGAGCGGCGACGCCGCTTACGAGACCCGGTTGCGTACGGTGGTGAAGGATTTGAGATTAGAACGCCTGGTGCATTTTGCCGGGTTTCAGGACCCGGTCTATCCCTGTCTGGCGGCCATGGATCTTTACGTGCATCCAGCCCTGATGGAAGGATTCGGGATCGCGGTGCTTGAGGCCATGGCGATGCGCAAGCCGGTGGTGGCAACGACGGCCGGCGGCCTGCCGGAGATCGTGCAGGACGGCGAGACGGGGATTCTCGTCCCGCCCGGCGATGCCGACGCGCTGGCGCGGGCCGTGTCGTCGCTCCTTCCGGATTCGGCACGGTGCAGGCAACTCGGCGAAGCAGGACGGACCCGTGTTGCCGTGCATTTCACGGTTGAGGCCATGATGGACCGGCTGACGTCAGGGTATGAAACCTTGCTTGGCCACGCGGCTCCCGCGCCGGAGGCGGTGTCCCGGTGAAGCAGACCACGCGCGTCAGTCTCGTCATTCCCGTGTACAATCAACTCGTCCACACCATGCAGTGTTTGGAGTCCATCCTGCGCCTGCCCGACAAAGGGGGCGAGATCATTGTCGTGGACAATGCCTCCACCGACGGGACACCCGAGTATCTCAAGGGCGTGGGCGTCACGGTCATCAGCAATGCGACCAACCTGGGATGCGCCAAGGCCTGGAACCAGGGCATCCGAGCCAGCAAGGGCGACGTGATTGGGATCTTGAACAATGACATCGTCGTGACACCGCGATGGCTGCCGGCGCTGCTGCGCTTCATGGCGCAGGCCGGACACGGCATTGTCAGCCCCGCGATGCGCGAGGGGCCCCTCGATTACGAGCTGGACAAGTACGCCGCCGAATTCACCGAGGCGTGCCGAACGGCGACGCGGCCTGGACTGCTGGGCGCGTGCATGCTGGTGCGGCGCAAGGTGTTCGACCAGATCGGGCTGTTTGATGAGGGGTTCGTCTACGGAGGATGCGAGGACGTGGACTTCCTCTGGCGAGCGCGAAAGGCCGGGGTCACGGCGGGAGTGACGGGGTCGGCCTTCCTCCATCACTTCGGGATGGTTACGCAGAACGCGGTGAAGCAGCAGGAATCCAAATTGTATCCGACGCAGAACCTGGCGCACTTCCGCCGCAAGTGGGGACGGACGGTGCGCGGCAACTGGCTGCAGCGGCGGTGGGCCAGATTGCAAGAGAGATGGACCGAACGGTATGAGCGCTTCCGGTACGGCCACGCACTCATCGAATGAGGAGAGCAGAGCGATCATGCGCGTATTGATCACCGGAGGGGCGGGTTTTCTGGGAAGCCATCTCTGCGACCGCTTGATCGGGATGGGCCACCAGGTGGTCTGCATTGACAACCTCATCACGGGGTCAATGGACAACCTCGCCCACCTGCTGGGGCACGAGCGATTCACGTTCGTCAACTACAACGTTTGCGACTACCTGTACGTTGAGGGTCCGTTGGACGCGGTCATGCACTTTGCCTCTCCTGCGAGCCCGCAGGATTACCTTGAGTTCCCCATCGCCACCCTGAAGGTCGGCGCCCTG
>CAZMPH010000118.1:0-972 GCA_964568195.1 uncultured Nitrospirales bacterium | reverse complement strand
CTCGCCAAGGCGAAGAACGCCCGGTTCCTCCTGGCGAGCACGTCGGAGGTTTATGGAGACCCCCTCGTCTCGCCCCAGCCGGAATCCTACTGGGGGAATGTGAATCCGATCAGCCCGCGTGGTGTCTACGACGAAGCCAAGCGTTTCGCGGAAGCCATGACCATGGCCTATCACCGCTATCACGGGGTGGACACGCGGATCGTGCGCATCTTCAACACCTACGGGCCGCGGATGCGGCCGCACGACGGGCGGGTCGTGTCGAACTTCATCGTCCAGGCCCTGACGGGCAAGCCGATGACGATCTTCGGGACCGGCGCGCAGACCCGCAGCTTCTGCTATGTGGATGACTTGGTGGAGGGCATCACGCGCCTGCTGATGGTTCCCTCTGACCGCACGCCGGAGCAGCGGACCGATCGGCAGTCCTTCCTCTATAAGGGGGAATCGGCCGGAGAGACGATGCACGAGCCGATCAACCTTGGCAACCCGCACGAGCTGACCGTGCTGGAGATTGCGAAGAAAGTTCAGGCGATGGTCGGAACCAATGTCCAATTGGAATACAAGCCGCTCCCGGCCGACGATCCGAAGGTCCGCTGTCCCGACATCCGGCGGGCGCAGACCCTGCTGGGGTGGGAGCCCAAGGTGGGACTCGACGAAGGGCTCAAGCGCACGATCGAGTATTTTCGGAAGAAGCTGGGATGAAGCTGCACTGCTTCATCTGCGCGACGGTCGTCTTCCCCGACGATCCGGAAGCCGATCTCAAGCATCACGCCTACTTCCTGCATGCCCAGGTGGCCGCTTTCCAGAAGATGGGGGTGCCGGTCACCCTCATCCAGAACGGCTGTGAGTTTCCGTCCCTGGGGTTCCCGGTCATCCGCAACCCGGTTCCCAAAAGCCTGGCGTACAACTACCTGCTGTGTGACGCGAACTGCGCCGGCGACTACTGGGTGTTCCTGCCGGAGGACTGCCGGATCA
>CAZMPH010000117.1:0-6294 GCA_964568195.1 uncultured Nitrospirales bacterium | reverse complement strand
GCATCACGACGGTGGTCGCCGAGTCGTACGCCAGGATTTTCTACCGGAACGTGGTGGACGGCGGATTCTGCATACCGTTCGAGTCCACCCAACGCCTCATCACCGAGATTAAGACCGGCGACGACCTGGAGATCAACGTGCCGGCGGGCACGCTCAAGAACCTCACGAGCGGCAAGAGCTATAGCCTGCGCCCGATCGGCGACGTGCTGGACATCATCAAGGCCGGCGGGGTCTTCGCCTACGCGCGCCAGGTGGGATTGCTGAAGTCATGAAGGCGCGCATCGCAGTCCTGCCCGGCGACGGAATCGGCCCCGAGATCATGCCGCAGGCCGTTCAGGTGCTGGAGACCATCGCCGCGCAATTCGGCCACAGCTTCGAGTTCCGCCACGCCGACGTCGGCGGGTGCGCCCTCGACAAGGCCGGCCGGCCGCTGCCCGACGCAACGTTGAAACTCGCCAAGGAAAGCGACGCGATCCTCTTAGGCGCCGTGGGCGGCCCCAAGTGGGAAGGCCTGGCCTATGACGTCCGCCCGGAGCGCGCGCTGCTGGGCCTGCGCGAGCAACTCGGCCTCTACGCCAACCTGCGCCCGGCCAAGCTCTACCCGATGCTGGCGGACGCCTCCACGCTCAAGCCCGAGGTCATCATCGGCACCGACCTGCTGGTCGTCCGCGAGCTGACCGGCGGCATCTATTTCGGCAAGCCCAAGGGCATCGAGAAGACGGCCGAGGGCGAGCGCGGCGTCAACACCGAGGTCTACACGACGGCGGAGATCGTCCGCATCGCCAAGGTCGCCTTCGAGGCCGCGCGCAAGCGCCGCAAGAAGGTCATGTCCGTGGACAAGGCCAACGTGCTCGAATCCTCGGAGCTCTGGCGCCGGGTCGTCATCGGCGTGGCGAAAGACTATCCGGACGTCGCGCTGTCTCACCTCTACGTGGACAACTGCGCCATGCAGCTCATCCGCAATCCGAAGCAGTTCGACGTGCTCGTCACCACGAACCTCTTCGGCGACATCCTGAGCGACGAGGCCGCGATGCTCACCGGCTCGATCGGCATGCTCCCGTCCGCCAGTATCGGCAGCCGCGTGGGCGCCGGAGGCCCGATCGGCGCCGGAGGCCCAGTCGGATTGTACGAGCCGATCCACGGCAGCGCGCCGGACATCGCCGGCAAGGACCTCGCCAACCCGATCGCCACCATCGCCTCGGCGGCCATGATGCTGAGCTACTCCTTTAACCTCGACAAGGAAGCCGCGGCCATCGAACGGGCGATCGTGCGCGTGCTCGAGCAGGGCCATCGGACGAAGGACATTCAGTCGCCGGGCGCCAAGGTGGTGGGCACGAAGGAGATGGGCCGCCTGATCCGCGCGGAACTCGGCAAGGCCTGAGCACCATGGTCACCCTCGCGCCCGGCGCCATCACGACCGTCGCCGGCACCGGCGAGCCCGGCTGCTCCGGCGACGGCGGGCCCGCCATCCGAGCGACGCTCAACGAGCCGAAGAGCGTGACCGTCGTCGGAAATCGTCTCTACATCGCCGACGCCGAGAACCACCGCATCCGCAAGGTAGACCTCGCGACCGGCGTGATCACGACCGTCGCCGGTCAAAGCGCCGGCTCCGCTCCCCCACCGGCGGACACCCGCGCTCCCGCCGCTGAGCCCTCCCCCGAGCTCGATCCGCTGGCCGATCCCGTCCAATCAAAGGACGACAAAGTCGTCCAGCTTGCCGACCAGAGCGGCACGGTCCGATTCCTCGCCGGCGCGGCCGAGAAGGGGCGCTTCAAGGGCGACGGCGGGCCGGCCGCGGCGGCGACGCTGAACTTCCCCTCCGCCGTGGCGGTGGACTCACGCGGCACGCTCTACATCGCCGACACCTTCAATCACCGGGTCAGAATCGTGGAGGCCGCAACCGGAATCATCCGCACGCTGGCCGGCACGGGCGCCGCGCGCTTCTCCGGAGAGGGCGGGCCGGCGGAGAAAGCCGCGCTCAACGAGCCGGTCGCGCTGGTACTCGACGAACCGCGCGGGCGGCTCTACATCGCCGATCTCGCGAACTACCGCGTGCGCATGGTGGAACTGAAGACCGGCGCGACCTCGACCTACGCGGGCAGCGGCGAGCAGGACTACGACGGCGACGGGCAACCGGCGCGGCAGGCCGGGCTCACGGGCCCCAGCGGGCTGGCGCTGGACGCCGAGGGGAATCTCTACATCGCCGACACGTTCTGCGGCCGCGTTCGTCGAGTGGACGCTGCGACAGGCCTGATCAGCACCGTCGCCGGCGACGGCACCGAGTACCG
Source organism: uncultured Nitrospirales bacterium (assembly GCA_964568195.1). Taxonomy (GTDB): domain Bacteria; phylum Nitrospirota; class Nitrospiria; order Nitrospirales; family NS-4; genus SCTG01. Next base: position 4,006 of record CAZMPH010000117.1, on the reverse strand, counting down.
CTACCAGGGCGTGCCCAACGAGTTCTCGACGGGTCTCGCGCGGCCGGCCAGCATCGCGCTCGCCGCCGACGGCACCCTCTACATCACGGATTCGGACAACCACCTGATCCGGAAATGGAATCCGCGATCCAAGATCATCACCGCGGTCGCCGGCACCGGCGCGGCGCAATTCACCGGTGACGGCGGGCCCGCCGCCTCATGCAGCCTGAACTATCCGTTCGGCGTTGCGGTGGACCCATCCGGCAATCTCTACATCGCCGACACCTTCAACCACCGCATCCGGATGATCGCCGCCTGACGTTTGCCGCCTCTCCGCTTGCCTTCCCTGAGGCAGAACGGGCACAATCGCAGGGTTTCGTCTGACCGGAGGGGCCTCCGTATGACGCCACGCACGCATCTCGTCCAAGCGCTCCGTGAGGCTCGCGCGCGCACCGACGAATTGTTCGCCATGGTGCGGCCCGACTCGTTTTACGATCGGCCGATCCCGGAGCGCCACCGTATCATCTTCTACCTCGGCCATCTCGAGGCGTTCGATTGGAACCAGCTCGCCCAGGGCGCGGTGGGCCTCAAGCCTTTCCACGCCTCATTCGACCGGTTGTTCGCGTTCGGCATCGACCCGCCGGCGGGGAAGTTACCGGACGACAAGGCCTCGGATTGGCCGTCGGTGGACGAGATCGTCACGTACAACCAACAAGTCCGCCGGACGCTCAATGACGTGCTGGACAAAACGCCGGAGCCGATGCTCCACGTCGCCGTCGAGCACCGGCTGATGCACGCCGAGACGTTCGCGTACATCCTGCATAATGCGCCGCCGAACCGAAAGACGGTCCCGCCGATCACGCCCCCTCTTTCCGGTCCTGCGCCCGCGCACGCGATGATCGAGATCCCCGCCGGCACGGTCACGTTGGGCCAGCCGCGCCACGACGGGTTCGGCCCAAGCACCAACGGCGCGTTCGGATGGGACAATGAATTCGATGCGCACGCAGTGCAAGTCCCCTCATTCGCGATCAGCAAGCACAAAGTCACCAACGGGCAATACCTCGAGTTCGTGCAAGACGGAGCCGAGCCCCCGCCCTTTTGGACGCAACGCGGCGATCAGTGGTGCTGGCGGGCGATGGGCGGAGACATTCCGCTCCCTCTCGATTGGCCGGTTTACGTGACCTGGATGCGAGCTCTGAGCTACGCGCAGTGGGCGGGCAAGGCCCTGCCGACCGAGGCCCAGTTCCACCGCGCGGCCTACGGCACGCCGGACGGTGAGGAGCGCTCACATCCATGGGGCGAGGAACCGCCCGATGCGCAACGCGGCAACTTCGATTTTCGCCGCTGGGATCCCCTCTCCGTCACGGCGACGCCGAAGGGGGACAGCGCCTTCGGCGTCTCTCAACTCGTCGGCAACGGCTGGGAATGGACCGCGACGGTCTTCCGCCCGTTTCCCGGCTTCCGGCCCTTCCCGTTCTATCCCGGCTACTCGGCCCCGTTTTTCGACGGCACCCACTACCTCATGAAGGGCGCCTCACCGCGGACGGCGGCCCGGCTGCTGCGCCGGTCGTTCCGCAACTGGTACCGGCCGAACTATCCGTACGTCTATGCCACATTCCGGTGCGTGGAGAACTGATGCCGCCCCGCGTCGCCCGCTCTCAAGCGCTGCTCGACTTCGCCCGCGACGTGCGCGAGGGGCTCAGCAAGCCCGGACAGAAGGAATTGCCGTCGAAGTATCTCTACGATGAAGTCGGCACGGCGCTGTTCGAAACCATCACGGTGCTGCCGGAATACGGGCTCACCCGCGCCGGCTATCGCCTGTTGCGACAACACGCGCCGGCCATCCTCGAACACCTGCCCCCGCCGGTGGTCGTGGCCGAACTGGGCAGCGGCCGCGGCCGCAAGACCCGCTGGATCCTGGAAGCCCTCGCCCACCGCGAACCTGTCGCCTACTTTCCCGTTGACACCTCGCCCTCCGCGCTCGCGAATTGCAGGAAGGAACTGTCGGGCATGGGCGCGCTCAGCATCGTGGGTCTGGAGACCTCCTATCTGGACGGTCTGCGCGAGGTTGCGACCCGACGGCGGCCGGGGCAGACCCTGCTGGTACTGTTCCTGGGAAGCACCGTCGGCAACTTCGATCGCCCGGCGGCCGAAAATTTTCTGCGCGAGATCCGGCAATGCCTGACGCCCGGCGATGCGCTCCTGCTGGGCACCGATCTGGAGAAGCCGGTGGCCGACATGCTGCTGGCCTACGACGATCCCACCGGCGTGACGGCGGCGTTCAATTTGAATCTCCTGGGACGCATCAACCGCGAGATCGGCGGCGACTTCGTATTGCGGAACTTCGCGCACGAGGCCCGGTGGCACGAGGGGGCGCGCCGCATCGAGATGCACCTGCGCTCGAAGCGGAACCAGACCGTGACGATTCGGGCCGCCGACTTCACGTGCCGGCTGGAGGAAGGCGAAACCATCTGGACCGAAGCCTGCCACAAGTACCGGACCGACGAGATCCCCGGCATGGCCCGGCGCACGGGCTACGTGTGCGAGGCGCAATGGGTGGACGGCGAGTGGCCCTTCGCCGAAAACCTGTGGCTCGCCGCATCCGATTCGATCGCAGCCTCGTGAGCCCGCTCGTCTCCTTCCGAAACGTCTCCTACCGCGTCGGCGGCAAAGACATCCTGCGCGATCTCAGCCTGAACATCGAGGCCGGCGAAACCATCGTGCTCCTGGGGCGCAGCGGCTCCGGCAAGACGACCGCGCTGAAGATGGTCAATGCCCTGCTCCGCCCAAGTGGGGGCGAGGTGGTGGTGGAAGGGACGCCGACGTCGAGCTGGGACCCGATCCGGCTCAGGCGCCGGATCGGCTACGTGATCCAGGAGGCGGGCCTGTTCCCGCATTTCACCGTGGAGGGCAACGTCGGGCTGGTGCCGAGGCTGGAAGGCTGGCCCCAGGAGAAGATTCGTGCCCGCGTGCATGCCTTGCTCGAGCAGGTCGATCTGCCGCCGGCGCAGTTCGCCGCCCGCTACCCGCGCGAGCTCTCCGGCGGACAGCGCCAGCGCGTGGGCGTCGCCCGCGCCCTCGCCGCCGACCCGCCGCTGCTGCTCTTCGACGAGCCGTTCGGCGCGCTGGACCCGGTCACCCGCGTCGAATTGCAGCGTCAATTCCTTGCCTTGCGGCGCGGCCTCGGCAAGACCGCGATCTTCGTGACGCACGACGTGCGGGAGGCGCTGCTCGTGGCCACGCGCATCGCGCTGCTGCACAACGGCCGGCTGGCGGTCCTGTCCACCCCGGCGGAATTTCTCCGGGTCCAGGGCGAGGAAGCGCGGGCGTTCCTTTCGTGCTTGGAGGCGAAGGTGGAACCGGCATGACGCAGGATCTCGCGCGTGAGATTATCGATCTGACCGTAGAGCATCTCGTGCTGGTCGGCATTTCCATGGCGATCGCGATCGCCCTGGCCATACCCGCCGGCATCCTGCTCACCCGACGCGCGCCGCTGCAGCGGTGGGTGATCGGCTTCGCCAACGTGATGCAGACCGTTCCGAGCCTTGCGCTGTTCGGGGTCCTGATCCCCCTCCCGTTCATCGGCGGCATCGGCAAGCACACGGCGATCGTCGCGCTCGTGCTGTACGCGCTGCTGCCCGTCCTGCGCAACACGCTGACGGGCATCCTGGGCGTGGACCCGGCGGTGCGCGAATCGGCAATCGCCATGGGCATGACGGGGCGGCAACTGCTGTGGGAGGTGGAACTGCCGCTGGCGGCGCGCACGATTCTGGCCGGCGTGCGGGTGGCGACCGTGACGACGATCGGCACGGCCACGATCGCGGCAGCGATCGGCGGCGGCGGCCTGGGCGTGTTCATCTTCCGCGGCCTGGCCTCGGTGGACACAACACTGTTATTGGCCGGGGCCGTGCCCGCCGCGCTCATCGCCCTGCTGGCCGACGGAGGACTCGGATGGGTGGAGAAAAAATTGTCGCCGGGCTGATCGGCGCCGTTCTGGCCGCCTGCGCCAAGGGCCGCTCGCTCACCG
>CAZMPH010000116.1:0-6304 GCA_964568195.1 uncultured Nitrospirales bacterium | reverse complement strand
GCTGGAAAAGACGCCGTCGTTCATCCGCCCGATGATCAAGGGCGGCATCGAGGCGTATGCCCGCAAGCAGGGCTTCAAGAAGATCACGCTGCAGGTGATGGACGATTCGAAGAACGCGACCGAAGGGATTCCGTGGTCGCCGGCCGCGGAGAAGCGCCTGGAGAACATCCCCGACTTCATCCGGCCCATGGCACGGAAGGAAGTCGAGCGGATCGCCCAGGAGCGGGGCGCGACTCAGGTCACCGAAGCGCTCATGGACGAGGCCAAGACCAAGTTTATGAACTTCATGTAATCGAAGCCATGACCTTCCGGGCCGTTGCCTTCTCGCTGCTCTTCGCTTTCTTCGTTCCCGCCCAGAACGTTCTCGCCGCCAACTGGGTTTACACCGCCAACGAAAGCGACGGGACTATCTCGGTCATCGACGCGGACGCCGGCAAGAAGCGCGCGCCCATCCGGGGCCTGCGCGCCCCGCACAACATCCATCTGGGCCCCGACGGCATGCTCTGTCTGACGGACGGCCCCGCCAACCAAGCCGTCAAGGTGGACCCCGACAAGCTGCGCATCGTCGCACGGTGGGAAGTCGGCAGAGGCCCGGCGCACATCTTCATGACGCCGGACAAGAAGCTCCTGCTGAACACTAACACCGAGTCGGGCGACGTTACCGTGACCGACGCCGCCACCCTGCAGCCCCTCGCGACGATTCCGGCCGGCCGCAGTCCCCATGGAATCTCAATTTCGCCGGACGGCAAGTTCGCGTACGTGGCGAATCTCGGCAGCAAGGACCTGGCGATCATCGACATCGGCGCGAAAACGGTCGTCGCCTCCGTGCCCCTCGACGACGCCGCCGTGCAGGCCTGGGTGGACCCCGGAGGCAAGTTCGTCTATGTCACGGGATTGAACAGCGGCCAGGTGTTCAAGGTGGATGCGGCGTCACGGAAAGTGCTCGCCCGCTACCCGGTGGGCAAGCTGCCGGCCCAACTCGGCGTCAGTCCCGACGGCAAATACGTGATCTCCTGCGATCAGGAATCGGCGCAACTGTCCATTATCGACGCCGGTACCGGCAAGCTCATCAAGCAGCTGCCGCTGGGCACATGGACGCACGGCATCTCGTTCAGCCGGGACGGCACGCTCGCCTTCGTCACCAATACGAAGAGCGACGACGTCTCGGTCGTGGACCTCGCGACCCTCACGGAGGTCAAGCGGATCAAGGTCGGCAAGGGGCCCAACGGCATCGCCGCCAGCTACCCGAATTCACCCATCAAGAAACCGTAGGGGCAGGCCTATGTGCCTGCCCTGATAATGGACAACCACACAGGGGTGCCCCTACATTTCATTTCCCGGGAACGATCATTCCCAGCACGACCGCCTTCTTCGCTCCTGTGACGTTCGGCAAGTTGCACGGGACGCCCTTGACGTGCTGATAGGCGAAGACCGCGAACGCCACGGCCTCCAGCGCGCGCCCGTCCCAGCCTAATGCCTCGACGGTCCGGATGGGAACGTGGGTGTGGGAGGGGCGCCCTTGGCGGGGCCCCCTCCCACTATGATCGTTCCATTCGGCCTGCAGCATGCGCATCAGTGATGCGTTCTGTACCCCGCCCCCGCACACCAGCACCTCATCCACGCGCCCCGGCAAAAACTTTCTCGCGCCCGCGATCGTCCGGGCCGTGTACGCCGTTGCCGTCGCGGCCAGATCGGCGTCAGACAGGCCGAGCAGTCTGCCCTGCCGCAGGAAGTAGCCGACGAACCGCTCCCCGAATTCTTCCCGCCCCGTGGATTTGGGCGGCCGCCGCCGAAGAAACGGATGATCCAGGAGCGTACCGAGAAGGCTTTCATTCGGCGTCCCGGCACGGGCCAGACGGCCGCCGCGATCGAACGTCCGGCGGTCGGCCGTGATATGGCGCATGACGCCGTCCACCAGCATGTTCCCGGGACCGGTATCGAAGGCCCGCACAGCGCCGAGGCCCGCGCGCGCCGGAAGATACGTCAGATTGCTGATGCCGCCGATGTTGACCACGGCCCGCGAGAGAGACGCATGGTGGAAGAGCAGATAGTGCAGATAGGGCGTCAGCGGCGCGCCCTCCCCACCGACCGCCATGTCCCTCGCTCGAAAATCGGCCACCGTCGTGATGCCGGTCCGCTCGGCAATGACGGCGGAGGCGCCAAGCTGCAGGGTCGAGCGGACCGCTCCGATGCCCGGCTCGCGGCGCGGCCTCGGCAGGTGGTAAAGCGTCTGGCCGTGGGACCCGATCAAGGCGACCCGGCCGGCCGGCACCCGCGCCGCCTTCAGCAGCCTCAGCGCCGCCTTGGCGAACCATTCCCCCAGCGCGGCATTGAGGTGGCACGCGTCGGCAACCGTGCCGCTCGTCATGGCCTCCAGGAGGCGGACTCGAAACGCCGGAGGATACGGGAACGTGCGATGGGCCCGCAGGCGGATCTTCAGGTCGTGGCCCGACCCTCGAATGTCCACCAGCACGGCGTCCACGCCGTCGGCGGACGTGCCCGACATCAGGCCGATCACCACCATAGGGAAAAAGGCTAGCTGACGAACCCCATAGGGTCAAGGAAATACCGCGTCCCTTTTGTTTTGCTTGCGGAGTTAGTCTATAATCGGCAACTCTCCCTATCAGGGTAAGAAAGGAGCCGCCATGGAACTCGGTTTCATCGGCCTCGGGAAGATGGGCATGCACATGGTCACCCGCCTCCAGCAGGGCAAGCACCGCGTGGTGGCCTACGACCGGACGACGGACCTCATCAAACAGGCGGAGGGCGTTGGGTGCGTCGGCACGACTTCGCTCGAAGACATGGTCTCCAAGCTCAAGGCGCCCCGCATCGTCTGGATCATGGTGCCGTCCGGCCTGCCCACCGAAGAGACCGTCAACAAGGTCGCCTCCCTGCTGTCCTCCGGCGACATCATCATTGACGGCGGCAACAGCAACTTCCACGACGACGTGCGGCGCGGGGCCGAGCTCAAGAAGAAAAGCCTCCATTATGTGGACGCCGGCACCAGCGGCGGAATCTGGGGGCTCCAGCTCGGCTACTGCCTGATGGTGGGCGGCGAGAAAGCGATCGTGGACAAGCTCGCGCCAATCTTCAAAACCCTCGCCCCCGAGAACGGCTGGGCCCACATGGGCGCTCACGGAGCCGGCCATTACGTCAAGATGGTCCACAACGGCATTGAGTACAGCATGATGCAGGGCTACGCCGAAGGCTTCGAGCTCATGTCCAAGAGCGAATACAATCTGGACCTGGCCAGGATCGCCGATCTCTGGATGCACGGCAGCGTGGTGCGCTCCTGGCTGCTGGAACTGACCGCGGGATTCCTCAAGGAGAACCCCAAACTGGACGGCCTCAAGGGGTACGTCCAGGACTCGGGGGAGGGCCGTTGGACGATCCTCGACGCGATCGACAAGGCCGTCCCGGTCCCCACGCTGACGGCCGCGATTTTCACCCGATTCCGGTCCCGGCAGGACGACTCCTACGCCGAGAAGATGCTGGCCGCCATGCGGAACGCGTTCGGCGGCCACGCCGTCAAGAAGCGCTAGCGCCGGCAGGGGGACGCCGCCATGTCCGAGCCAACACAGCCGCTTATTCCGCAACCCTGCACGCTGGTGATATTCGGCGGGTCGGGCGACCTCGCCAAACGCAAGCTCGTGCCAGCCGTCTATAACCTGCTCCTCGACGGCGTACTGCCCCCGAACTATGCGATCCTGGCCACCGGCCGCAAGCCGCTCAGCGACGCCGCCTTCCGCGAGATCGCCAGGGAAGGCGTCATCAAGTACTCCCGCCAGGAAATCAAGGACGCCGTGTGGGCGAACTTCGCGCGGCGGCTGTTCTACATCGCCGGCGCCATCGACGACGCCAAGGCCTACACCGACATCCGGACGCGCCTCGAAAAGATCGAGGCCGAGTTGCAACTCCCGTCCAACCGCATCTTCTACCTGGCCATTCCGCCCACGTCGATCGCCGGCGCCGTGGAAGGGCTCAAGAAGGCCGGGCTGGTCCAGCCGCCCGCCGGCAACGTGCCGTTCTCGCGGCTCATCGTCGAGAAGCCCATCGGCAACGACCTCGACTCCGCCCGGGAGATCAACACCGCCGTCGCCCGGGTCTTCGACGAGTCCCAGATCTTCCGGATCGACCACTACCTCGGCAAGGAGACCGTGCAGAACCTCCTGGTGCTGCGCTTCGCCAACAGCATCTTCGAGCCGATCTGGAACCACAAGTACATCGACCACATCCAGATCACCGTCAGCGAGGCGGAGGGAGTCGGCACCCGCGCGACCTACTACGAAGAGGCCGGCGCCTTGCGGGACATGGTCCAGAACCACATCCTCCAGCTCCTGTGCCTGGTGGCCATGGAGCCGCCCTACTCGCTCGACCCGGACGTCGTCCGGAATGTCCGCATGGACGTCCTGCGCTGCCTGCGGCCGATCGCGGGCAAGGACGTCGAGAAGTACACCGTGCGGGCGCAATACAGCGTCGGCAAGGCGCACGGCGTGGACGTGCCGGGCTATCGGCGGGAGCCCGGCATCAAGCCCGACTCCACCACCGAGACCTACGTGGCGCTGAAATTATTCGTGGAGAACTGGCGGTGGTCCGGCGTGCCGTTCTACCTCCGGACCGGCAAGGCCCTGACAAAGCGCGCCAGCGAGATCGCCGTCTTCTTCAAGCCGACCCCCCAGATCCTCTTCAACGCGAATCCCAACGCGCCGCTGGAGGCGAACATTCTCATCATGAAGATCCAGCCGGAGGAGGGCCTCACGCTGCGAGTCGTCTCCAAAGTTCCCGGCGCGAAGGCCAAAACCCACCCCGTGGACATGAATTTCCGCTACGGCGAGGCCTTCGGGGCGCCCTCACCAGAGGCCTACGAGCGGCTGCTGCTGGACGTGATGGCCGGCGATGCGTCGCTCTTCATGCGGCGCGACGCGGTGGAGGCGTCCTGGGCCTGGATCACGGCGATCCTCGACGGATGGAAGACCCACGGCACCAAATGGTTGCCGGAATACACGGCCGGAAGCTGGGGGCCGGTGGAGGCGAACCGGCTCATCGAAAGCGACGGGCGTTGCTGGAGAACAGTCTGATGCAAACGGAGCATGCGGTATTAGAACCGACAGAACCTGCACCGACGAAATCTCAGACGCCGACAGAACCACGAACGCGGCCAAGGCCAAAACTTCGCCCTGTGCGAACTCTTGCCATCGACATCGGCGGGATTGGAATCAAGGCCATGGTCATTAGCCAGACCGGCAAGCCGCTCACGAAGCGCACCCGGATTAAGACCCCCAGGCCGGCCACGCCAGCGACGCTGATGAAGGCGATCGCCGGGCTCGCGAAAACGAAGGACGCGTTCGACCGGGTGTCGGTCGGGTTTCCCGGGGTGGTCCGTCGCGGCATCACCTTGAACGCTCCGAACCTCAACGGGAACTGGCGCGGCTTCCGGTTGGCCGAGGCGCTGGGCAGAAGGCTGGGCAAGCCCGTGCGCGTTGCCAATGACGCCGACGTGCAGGGCTATGGCGCGGTCTCCGGGCACGGCGTCGAGTTGGTGATCACCCTAGGCACAGGCGTCGGCTCCGCGCTGTTCGTGGATGGCAAGCTCGTACCCAATCTGGAGATGGCGCACCATCCGTTTCAGAAGGGCAAAACCTACGAAGACCTGCTGGGCGATGCCGTCCGCAAAAAGATCGGCAAGAAGAAATGGAACAAGTGGCTGGTGAGGGCTATCCAGACCCTCGATCGGACGTTCAACTACGATCGCCTCTACATCGGCGGCGGCAACGCCGAGCGCATCACCGTGAAGCTGCCCCGCAACGTCAAAGTCGTCTCCAACGTCGCCGGCCTCCTCGGCGGCATCGCCCTCTGGCGAGACTAAGGGGACTGGCTACTTTTCCGAAAGTTGCCTGTCCCCTTTACGTGAGGCCTTGCAGTCTTCATCGCGAAAGAGCATGATCAGGGCGTCACCGTGTCTGCTCATGGAATGGTCTCGAGCTCATACCCCAGGAGGAGCCGATGCGAAAGTTAGTCCAGTGTGATCGCGGTCCCCAGCCAGTTGTCGTTGTGGTCGTCGCAACCATCGTCGTGGCGGTGGCCACGTTTTCAGCATGCCAAGCACCGCCCGCTCCCCCGAGTGATCCCATCGCCAAGGGGAAGAACATTTTCTTCAACGAAACCTTCAATGGCAATGGCAGAACCTGCGGAACCTGTCATCGAGCCGAGGCGAACGTCAGCATCAATCCGGCATTCATCGCGACGCTGCCGCCGAACGATCCCCTGTTTGGTGCGCAGTGGGGCTTGGCCCGCATCTCCGCGC
>CAZMPH010000115.1:5576-6316 GCA_964568195.1 uncultured Nitrospirales bacterium | reverse complement strand
GACCAGTTCCAGCATGAGGCGCTGCGAGTAGATCACCCCGCCGGTCAGTTCGATGTTCCGCCGCATCCGGTCCGGATAGACGACCAGCTTGGCCATGAGATCGGTGAATCGGGCCAGCATGAAGTCGATCAGGATCGTGCTGTCCGGGATGATGACGCGCTCGACCGAGGAATGGCTGATGTCGCGCTCGTGCCAGAGGGCGACGTTCTCCATTGCCGCCAGGCTGTTCGCGCGGACCAGACGAGCGAGGCCGCAGAGATTCTCGGACACGATCGGGTTCCGCTTGTGCGGCATCGCGGAGGACCCCTTCTGTCCCGGCGTGAAGGGCTCCTCCGCTTCCAGCACTTCCGTCCGTTGCAGGTGCCTGACCTCAGTGGCGAACTTCTCGATGCTGCTCGCCAGAAGGGCCAGGGCCGTCAGGTACGCGGCATGGCGGTCGCGCTGGACGATCTGATTGGAGGCCGGCGCCGGCTTGAGCCCCAGCTTCCGGCAGACATAAGACTCCACGTCCGGCGAGAGATGCGCGAACGTCCCCATGGCCCCGGAGATTTTGCCGCAGGCGATCGTTGCGCGCGCGGCTCGGAACCGGTCGCGGTGGCGTTTCGTCTCGTCGTACCAGATAGCCAGTTTGGCCCCGAACGTGATGGGCTCAGCGTGGATGCCGTGGGAGCGGCCGATCATGAGCGTATCCCGATGCTCCCATGCACGGGCCTTGAGCACGTCAAGCAGACGATCAATGT
>CAZMPH010000115.1:590-5540 GCA_964568195.1 uncultured Nitrospirales bacterium | reverse complement strand
GATCGCGTCCGCGGCTTCGGCCATGAGGACCGCCAGCGAGGTGTCAAGAATATCGGAGGACGTGAGCCCCATGTGCAGGTACCGGGCTGACGATCCGACCTGTTCCGAAATCGACTCGATGAAGGCGATGACGTCGTGCTTGGCGACTCGCTCCAGTTCGTCGATGCGTGCCGGATTGATGCGGGCCTTGGCCCGAATCTGCCGGGGTGCAGACGCGGGGATCAGCCCTTTCTTCGCCAGGGCCTCGCAGGCAAGAAGCTCCACCCGCAGCCAGGTCTCGTATTTTCGCGCGGGTTCCCAGATGGCCCTGAGATGGGGCCTGGAGTAGCGGTCAATCATGGGCCACCGATGGCATCGCCTCCTTGGCCTTGGCTTGCAGGCGGGGCTCATCGCGCAGAATGCGGTCCAGAATCCCGTTGACGAACGCCCCGGATTGTTCGTCGCCGAACAGCTTGACGATCTCGATGGCTTCGTTCAGCGTGACGCGGCCGGGGATGTCCGGCATGTGCAGCAGCTCGTACACTGCGACGCGCAGGACGGTCCGGTCGGTGATGGCCATGCGGGAAACGGTCCAGTGCTCCGCGCTGTGGGCGATCAAACGGTCCAACTCGTCCGCATGGTCGATCACGCCGTGAACGAGTTGGTCGGCAAAGGCCTTGCTCTCCGGATGAACCTTGGTCTGGGCCCAGAAGCCGTCCAGCCATCCCGATGTGTCGTGATGAACGTCCCACTGATACAAGACCTGGACGGCCAGTTCGCGTCCCTTGCGGCGGAGGCTCATCGCGTCCTCTTACGGGTGGGGTGCCGCGTAACCCGCGCCGGCCCCGGCAGCACCGCAAGGCGTTTCATGAGATTGGCCATTTCGATCGCCGCTGCGGCCGCTTCGTAACCTCGGTTGATTTTCCCTACTCCTGACCGAGCATCTGCCTGCTTGTCAGTATCAGCGGTCAGCACGCCGAAGATGACCGGCAGTCCATAGTCGTAGGCCACTTGTGCGATCCCGCGGCTGACCTGGGCGCTGATGTAGTCGAAATGAGGCGTCTCACCGCGGATCACTGCTCCGAGACAGATCAGAGCATCGTAGCGGCGCGAGCGCGCCAGCTTGGACGCGACCAGTGGAATCTCGAACGCTCCCGGTACGGCGACCACGTCGATCGACTCATCGCGAGCCCCGCTCACCCGCAAGGCGTCCAGCGCGCCTTCCAGGAGCCGCTTCGTGACGTCCTCGTTGAACCGGCTGCGGATGATCCCGAATCGCAGTCCTGATGCCGCGCCTGCGCCTTCGATCATCGTGGGCACTTTAAACCTTGTCCAGGAGGTGGCCCAGCTTGGCTTTCTTCGTCTGAAGGTAGCGAATGTTCGTGGCCTGGGGAGGAACCTCGATCGGCACGCGCTCGACTACCCGAAGCCCATACCCTTCCACGCCGACAATCTTTCTGGGGTTGTTGGTGACGAGACGAATCTTGTGCAGCCCCAGCCCCACCAGAATCTGTGCCCCCACTCCGTAGTCGCGAAGGTCCGCCTTGAAGCCGAGCGCAAGATTGGCCTCGACGGTGTCCTTCCCCTCGTCCTGGAGCTTATAGGCTCGCAGCTTGTTCACCAGCCCAATACCCCGTCCCTCCTGATTCAGATACAGCAGCACGCCCTGCCCGGCCTTCTCGATCATCTGCATCGCCCGATGGAGCTGCTCGCGGCAGTCGCAGCGGAGCGAGCCAAGGACGTCCGACGTGAGACATCCGGAGTGGACGCGGACGAGAACCTCATCGTTCGGCGTGATGGTTCCCTTGACCAGCGCCACGTGGGCGCCATGATCAAGCTCGTTCTCGAAGACGTGCGCCGTGAACTCGCCGAAGATCGTGGGAAGCTTGGCCTGTGCGATTTCACGCACGAAGGTTTCCCGCTGCATGCGGTACTCGATGAGATCCTTGATTGTGACGAGCTTGAGGGTGTGGCGTTGGGCGATCTCCTGAAGCTGCGGCACACGGGCCATGGTCCCGTCTTCGTTCATGATCTCGCAGAGCACTCCCGCCGGCAGAAGGCCCGCGAGACGGGCCAGGTCCACCGAGCCCTCGGTCTGGCCGGCACGCTTGAGGACGCCCCCCTTGTCGGCCCTGAGCGGAAAGATGTGGCCGGGCTTGGCCAAGTCGGACGGCTTGGTCTTGGGATCGATGGCGGTCTGGATCGTCACGGCCCGGTCCTTGGCCGAGATACCGGTGGTGATTCCGCGGCGCGCGTCAATCGAAACCGTGAAGGCGGTGCCGAACGCGGCCGTATTCTCCGTGACCATCGGCGGCAATTGGAGTTCCTCGATCCGCTCGGGAGTCAACGCAACGCAGATGAGGCCGCGCCCGTGGGTGGCCATGAAGTTGACGGCTTCGGGGGTGACCTTCTCGGCCGCCATGACGAAGTCGCCCTCGTTTTCGCGGTCTTCGTCATCCACCAGGATGACCATGCGGCCCTTTTTGATGTCCGCGATCGCGCTTTCGATAGAATCGAACTTCAACGCACAGCCCTCCTTGACAGGCTGTAAGTGTACTCTATTTGCCTTTGAAATTAAAGGGAGAAACGCGCAGGGGGCGCCAGAAGATGACCATGACCGGCGCCATCAGGACGCAGGCCGCGGCAAAGATGGCAAAGCCGGTCGCGTAGGTCCCGGTGAGGTCTCTGAACAATCCCAAAGCCGAGGGCAAAAAGAAGCCCCCAAGGCCGCCCGCCGCCCCGATCAGACCCGATACCGCTCCGATCTCCCGCCGGAACCGCTGGGGCACGACCTGAAAGATCACGCCGTTTCCCATGCCGAGGCAGGCCATTGCGAGGAAGACTGCGATCAGCACAATCGGAAAAGGCAGCAGCAGTGAAGTCACCCCAACCAATATCGCGATCAGGGGATAGAGAAATGAAAGCACGCGGAGTCCGCCGAGGCGGTCGGCGATGAACCCGCCGACCGGACGGGAGAAGCTCCCGGCCAGGGCGCAGGCCGCCGCCATTATGCCGGCCTCGATGCGCGACAGGCCGTACTGATCGAAGAAGAAAATGCTGAGATAGCTGCTGAGGCCCACGAAGCCGCCGAATGTCACGGCATACAGAGCGCAGAACCAGTAGGTGTCGGGCTCGCGAAGGAGCCGGCTGAAGTCCATGCGGTGATCGGTGGTGCCGTCCTGCGGCTCGTGATCGCGAGCCAACAGCCAGTACGCCACGGCTATCACGAGCACGAGCGGAATCATGACGCCGAACACGGCATGCCATCCAAGCTTCACGGCAAGGAGCGGCGCCAGGGCGATGCTGACGATGGCTCCGCTGTTGCCCGATCCCGCCACACCCATCGCCAATCCCTGGTGCGCCATGGGGTAGGCCCGGCTGGCCAGCGGGAGAGAAACCGCGAAGCTGGCGCCCGCGATCCCCAGCAGCAGGCCGACGCCGATCATTTGCGAAAAACTATCCGCCGCCAGCCATGCCCACCCCAACGGAACTAACGCCACGAGCATGCTGACAAAGCCCGTGAGCCGAGGCCCAATCCTGTCGGACAGGACTCCCACCGCCACGCGGAACAGCGATCCGCCGAGCAAGGGCACGGCGACCATGAATCCCTTCTGGGTGGCGGTCAGGGAGAAGTCCTCGGCGATAAAGACGCCCAGCGCTCCGACGAGCATCCAGGCCATGAAACTGACTTCGAAATGGAGCCAGGCGGCCAGAAGAGAGGGCCAGTGGCCGCTGCGAAGCGCGTTCAGGATTGGCACGGTCGCGGTTATACCGCACCGACATCGCCTTCCGCAAGGCTCCGGAGTTCTTTGGTACCCGCCCGGGTATTCCTATATAATAGGTGGCTAAACCTGGATGGCACGAGTGATGGGTGATCGGTCGAAGGAGACGCCTGGGGTTTCAGAACCCGAGGTTCTCGAGGAAATGGACGTCGCTGAGGCGATTGTGGAGGAGGTGGACGAGTCCGCCTTCGCGATCCCGGAGCCGGCGGTCGAGCACCCGGACCAGGCGCTGGTTCCGTACGACCCGCTGCAGCGGTATCTGGCTGAGGTCCGCAGATATCCTTTCCTGACCAAAGAAGAAGAGCTGCACCTTTTCCACGACTTTCAGACCACCGGCAATCGCGAGTCGGCGGTCAAGCTGATCCTGTCCAATTTGCGCGTCTCCGTAGCCATCGCGGCCGAATACCTGCATTCGGGCGCCGACTATCTGGATCTGATCCAGGAAGGCAACGTCGGGCTCATGCAGGCCATCCGGAAATTCGATCCCGCGAAAGGCTCCCGCTTTCACTCGTACGCCGCCTGGTGGGTGCGAGCCTACATCCTTCGGTACCTGCTCAACACGTACAGGATGGTCAAGATCGGAACGACTCAGGACCAGCGCAAGCTCTTCTATAACCTCAACAAGGAAAAGCGCAAACTGGAGCGCGAAGGGTTCGCCCCGGACACGAAACTGCTCGCAGACCGACTGAACGTTCGCGAGCGCGACGTGATCGAGATGGGCCAACGTCTCGGCAGTTGGGACCTCTCGCTCGACGCGCCGCTGGGGCCCGACCAGGATGGGACACTGCTGGACGTCCTGCCCTCGCAGGCCACGCCGGCTGACGAGAGCCTGGCGCATGCCGAATTGCGCGAGCTGTTTCGGAAGAAGCTGGCGGAATTTGCCACCACCCTTGATGACCGGTACGCCGACATCCTTCGCAACCGCATCCTCTCGGAAACGCCCCTCACGCTGGATGACATCGGCAAGAAATACAACATCTCTCGCGAGCGCGCCCGCCAACTGGAGGAGAAAATCATCAAGCGGTTGCGGGACTTCATAAAGAAAGAGGTCAAGGACTTCGAGGCGCTGAAACCGTAGCGAACGACGGAAACTCGTAGGGGCGTACAGAGCTGTACGCCCTTACAAGCTTTGCGCTTACAGCGCGCGTTCTCCGGTCTCGCCGGTTCGAATCCGGACGACGTCCCCCAA
>CAZMPH010000115.1:0-580 GCA_964568195.1 uncultured Nitrospirales bacterium | reverse complement strand
GCCGATGCTGCCCGTCTTGGCCGTCCGCAGGATCGTCTCAACGACTTTCTCCGCGAGGCTGTCGGCGACGGCGACTTCGATTTTTGTTTTCGGCACGAACTCAACCGTGTATTCGGCGCCGCGGTAGGATTCTTTCTGCCCTTTCTGACGACCGTATCCGCGGACTTCAGTGACGGTCATGCCGTAGATCCCGACTTCGTTCAGGGCGTCTTTCACCTCGTCGAGTTTGAACGGCTGGATGATCGCCTCGATTTTTTTCATGTGTGCGTCTCCCTTTCTCCCTCAGGCGTTCAGTTCTTGGAGTAGGCCCGTTCTTCATGCTGGCTCAGATCCAAACCGAGCTGTTCTTCTTCGTCGCTCACGCGCAATCCCATCGTCCAATCGATGATCTTGAGAATCACGAGTGTTCCGACGAAGGCCAAAACCCACGAGGCCAGCACCGCGACGAACTGGATCCAGAGCTGGCCGGGGTTCCCGAAGAACAGCCCGTCGGCTCCGGCTGAGTTGATCGCCTTCGAAGCGAACAGACCAGTGGCCAGTGCCCCCCACGTTCCGCCGATGCCGTGAATGCCGACCGCAT
>CAZMPH010000114.1:0-6393 GCA_964568195.1 uncultured Nitrospirales bacterium | reverse complement strand
GCGCAGGCCGGAGGACGTTGTGCCGGCAGAGTTCCCATGATCCTATCCGCCCTCTTTCATCTTTCGCGGGTCCTGTCGCCGAGCCACCCTGACGTGCTCAGACGGCTCGCCGTCGAAGCCCCGCAGACTCGTCTGCGCCTTTCTTCCGCTCCGCCAGGGTCCCGCTCGGCGCCACCCGCTCAAATCGACACCCTCGCCCCTTGAGGGAGAGGGTATGCAGATTGAGAGGGCGCACGGCTGTGCGCCCCTACGGGCTAATCTCTCTTGGTCCTCTGCCGAACGGCCGGCTCGAGTTTGACCACGAGGCGGCAGCCGACGGCGGCCGCGTATTTTTGCAGTGTGGCGATGCTGGGCGAGTGTTTTTTGCCGCCGCCGGAAGATTCCATGCGCGAAATCGCCGGAACTTTTGTACCCATGCGCCTGGCGACCTCCGCTTGAGTCAACTTGGCTGCTTGGCGCGCTTTCAGGAGTTCGTCGAACATGGCGAACTCCTGCTCCAACGCGTCGTACTCAGCCTTGAAGGCCGGGTCTTTCTTCCATTTCTCGATCATGTCTTCATGTGTCTTCACGCTTCACCTCATGCAATCTGCGAGTGGCGATCTTCAGTTCCTTGGCCGGTGTCTTGTCGGTCTTCTTGACGAAGCCGTGCAGCATGACGATCTTGCGTTCCACTGCCGTACAGTAGAACATCCTTGCGATCCCTTCCCGGCCATGCGCCCGGATTTCAAACAATCCCTCGCCCATCGCCCGCGTGTACGGCATCCCAAGATTCGGTCCATGCACGACCATCCGTTCGGTGATTCTGGCATAACAAGCGCGGATACTGACCGGCAAGGTATCCACGAACTGCATGACGGATTCGCTGTAGTAAACGATTGTCCAGTCAGCCATGAGATGTTAACAAATTTGTTAATATGCTGCAACCGTCTATCCTGTGAGACACCTGGAATTGGAGAAAAGTTAATTGGCGGGGACGGTCTTAGGACTGGCGCTGCGCGACGAGGGCGGCGGTGAAGGGTCCTCTGTCGGGAACGAGCGTGCCTTCCCGATAGGCGAGCACCCGCAGATCTCCGAACAGCGAGAGCAGCTCATTATGGTTCAGGCAGAACTCGCGCCGCCGAGGGTGATTGAACCGTGTATGATTGTCGATGAGAAAGGTCTCGTAGACGAGGACGCCGCCGGGCTTCAGAGCGCGCGCGATCTGGGGCGCCAGGTCTCGCTGCAGGTAATAGAAGACGGTGATGAGGTCGAATGACGTGGGAGGAATTGCGGGCGCCTGCTCAAGGTCGACAGGTTGCATCGTGATAGTGGCGAGTCCCAAAGATTCGGCGGTGGAGCGCAGTTCCTCAAGAGCCTCGGCATCCCTGTCCCAGGCCGCGACCTGAAAGCCTTCCCGTGCCAGATACACGGAGTTCCGGCCTCGCCCGCAGGCCAAGTCGAGCGCCCGGCCCGGCGCGTAGAGCGGCCGGTGCCGCACGAGCCAGTCGGCCGGCCGTACGCAGCGCGGGTCGTCGGTCGCCTGTCGGGTGATCTTCGCGCCGGTGGACTCACGGACGCCCTTGACCGGAGGCTTCAACTTCCGCACCCATAGTGTGACTTCCGCCACGGGAAACTCCGACAGGATGGCTTGCGCTATCCGTTCGGCCATGGTTTCCAGCAAGTGGAAGCGCTGATTCCGGGCGATCGCCAGGACTCGTTCCGTGACTCTGAGGTAATCCACTGTTCGAGCCAGGTCATCCGTGGCCGCCGCCGGTGCCATGTCTAGGGACAGTTCGAGGTCGACCGCCATCAGCCGAGGCGCCTTGCGTTCGGCTTCCGAGACGCCGCAATAGCCCTGGAATTCCAGCCGTTCGATGATCAGCCGATCGTCCACGTTTCGGCGCTCCGCGATTAAAGTCCCAAGGAAACGCTACCTAGAGCGGTTCGACAATGTCAAGGAGCCTCGGTTTCCCCTTGACTAACCTTCGAGGCGGCACCTACAATTCTAAGAACAATGAGTGAATTCACCCACTTCAACGAAGCCGGTCGGGCGCGTATGGTCGACGTGTCCGGGAAGGGAGCGACGCTCAGGACGGCGACGGCCCAAGCGCGCATCCTGATGCAACCCGAGACCCTGGAGAAGATTCGACGCGGGAAGATCGCCAAGGGGGACGTCCTGGCCGTCGCCCAGACGGCCGGCATCATGGGCGCGAAGCGCACGCCCAATCTCATTCCCATGTGCCATCCTCTCCTCATCACCGGCGTCGACATCGATTTCAAAGAAGATCCCCAGCCGAACCGTGAGGGGCTGTGCAGCATCACGGCGACGGCCACCGTCAAGACCACCGGGCAGACCGGCGTGGAGATGGAGGCGCTCACGGCGGCGACCGTGGCGGCGCTCACGATCTACGATATGTGCAAGGCGGTTGATCGGGGCATGGCGTTCTCCGACGTCTGCCTGCTGGAAAAGGCCGGCGGGAAGTCCGGCCTTTACAGACGCAAAGCGTGAGAACCACCATGATCACCCTCAAGCTGTTCGGACTCCTGAAGACGCTGGCCCGCAATCAGGCCGAGGTGAGCGTCTCGCTCAACGGCGGGCGGACGGTGGGCGAGCTGATCGGCCTCCTCGACAAGGAATACCCCGAGATGGCCGAACTGGTGCACAAAAAGAAAGTGCTCATCTCCGTCAACCATGAGGTCGCCCACCCCGACACCATCATCAACGAGGGAGACGAAGTGGCCCTGCTGCCGCCTTTCGCCGGCGGCTCGCCGGCCGAATCCGATGAGATGCTCGTGCGGGTCCAGCGGGAGGACTTCTCGATCGACGCCGAACTCGCGCGGGTGCGCGCACGGTCGACCCGCATCGGCGGAATCGCGGTCTTCCTCGGGACCGCCCGGGACCGGTCCAAGGGCCGCGACGTGAGCGGCATCAAGTTCGAGTACTACGAAGGGATGGCCCAGAAGAAACTGCGGGAAATCCGGGAGCGGGCCCTCAAGGACTTCGACGTGATCGAGGTCCTGCTCGTCCATCGCTACGGCGACATTCAGATCGGCGAGAACATCGTGCTGGTGATCGCCGCCGCCGAGCACCGGGCCGAGGCGTTTCGCGCGTGCAAGTGGAGCATCGACGAACTGAAGCAGATCACCCCGATCTGGAAGCTCGAGAGCACGCCGGAAGGCGAGGTCTGGGTGGAGGAGCATCCGTGAGCGGTGTGCCGCTGAAGAGCGAACTGCCTGTCGTGCAGGATACGTTCGGCCGGCCGCTGCGCAGCCTGCGCCTGTCGGTGACGGACCGGTGCAACCTGCGCTGCAAGTACTGCATGCCGGAAGAGGAGTATGCCTGGCTGCCCCGCGAGACCCTGCTCACGTTTGAAGAGATGACGACGCTGACGGAGTTCTTCACGGAACTGGGGGTCGACAAGGTACGGCTGACCGGCGGCGAGCCTCTCCTGCGCAAGGACCTTCCCACCCTGATGAGGATGCTGCGGCAGAACCCCCGCATCAAGGATCTCGCCCTGACGACCAACGGGGTCTTGCTGGCCGAGCAGGCGCAAGCGTTTTATGACGCCGGACTACACCGCGTGACGGTGAGCCTGGACACGCTCAAGCCCGAGCGGTTCAAGGCCTTGACGAGACGAGACGCGTTCGCGAGCGTGCTCGAGGGCATCGAGGCGGTGAGGCGGGTCGGTTTCAAGGGCCTGAAGCTCGATACCGTCGCCATCCGCAGATACAACGATGATGAACTCATTGACTTGATCGAGTACGGCAAGCGGGTGGAGGCCGAAGTGCGTTTCATCGAATACATGGACGTCGGGGGCGCGACGGACTGGTCCATGGACAAGGTGCTCTCCCGTCAGGCGATTCTTGCTTCGCGGGGGCAGCGCTACGGGCGTATCGAGCCGGTCATCGAAGACAGCTCGGCGCCGGCGCAGCGGTTCGCTCTGCCGGACGGGACGACATTCGGCATCATTTCCTCAACGACGGTGCCGTTCTGCTCGACCTGCGACCGGAGCCGGCTGACTGCCGACGGCATGTGGTTCCTGTGCCTTTACGCCACGGTCGGGATTGATTTGCGGCAGTCGCTGCGCGCCGGAGTCTCCCGGGACGAGATCAAGGCGCTCATCCTATCCGGCTGGCAGGGGCGCAAGGACCGCGGCGCCGAACAGCGGAAAGAGCTTGAGCGGCACGGCATCCGAGCGAGGTTGGTCGAAATCGAACGGCTTCGCGAGGATCCCCGTCTCGAGATGCACACCAGGGGGGGATGAGCGGGTTGCCTGCTCACCCCGGTCTCTCTTTTCTCCTTCTTGGTTTTCTGCTGGGGGCGAAACACGCCCTCGACGCCGACCATGTCGTCGCGGTCTCGACGATCGCCACCGAGAATCGCAGTCTGTGGCGGTCATGCGCCATCGGCTTCTGCTGGGGCGTGGGCCATACGGTGGTGTTGCTGGTCACCGGCCTGGCGGTTCTCGGGTTCCACCTCGCCATTCCGCATCACGCAGCCAAATTGTTCGAAGCCGGCGTGGGGGTCATGCTGGTCGGGCTCGGCCTGTCCGTCGGATGGACGCTCCTCCGGGAGCGCTTGCACGTCCATGCCCACACCCACGGTGACGGCACCGGCCATCTGCACATGCACTCCCATCGCGAGGGGCACGGCCATACCCACCGGCATCGGTATCGGCTGGAGTACAAATCCCTCGCCGTCGGGATGATTCACGGGCTTGCCGGCAGCGCCGCGCTGCTCCTGCTCGTGCTCTCGACCGTCCGTTCACTCACAGACGGGATGCTGTACATCCTGGTGTTCGGGGCGGGCTCGATCGCCGGCATGGTCTTGCTGGGCGTCGTGCTGAGCGTCCCGTTTGCCTTGACTCCAGAGCGGCTCGTCCGGACCCATCTGGTGTTACGGGCCCTGGCCGGTCTTGCCAGTGTGAGTCTCGGGGGAAGCATGCTGTATGAGTTTCTTTCGGCGTAAAAACCAAAGAAAATTCCATCCTTCGGCTCAGCGCCTCGCTTAGGTTTGACATTGACTTATACCCTTGGTTTGTCTACCCTAGGCACGCTTTGCCTCGAAACACACGTTGTCGACACCATTAGGCACTCTTGGGGATAGACATCCTCGGGAGATTTAGGGGTTACCTGCGACTTTTCCCCGATCTTCCTCCGGTTGGGTCGGTGGGGAGGGCAATGAATGGTTATCGCTGTCGGGGCCAAGACGGATGTCGGCTTAAAGCGGTCCCACAACGAGGATAACCTCTGCGTCGATCCCGACTCAGGACTGTACGTCGTGTGCGACGGCATGGGCGGGAGAAACGCCGGGGAGGTGGCCAGCCGGTTGGCGGTGGAGACCATCCAGAAGCATTTCAAGGAGGCGCGCGCAAACGAGAAGCTGCCGATAGTCGGGGACTACAACCGCCAGTTCTCAGCCAAGACCAACCGGCTGGCCAGCGCGATCCGCCTGGCCAACCAGATCATCTGCAGGGGAGCGAAGGACCAACCGGGCCAGGAAGGGATGGGGACCACGGTGGTGTCGGCGGCGCTCAATGGCCCGGTGCTGTCGGTCGCTCACGTCGGGGACAGCCGCATGTATTTGATCCGTGGCGAGGCCATCAAGCCGCTGACCGCCGACCATTCCTTGGTCGCGGAACAGGTCCGCAAGGGCATGATGACGGAGGAGGAGGCCGAACGGTCCCCCCAGAAGAACATCATCACCAGGGCCCTGGGAGTGGAGGATACCGTGGACGTTGAATTGGACGAGATCCCCTTGATGCGGGGGGACGGCGTCCTCCTGTGTTCGGATGGACTCACTCGGGGCGTGCAACCTGCCGAAATGCTCGACGTCATTCGCCGCGAAAAGGAGCCGCAAGCCGCTTCTGATCACCTGGTCGAACTGGCGAATGCGGCCGGCGGTCTGGACAACACCACCGTGATTCTTGTCATCATTCAAGACGCAGCCAGCCAAGGTCCCTGGCAACGCGCCTGGAAATGGCTGATGAGCTGCTGATGAGCTGAAGGTGAATGCTACGGGCATGCGGGAGTCGTGACGATGGCGAAAATTTTCCTAAAGTATAATGAGCAGGTCCTCAAGGAGATCCCACTCGAGGAGCCGCAATTGACGATCGGCCGGAAGCCGGATAACGATCTCGTGATCGATAATCCGGCGGTGTCGGGGCACCACGCGAGGATCGTCAAGGAAGAAGGAGCGTTCTTCGTCGAAGATCTGGGCAGCACCAACGGCACGTTCCTCAACGACGCGAAAGTCCAGAAACAGAAATTGAAGAACACCGACCGCGTCTCGATCGGCAAGCATGCTCTGCATGCTCTGATATACCAGGATGAGGTTGCCGCGCCGCCGCCGCCGCCCCCTCTGCCCAAGAAGTCCGGCTCCAACAAGACGATGATTCTGGATACCGCGAAACA
>CAZMPH010000113.1:1599-6393 GCA_964568195.1 uncultured Nitrospirales bacterium | reverse complement strand
CGCGTGGAACAAGGGCGGACACACAGGTCCGCCCCCTACGCCGTTGACAAGGCGCGCGCGCGTGTGGCCATAATCCGCCGTGCGTTCGCCCACCGACACCACGATTGATCGGCTGCTCCTGCTCTACCTCCTCAAGGTGGCCGCGCCCTTCGGCATCGACGGCGACGTCAAGTTCCAGCAGCTCGTCTTCCTCTCTGAACTGCAGCTGTTCGGCAAGCAGGCCAAGGGCTTCCATTACCGGTTCTTCCGCTACGCCTACGGAGGCTACAGCAAGGAACTGCAGGACGACTTGCTGGCGCTCGGAGCCAAAAAGTTCGTGGATCCGGCCGCCTGGAAGCTCACGGCGGCGGGCGAAACGGTCGTCAAGGTGTTTCCCTCCGCCGTCGCCGGCCACGCGCAAAACGAGACGGTCGCGACCATCATCCAGGAGATCGTCAGGGCCTACGGCAAGTTCGATAGTGCCGGCATCGTGCCCGCGGTCGAAAAGATCGAGCTGATCCTGCCTGAAAAACCCGACGCCGACGCCGAAGGGGTGTCCCAGCAGGAGACCCTTCCGCTCGGCCATGTCTCCTTCCACGCAACGCTGCTGGTGCCCGAGCGGATCGAGACGCCCGTGGAATTCAAGCTGAAAGACGATCTGCTCGCGGTGCTGCAGGACATCTTGAAATGAGCTGCTCCCTGGCGGTGATCGGCGCGGGGGCGTGGGGGACGGCGCTGGCCTGTCTCCTGGCCGAGAAAGGCGAGCGGGTCCGGCTCTGGGCGTTCGAGCCCGAGGTGGCCGCCGGGATCGTCGCCGCTCATGAAAACAAACTCTACCTCCCCGGGGTTTCCTTGCCTGCCGTACTGGAAACCACCACGTCGCTTGAGGAAGCGGTCTTCGGCGTGGAGGTGGTGATCTTCGTGGTGCCGTCCCATGCGGCCGCAAGCGTTGCGGCCTCGCTCGCGCCTCACCTTCCGGCGGGTACGCCGGTCATCACTGCGACCAAGGGTATCGAGCCGAAGGAGCTCCGGTTGATGTCGGCGCTTCTTGAAGAGACGCTGCCGCCACGACGGGGGCCGGTGTTCGCCCTCTCTGGTCCGAGTTTCGCCGTTGAAGTGTGCCGGCACCTCCCCACGGCGGTCGTCCTCGCCGGTCCTGCGGGGCCCCAGGCCGCGGCGCTGCAGGGCCTGTTGATGACGCCAGCCTTCCGGGTGTACCTGAGCGAAGACCGCTGCGGCGTCGAGCTCGGCGGCGCGCTGAAGAACGTGATCGCGGTGGCCGCCGGCATCGTGGACGGCCTCGGCCTCGGGCACAACACCCGGGCCGCGCTCATTACGCGGGGCCTTGCGGAGATGGTGCGCCTGGGCGCGGCCATGGGCGCCGACCCGCGGACCTTCGCCGGACTGTCCGGGATGGGAGACTTGGTGCTGACCTGCACCGGGGCGCTCAGCCGCAATCGGACGGTCGGCGTCCAGATCGGTCAGGGCAAGAAGCTGGCGGATATCCTGGCCGGCGCGCGTACTGTGGCGGAAGGGGTGGGCACGGCGAAGGTCGCGCTGGCGTTGGCCGAGCGCCATCATGTGGAGATGCCTATCGTGCGGGAAGTGTGCGCGGTCCTCTTCGAAGGCAAGGCCCCCCGGCGGGCCGCCGTGGACCTGATGGAGCGGGCCGCGCGCCCTGAGTTGGACCGGACCTGACGGCCTTTACCGCCCCCTGACCTCCAAACGCCCGCGTCTTTTCCAGGACGATTCCTTCATAATGGGCCCGTTCTTTCCCGGCACCATCAGCTTGGCCTGCACCTGATAAGTGTAGATGCCGCCGGACACGACGCGCTTGGTGTAGTCGGTGCCGTCCCACACCTGTACGATCTCGATCCGGCGGAGGGTGCCATTCTCGATGGCGACATCGGGCACGGTCTTATCCGTGAGCGCCTGAAGGCTTTCCAGAACTCGGATCGAAGACTTCGACGGGGACGTAATCAGGGTTGTCACGTTGAGGAGCGCCTCCTCCGGAAGCGTCTTCGGCAGTTCCACCGTGATCGTCAGCGTCAGGGGATGCTCGGCCACCACGAATGGAAGGGGCGTCGGGTTCACAGAGAGGATCTTCAAGTCGGGCGTGCGCACCGTGGCTTTGGGCTTGGCGGCATGGCTGAGCCCGTCCCCGGCCACCAGAAGGCACAGCATCGCCGTTGCTGCACAGAGGGCCTGGGTTGCTGCTGCCTTTCGTCTCATAGAGTGGGGGGTGGCTTGATTGCGGGATGGATCATTACCGGACGAGATTGAATAGCACAGTGGGTGGCCACTGTCAACGCATGGCAAAGGCAGGCGCGCTTTGCTAAGATGCGGCCCTATGTTCTTCTCCCTGCTGCTCTTTATCATCGCGATCGGCGTCATCCTCGGCGGCGCCGCGGTTTTCACGAACGGCGTGGAATGGATGGGCCGCCGGTTGGGCATCTCCGATGGCGCCATCGGCAGCATTCTGGCCGGTGTCGCCACCGCGCTGCCCGAAACGCTCATTCCGGTCATCGCGATCTTCTTCGGGGACAGCAAGACCGAAGCCGATATCGGGATCGGCGCGATCCTGGGCGCGCCGCTGATGCTGAGCACGCTGACCATTCCCCTGATGGCCGGCTTTCTCTTGTTCCTCGCGGGGGCGCGGAAGCGGGCCGATCATTTCACCCTGGATTACCACGCGGTGCGCCTCGATCTGAATTTCTTCCTGCCGGCCTACGCCACGGCCTTCCTCGTAGCCCTGATGCCGGTGCCGGTCCTGCGCTACGCGGCGGCGGCGGGGCTCTTGCTCATGTACCTCTGGTACGTCAAGATTCATCTCGCGAGCGGCGAGGTCAGCAAGTTTGAGCTTGAGCCGCTGTATTTCGCGCGCCGGGCGGGCCGTCCGGCGACCGGCATGATCGTTGCGCAGGCCGCCGTGGGGCTGGGCCTCCTGATCGGAGGCGCGCACATGTTCGTCCATATCGTGGAAGACATCGCGCTGGGAATGGGCGTTTCGCCGCTCATCCTCTCCCTCCTGGTGGCGCCGGTGGCCACCGAGCTGCCGGAAAAGATGAACAGCCTGCTCTGGATCTACCAGAAGAAAGACACGCTGGCGGTCGGGAACATCACGGGCGCCATGGTGTTCCAGGGAACGTTCCCGGTCTCGGTGGGCTTGCTCGGCACCGGCTGGAGCCTCGACCAGGCGTCGCTGATCAGCCTTCTGCTCCCGATCGTCGCGACGACCCTTTTTCTCGCACAGATCCGCCTGACCGGAAGATGGCAGCCGCGCGTGCTGGTCTTCACCGCCGTCCTGTATGCCGGATACATCACGTACCTGTTCCTCCGATGAGCCTGGGCCATGAGCCGGCGTGAGACAAAGACGGAACGAGAAATCGTGAGTGACGACGCGGCCGGACGCGAGACGCGCCGGATCCTGTGGGTCATCCTCGGCCTGAATTGGGGCGTGGCGGCGGCGAAGCTGATCTACGGCTGGATGACCGGCTCCGTCGGCATGCAGGCCGACGGGATCCATTCCTCGTTCGACGGCATGTCGAACGTGATCGGCCTCATCGGCTTATGGGTGGCCGCCCACCCTCCTGACGCGGGGCACCCGTACGGCCACAAGAAATACGAGACCTTCGCGGCTGCCGCGATCGGCGTGCTGCTGTTCGGGACCTGCCTGTACATCCTCCGCAACAGCTATCTTCACTGGCGCGAGGGCGTCGTGCCGGAGGTGACCGGGCTCAGCTTCGCGATCATGCTCGGGACGATGGCCGTCAACTGGGGCGTCATGACCTGGGAGCGGCGGCGCGGCGAAGCTCTGCAGAGCGAGATCCTGGTGGCCGATTCGCTCCACACGGCGAGCGACATCCTTTCCTCCTTCGCGGTGCTGGTCGGTCTGGCGGCCGTCACGGCGGGCTATCCGCTCCTGGACCCGATCGCGGGCGTGGTCATCGCGGGCTTCATTGGCCACACGGGCGTGCTGGTTCTCAAGGAGGCGTCGCAGTCGCTCTCCGACCGGGCGCGGATCGACGCCGAGGCGATCCGCAGGGTGGCGCTGACGGTGGACGGTGTGCGCTGCTGCGACGGCATCCGGACGAGGGGCATGGCGCGGCACGTCTTCATGGACCTGTGCATCCACGTCGATCCGGCGATGACCATCGCCCGCGCCCATACCGTCGCGCATAAGGTGGAGGATCAGCTCAAGCAGACGTTCCCCGGCGTGGCCGAAGTCGTGGTGCACGTGGAACCGGAGGACCATGGATGACAGGCATCTCCGTGCGCTGATCGGAGAACGCCATCCGACTTCCTCTCCGACCGCACTCCGGCAGGCTGAAGACTACCTCACCGAACAGTTCAAGGTTCTTGGCCTGGAAGTCTCGACCCATCCGTTCAAGGCATTGGGCGACACGTATCGCAATGTCATCGGCACGATGCGGCCGCAGAAAAGGGACAGTCCCCATGCAGAAGGGGGGCCGTCCCCGGCGCCGCTCATCGTCGCGGCGCACTACGACACGGTCGAAGGCTCACCGGGGGCCGATGACAATGCCAGCGCGCTGGCGGTGTTGCTGGAAGCGGCCCGGTGCCTTCGGGACGTCCCGTTGAGCCGAGAGGTCCGCTTCATCGCGTTCTCTCTGGAGGAGGAAGACCTGTTGGGAAGCCTCGCCTATGTCTCGTCTTTGAAGAAGGACGGCCACGAGATTGCCGGGGCCATCGTGCTGGAATGCGTGGGCTACGCAAAGTCCGAAGAAGGCTCGCAGCGGAAGCCGCCGACGGGAAGGGGCGCGGGGACCGGATCATCCTGCTTGGCACGAATCACAA
>CAZMPH010000113.1:0-1589 GCA_964568195.1 uncultured Nitrospirales bacterium | reverse complement strand
GGGAAGGGGCGCGTCTTGGCGCGCCTGGGGTGGGCGGGTGCAGCAGATGCCGGTTGTCGTGCCGACGGTGGGCGATTTTCTGGCGATCGTCGGCAATACCGCATCAGCCGCTCTCGTGGCTGCGGTCGAAGGCGCAGCCCAAGAGCGCGTGCCGGATCTCAAGACGGTCGCTTTGACGGTGCCGGGGAACGGCGAGCTGTTGCCCGACACCAGGCGGAGCGACCACGCGGCCTTCTGGCATTACGGCTATCCGGCGGTCATGCTGACCGACACCGCCAACTTCCGCAACCCGCATTACCACGCCTCTACAGATACGATCGAGACGTTGGACTTAGGATTCATGGAGAAGGTCGCACGGACCGTCACTGCCGCGGCGATTGACCTGGCGGGTGCTGGAATTGAAAAATCGGTACAATGAAGGGGATGAATTCTGACAAGCCTCTTCTCGGCATCACGATGGGCGATCCGGCGGGGATCGGGCCGGAAGTGATCGTCAAAGCGCTGGCCCGTCCGGTGGTCCGGCGGCTGTGCCGGCCGGTGGTGATCGGCTCGCCCGAGGTGCTGGCCAAGGTCGCCGGCGCGCTGAAGGCGCGGGTCAAAATCCGCCGGGTGGCTGATCTGAGTGGCACGCTGCCGGCCGGCGTGATTCCCGTGCTGGATCCGCTGCCGGAGCCGCTCGGTTCCTTCACGCCGGGCAGGGTTTCGAAGGAGACCGGCGCGGCCCAGGCGCTCTATATCAAGGAAGCGGTCCGGCTGGCGCTGGAACGGCGCATCGCCGGCATCGTGACCGCGCCCATCAACAAAGAGGCGATCAACCTCGCGGGCTACCTCTATCCGGGCCATACCGAGATGCTGGCCGACCTGACGGGCGCCAAAGAGGTCGGCATGATGATCGTCGGCGGACCGCTGCGCTTTCTGTTCGCCACGACGCACGTCGCCATCAAAGACATGCCGCGCCTGCTGACGCCCGAACGTGTCGAGCGGGCGGTCCGGTTGTGCCACCTGGGCCTCACCACGCTGTTCGGCATCAAGCAGCCCCGGATTGCGGTGGCGGCCCTCAATCCCCATGGCGGCGAGGGCGGGTTGTTCGGGACCGAGGAGCGCACCGCCATCGGGCCCGGCGTCGCAAGGGCCCGCGCGCTGGGGTTTCCCTCGGTCGGGCCGCTGCCCGCCGACACGCTCATCGGGCAGGCGGCCTGCGGCAAATACGATGCGGTGGTGGCCATGTACCATGACCAGGGACTGATTCCTTTGAAGCTCGCCGCTTTCGGCAAGTCGGTCAACATCACGGTGGGGTTGCCGATCATCCGCACTTCGGTGGACCACGGCACCGCCTACGACATCGTCGGCCAGGGTAGAGCGGACGAGAGGAGTCTCCTCGAAGCGATCCGTCTCGCCGCGACGTTCGCCCGGCACAGACCGCAATAATGGCGCGGCCACCCCTCGGACAGAACTTTCTGATCGACAAGAACATCGTCCGCAAGATCGTCCGGTCGGCTCAGCTGCAGCCGGGCGAGACGGTCCTTGAGATCGGGCCCGGCCGGGGCATCCTCACGGAAGCGCTCCTGGAGGCGTCCGGGCTGGTGATC
>CAZMPH010000112.1:0-6405 GCA_964568195.1 uncultured Nitrospirales bacterium | reverse complement strand
AAGACGGCGCGCATGGCCACCTCGGTCTTGCCGTAGCCCACGTCGCCGCAGATCAGCCGGTCCATGGGTTTCTCCGACTCCAAGTCTCTTCTGATGTCCTCGATGGCCCGCAACTGGTCCGCCGTCTCCTCGAACTCGAACGCGGCGTCGAATTCGTGGGAGAGCATGCTGTCCGGGGAAAACGGCGGCCGGCCGCGCGTCTCCCGCGCCGCCTGAACGGCGATCAGGTCTTTCGCCATGTCCTCGATGCTCTTGCGGACGCGCGCCTTCGTGCGGCCCCAGGACGTCCCGCCCAGGTGGTTGAGCTTGGGCGCGTGGCCTTCGGAGGGAGAATAGCGCTGGATCTGATTCAGCCGCTCCAGCGGCACGTAGACCTTGTCGCCCCCGGCGTACTCGACGATCAGGTAATCGCTGTCGAAGCTTTGGACCGAGAGGCGGCGGAGCCCGAGATAGCGGCCGATGCCGTGCAGCACGTGCACGACGTAGTCGCCGATTTTCACTTCCTCGATCGATTTGACAAACGCGGCGCCCTTGGAAGCTGCGGGGGCCTTGTGCCGGACGCCCCGCGCGAACAGCTCATCTTCGACGATGATCCAGAGAGGGGGCGGTTCCAGTCCGCCCCAGGTTCCGCGCAATCCCAGGAGCCCGCCGGAAAGCCCTCCCTGGACAAGGGCGTAGGGCGCGTGCGCGCCGAGTGACGTGGCCGCCTTGTCTCCGAGAGGCTCCGCGGGAAGGTTGTGCTCCACGAAGAGCGACCGCAGGCGATCCACCTGGCCGCGGCTCCGGGCGACGATCACGACCGGTCCTCTGGCCCGCAAGGCCTCGAGGTGGGCCACGGTCTCGCTGAACGAACGGCCCTTGACGCCGATCCCGATCGCCTGGGGGCGCTGGGCTTCGAATCGAAAGAGCGCCGGCCCGTCCGCCGTCGAGCCCTCGGCCTCGCCCCCCAATCCCCCTCCCCTTGGAATGGCCTCGATAGACAGGAGGCAGCGCGCCCCGCCGGCCTCCAGCAGGTGATCCAGCGGCAGGAAGAGCTCGATCCCGCCGTGTGCCTCCTGCGCCTCCGCGAGACATTCATCGGCGTGCTTGCGCAGATCCAGCGGTTCGTCGGCGATCAGCACCGGCGGAGAAGGAAAATGGTCCAGCAATGTTTCCATGGTGGAATACCAGGCGGGTCCATGCCATTCGGCGTCCGGCGGAAGGGGAGCGGCCGCCTCTTCGCCGGTTCGGATCAGTTCGCGCGCGGGGAGGACTCGGATGTCGGCGGCCCGTCCCGACGATTTCTGGGTGGCGGGATCGAACAGGCGGATGGTCTCGATGGTGTCGCCGAGAAATTCAATCCGATGAGGCTCCGCATGGGCCGTCGAAAAGAGATCCACGATCCCGCCCCGCACCGCGAACTCGCCGGGGCGCTCCACCACCGACACGCGGCGGTAGCCGAGACGCAAGAGGCGGGCGAGCAGGCGCGTCCGCTCGATCGACGCGCCGGGCTTCAGAGAAAAGCAGGCTTCCGCAAGCAGGCTGCGCGGGAGAAGCCGTTGCAGGAAGGCCGCTGCAGGCGTAATGAGGACGAGCCCCCGATCGGAGCCCTGCAGGCGATCCAACACCCGCATCCGCTGCCCGATCACCTCGACGGGCGGCGGGGTCGCTGCGTAGGGCAGCACGCCCCAATCCGGAAACAGCAGGACCTCGTCGGGGGACGCGCCCTGCAGTTGATGGAAGAAGGACACGTCGGTGTGCAGAGTCTCCGCGGATTCGCCCGTGGGCGTGACGACGAGCAGGGAAGTTCCTTGCGCGGCGAGTTGTCTTGACAGCGCCGAGAGAACGAAACCCTTGGCGGAACCGAACAGACCGGCGAGCGCCGTGGGGCCGCGGCGCTTCTCAACGGCGCGGAGGAGAGGCGCCACCAGGGCGGCCCATGCGGCGGGGAGCGCGGAGACAGACATTCAGGGGCTGGATTTTATTCGCTGCACGAGCGTGGTCGTGGATACATCGGGCACGAGAGGTATAGTGACGACTTTTCCTCCACGCGCCTGGACGATCTCGCGTCCCACGATCTGCGCGATCGGCCAGTCGCCGCCCTTGACCAGGACGTCGGGTTGAACGGCGGCGATCAGGTTGCGGGGGTCCGGTTCATCGAAGATCACGACATGGTCCACGCAGGCCAGGGCGGCCAGTACCTCGGCCCGTTGGGCCTGCGGCACGATGGGCCGCCCGGTCGGCTTGATCGCTTGGACCGAGGCATCACTGTTGAGCCCCACGATCAGGCAGTCGCCGAGCGCTCGCGCTTCCTGCAGGTAGCGGGTGTGGCCGACGTGCAGCAGGTCGAAGCACCCGTTGGTGAAGACGATGCGCTCTTTCCGGGCGCGTCGCGCGCTCAGAGCTTCCGGAAGAGTCGCCGTGGTCAGAATTTTTCCAAGCATCTCGATTCCGGACATATCATAACATTCCTTCCCCGCCGTTCCATACCCGTGCTTGTCTCTTGGTTTGCCGTCCCGTACAATACCGCCCAGTTCATTCACATGAAGGGGTTAGAGTGGATGGTGTAAGGTTCGAACGCTTGCCGGACAAGGGGCACCATTACCCGGTGCTGTTACATGTCGGGAGCAGCTACGTTCCCGTGACGGAACACATCGTGAGCGAGCTCAAGGCCTGCGCGCTCTTGCCGGGCGAGCGGTTTCTGGAAATTCTCGTCGACAAGGTCGGATATTCGGAATACCTGAAAGAGCGCATTCGCGCGGAGCTCAAGAAAACCGGCGATCCGGTGACGCAAGCCACGGTCCTGCAGGGCGTGATCAGAGAATTATAGCGCTCAGCACGTGAAGACTCCTACCTTGACTAGGGTGCCTCGGATGATCTTTTTCTTGTCCTCGCGTTCTTCCTTCGCATAGGCCTGCTTCAAGAGCACGACGGCTTCGTCCTCCTTCCTCATTGCCAGCTTGACTAATCCCAGTCCATGCAGGGACTGAGCGTCGTCAGGATCGTGTTCGATGGCTTTTCCGAAGGCTGCGAGCGCCTTAGGCACCTTGTTCTGTCTGTAATAAATCCATCCCAGCTTGGAGTGTGCCGCCGCGAGGGCGGGGGCCAGTTGGAGGGCCGCTTCATACTCCACGATCGCCTCGTTCGGCCGCCCTTTGGTCTCATACACACCGGCGAGCGCGTAGTGGACGAGCGCATCCTTCGGGTTCAGGCGGGCGGATTCCTTATAGGCGGCGATGGCCGGCTCGAATCGCCCCTGATCGGCCAGCGCCACCCCCAGATTGTAGTGGACGAACGGTTCCGACGGGTTCAGCTTGATGGCCTCTCTGTATTGCGCGATCGCGGATTCGAGAATACCCTGCTCGTAATAGGCCGAACCCAGATTGAGGCGCATCCGAATATCCGTTGGGGCCAGCTTCACGGCTTCCCGGTACTCCCGGATGGCCATGTCAACGCGATCCAACGTGTGGAGCGCCTGTCCCTGGAAATAATGAGCGTGCGCGTCCCCGGAGTCCAGCCGCGTGCTTTCCTTGTATTCCCGGAGCGCGCTCTCCAAATCCCCGATCTGCATCAGCGCGATCCCGAAAAACAGTCGGGCTCCGGCGTTATCCGGATGTTCGTTCGCGAGCTGCTCGGCGAAGGCGCGGATCGCCGTCCGTGGGTCCTGCTGCTCGTCTTGCGTGGTCGGGGTCTCCTCTTCCAGCGGAGCAAAGAGCCGGTCATGCTGCGCGTGGGCCTCTCGATAGTCACCAGTAAATAATGACCCTGAGATGATGAGGAGCCGGGCGACCGGATCGCTCGGGGCGACCTGAACCCTGGCGCGCCCGACGCCCAGCAAGGGGCCCCATTTTTTCTCGAGAATCAGATTGTGAGCTTGGCGGTGATAGTCTGCGTTCTTCATGCGAAGCGTAGCATAGAGTCCGAAACGTGACATGTCAAACCGCACATTCTATGTATAGTTACTCGAAATCAGCGTTGTGTAGCTGCGGAAACGAATAGAAGCCGGTTCCGGCGATTGGCAGGAGAAAACAGAGCCATGAAATTTTCTATGTCATTGTTTTAAAATGTAAAATACAACGACACAGCTGATTTCTGAAGACTTTCTCATATGTTACCGAAACGTAGCTTCTGTGCCTGCCACAGACGTATCCGCTGAATGCCTATTTCAATTTAATAATCAATAACTTATTTCCATATTGCCAATTTCATTTGATTCGATCAGGTAACGTCGAGTTATACCTGGATCAAAAGCCGATGAGACAAGCACATGAAATAATAAAATAAACCAATGAGTTAAGAATCAATTCACCCAAACAGGTAAGGATGGTCCTGCAGTTGCACTACCTTCTCCCCGTCATGTCCTGTGCATACCTCAACAAGCCAACCAGACAAGTCGAAATAGCTCGGAAAACTGAAGGGAGGTGGGACGATCTTGTAGCAGTCGTCAGTCCGGCTTCGCTGCGGCGAACGCGGGCTGTCTTCGGGGAAGGCGTTGGGTTTTTATCAACGGAGGAGGAGACGCAATGTTCTTAACAAGACGGCAATTTTTAAAGACGAGCGCGGGGACGATCACGGCGCTTGCGATCGCGGACCAGGCGTTCGCCCTGACCGCCCTACAGCCGGTCATCGAGGTGGGCAACCCCCTCGGCGAGTATCCGGACCGCTCCTGGGAGCGGGTCTATCACGATCAGTACCGCTACGACTCGTCGTTCTCATACATCTGCTCGCCGAACGACACGCATGCGTGCCGGGTACGCGCGTTTGTGCGCAACGGCGTGGTGATGCGGGTCGAGCAGAACTACGATCACCAGACCTACGAGGACCTGTACGGCAACCGCGGCACGTTTGCGTGGAATCCGCGCATGTGCCTGAAGGGCTATACCTTCCATCGCCGCGTGTACGGGCCGTATCGCTTGAAGGGCCCGATGCTGCGCAAGGGCTGGAAGCAGTGGGTGGACGACGGGTGCCCGGAGCTGAGCCCGGAGGTCAAAACCCGCTACAAGTTCAGCAACCGCGGCGAGGACGATATGCTGCGCGTGTCCTGGGACACGGTGGGCACGTACCTTGCCAAGGGACAGTTGAAGATCGCCGAGCGGTACGCGGGCGAGGCGGGCGCGCGGCGCCTGCGAGAGCAGGGGTACACGCCCGAGCAGATCGAGGCCACGAAGGGCGGGGGCACGAAGTGCTTCCACTACCGGCCGGGCATGGCGGTGCTGGGGTTCATCGGCAAGATCGCCCACGGGCGTAACTGCAACAGCACACTGGCGCTCTTGGACGCCTACGTCCGCAAATTGGGGCCGGACAAGGCGACGGGCGGCCGGAACTGGTCGAACTACACCTGGCACGGGGACCAGAACCCCTCGACCCCGTTCTGGGCCGGCAATCAGGCGTCGGACAACGATCACAGCGACATGCGCTTCGCGAAGCTCCACACGAGCTGGGGCAAGAACTTCCTCGAGCACAAGATGCCGGAAGCGCACTGGATGATCGAGTGCATGGAGCGCGGCGGGCGCATCGTGAGCATCGCGCCCGAGTACAATCCGCCGGCGACGAAGGCGGACTACTGGATTCCGGTCCGGCCCGGCGGTGACGGGGGATTGATGCTGGGCGTGCTCAAGATCCTGTTCGATGAGAACATGTACGACGCGGACTTCTGCAAGCAATACACGGACATGCCGATCCTGGTCCGCACGGACACCCTGATGTACCTGGAGCCGAAGGACGTCATCAAGGACTACAAGCTCTTTGACCTGACGAAGAGCTACTCGTACAAAGTGCAGGCCATGAAGGACCCGCAGCGGGAGCGCCTGGGCGATTTCATGATGTGGGATACGACGAAGAACGCGGCCGTGCCGATGCACCGGGAGATCGTCGGCTATCACCTGGCGAAGGCCGGCATTGATCCGGCGCTGGAAGGCACCTATCGGGTGACCTTGCTGGACGGCAAGTCCGTGGACGTGATGCCGGTGTTCCAGATGTACAAGATCCACGTCCAGGACTTCGACCTGGACACGACGCACCAGATCACGAACACGCCGAAGGACCTGATCGTGCGCTGGGCCCGCGACTGCGGAACGGTGAAGCCGCACCAGTTGCACAACGGTGAGGGCACGAACCACTGGTTCCACATGACGGCGAACAGCCGCGGAGCGGCGATGATCACGATCGTCACGGGTAACCAGGGCAAGTTCGGGACCGGGCAGCACACCTGGGCCGGCAACTACAAGGCCGGCACGTCGATGGGCACGCCGTGGTCCGGGCCGGGCTTGGGGGTTTGGGGCGCGGAGGATCCGTGGAACATGAACCTGGATCCCAACGCGCACGGCAAGGAGATCAAGGCCAAGTCCTACCGCTACGGCCAGGAGCCTTCGTACTGGAACCACGGGGACCGGCCGCTGGTCGTGAACACGCCCAAGTACGGGCGCA
>CAZMPH010000111.1:0-6434 GCA_964568195.1 uncultured Nitrospirales bacterium | reverse complement strand
CCGCTTCACGAGTCCGTCTCGGACAGATGCAGGCCCAGACCCTGCTGGGATTGCCGTTGGTGCTGTGCCGCAACCGGCAGGGTCAGCCGTTTGCGTTTCGCGATATCTGCCCGCACCGGGGCATGCCGCTTTCGTTCGGGCACTTCGACGGCGACCGCCTGGAGTGCTCCTACCATGGATGGCAGTTCGACATGAACGGACGATGCCGGCACATTCCGGCATTGGTCGAGGGGGACACACTTCAACCGGAGAAAATCGGAGCGACGACCTATCCCTGCCGGGAGCGAGACGGCTATCTCTGGGTCTACGTGCCCGACGTCAACGACACGAACGCTGCGGTCCCCGATGTCCCGAGCCTGCCCCTGTATTCCGACCAATACCGGTTCCTTCAAATCTCCGCCATGCTGAAGTGCGCCGTGGACGACGGCATCGTAGGCCTGATGGATCCGGCCCACGGGCCGTTCGTCCATCAAAGCTGGTTCTGGCGGAGCCGTGACAGCATCCACGAGAAGGCCAAAGAATTCGAACCGATCCCGTACGGCTTCCGGATGAAGGCCCATACCCCATCCCGCAACAGCGCGATCTACAAAGTGCTGGGTCTCTACGGCGAAAGCGTCTCCACCACCATTGAGTTCATGCTGCCCAATCTTCGCTACGAGATCATCAGATGCGGGCCCTACTGGTTCTCGTCTCGCGCCACCGTGACCCCCATCACGGAAAACGAATGCCGCATTGACTTTTGCGCGGCGTGGAACGTGTTCCGCTGGGTGCCCCTGTCCAAGACCATCTTTCGTCTCATCGCCCGGCACTTCCTGGACCAGGACAAGCGCGTGATGGAGCGGCAGGCCATCGGCCTCCGCTACAAGCCGGCCTTGATGCTGATTGACGACGCCGATACGCCCGCGAAATGGTATTACAAATTGAAAGCCGCGCATCTGGCCTCCCGCCAAAACGGCACCGCCTTCGAGCACCCCTTGAAAGGGCCGGTCACGCTCCGGTGGCGCAGCTGACTCCCGGATTGCTCAGGGCGGCGTAAAAGTAGGATAATACCGCCATGTCCTTTCAATGGCAGCGTCGCGACATCCTGAAGATGACCTCGGCAGGGCTGGCGTTGGGCCTTGTGGGGCAGAAGGCCGACGCGGCGGCGGTCTTCGGCCGGATGTTTGCAGTCCCGCCCCGCGAGACGTTCTACTTCACGCCCAACGACAAATTCTACGTGGTCAATTATTCCGATTCCCCTTTCAGCGTCTCGCGCGACCTCAAGGCCGACCAGTGGCAGCTCTCGGTCACCGGCGTCGTCAAGAAACCGAAGGTGTTGCGCTACGGCGACATCCTCAAGCGGCCCTCCTTCGACCGCGCGGTGACGCTGGAATGCATCGACAACCTCCCCGGCGGCGACAGCATGGGGAACGCCATGTGGCGCGGGATCTCGCTCAAGGCTCTGCTGGAAGAACTGGGGACCGACACGGACACGGCGCGCGACGTCGTATTTCGCGCCGCCGACGGCTACGACGACAGCATCACCTTTGAACGCGCCATGCGCGGCGACGTGCTGCTGGCCTACATGATGAACGGAGCCCAGCTCCCCAAGATGCACGGGTTCCCGCTCCGCGCCGTGGTGCCCGGCATCTACGGCATCAAGAACGTCAAGTGGATCGTCGAGATCGAAGTCTATGATGGGGACTACAAAGGGTACTGGCAGCGCAAGGGCTGGACCGACGACGGCACGATCAAGCTCACCTCGCGGATCGACAGCCCCGGCCATTATCAGAGCCTCCACGGGAAAGAGCACCTGTTCAAGGGCATCGCCTACGGAGGGCCCGAGACCATTAAGAAGGTCGAGATCAGCTTCGATGGCGGAAGGATATGGGACAATGCGCCATTCGAGCTGCCGGTCTCCCCGTACACATGGGTGATCTGGTACTACAATTGGACGCCCCCCAAGGCCGGCAGCTACCAAGTGGCCGTCCGCGCCGTTGATGCGAAAGGCCGAGTCCAGACTTCGGAAATCGTGCGCCCCAGCCCGGCAGGATCCAGCGGGCTACATACGATCGTGACCATCGTGGACCGCCTCTGAGACCGTCCGCCCACCGAACCGCGGGCGCTGTTCAACCTAAACTGAACGTGGTGAAGAGGCTACTCGATCTTGTCGAGCTTGATGGAGAGTTCCTTCAACTGCTCGGGTGTGACCGGCGAGGGGGCGTCGGTCATGGGACACTGGGCTTTCTGGGTTTTGGGGAACGCGATCACGTCGCGGATAGAGTCGGCGCCGCCCAACAGCATGACCAGACGGTCCAGGCCAAACGCGATGCCGCCGTGGGGCGGGGCGCCGTAGTCCAGCGCGTCCAGCAGGAAGCCGAACTTCTCCCGCGCCTGATCCTTCTTGATTCCGAGCAGGTCCAGGATCTTGAGTTGGACCTCGCTGCGGTGGTTCCGGATGCTCCCGCCACCGATTTCGTTGCCGTTCAGGACGAGGTCGTAGGCTTTGGCCCGGGCCTGCAACGGAGCGGAATCGAGCAGGGCCACGTCTTCATCGAACGGCGCGGCGAAGGGATTGTGCACGAACACATACCGCTTGGCCTCGTGATCATACTCGAGCAGCGGGAACTCGAGCACCCACACCGGCCGCCACAGCGTGGGATCGATCAGCTTCAGCTCGTCACCCAGCAGCAGACGCAGGCGCCCCAGCACGTCGTGCACCACTTTCGGCTGATCGGCGACACCGAGCAGGAGATCGCCCGGTTTCGCCTCCGGCACAGCCTTGAGGAGTTGTTTCGCATCGAGGAATTTCGCGACGACCGAGTCCAGCTTGCCGTCAGCGGTGATCTTCACCCACGCGAGCCCTTTCGCGCCGAAGCCCTTGGCCGTCTCCCCTAACGCATCGATACGGGTCCGGGTGATCGCCGACCCGCCCTGCACGATGAGCGCCTTGACGATCCCCCCCTTCGCGACCGCCTCCCGGAAGACCTTGAACTCGGTCTGCTTCGCAAATCCGCTCAGATCATGGAGCGGCATCTCGAAAC
The DNA here is from genome assembly GCA_964568195.1 of uncultured Nitrospirales bacterium. Classification (GTDB taxonomy): domain Bacteria; phylum Nitrospirota; class Nitrospiria; order Nitrospirales; family NS-4; genus SCTG01. The sequence goes on along the minus strand of CAZMPH010000111.1, from coordinate 3,411 downwards.
GAAGGTCAGGCTTATCAGAACCATAGCGCCCCACCGCGTCGTGGTACGTCATCCGCGGGAATGGGACCTTGAGCTCGATCCCCGCCGCCTCGCGACACACAGAACTGATCATCCGCTCGACCACCGACATGACCTGCTCCTGATCGACGAACGACATCTCCAGATCGATCTGCGTGAATTCAGGCTGGCGGTCGAAGCGCAGGTCCTCGTCGCGGAAGCACCGGGCAATCTGATAGTAGCGATCAGCCCCGCTCACCATGAGAACTTGCTTGAAAAGCTGGGGGGACTGCGGGAGTGCGAAGAAACACCCGGGATTCACACGACTGGGCACTAAGTAATCTCGCGCGCCCTCAGGCGTGCTTTTCGTCAGGATCGGCGTTTCAATTTCCCAAAAGCCCTCCGCATTCAAGAACGACCGGACGTGCTGGGTGACCCGGTGACGGAGCTCGAGCAAGCGCTGCATCTTCGGACGTCGGAGGTCGAGGTACCGGTACTTGAGCCGGATGGCCTCCGTGACGTCTGCATCGTCCTCAATCACAAATGGCGGGGTCTTGGCCTCATTCAGAACCTCCACAGAATCGACGAGCACCTCGACTTCACCCGTCGGCAAGTCAGGGTTTTTGGATTCCGACGGCCGAGCGGATACCTTCCCGTTGACCGCCACGACACACTCGGGACGAAGCGCATGCGCGGCGCGATGGACACTGGCCTTCCGTTCAGCGTTAAACACCACTTGAGTCAGGCCGGTTCGATCCCGGAGGTCGATAAAAATCAGGCTGCCGTGATCGCGCCGTCGCTGCACCCATCCCATCAAGCGCACAGACTGGCCGACTTCGGATGAACGGAGTTGCCCGCAGGCATGCGTGCGCGGCATCATGACGCCAGCTTCTCCTTGCCCCCTGCGGCCTCCTTGAGCCGATGGATTTCCGGATCCGTTAAAAACCGATACTCGCCGGCAGGAAGCGCCCCCAGCGTCAGCGGACCGAATCGGATCCGCTTGAGCTTCAGCACAGGATGCGCGACGGCCTCGAGCATCCGCTTCACCTGATGCGTGCGGCCTTCAAAAATGGTCAGCTCGATCCAGGAGTTTTCGTTGGTCTTCCGAATTTTTTTTGCGTGAGCCCGGCCCGTCATCCCGTCGCTGAGCCAAACTCCCTTTTCCAGTTTCCGGATCTGCACCTCGTCCAAGACCCCTTTGACTTTTACCAGATAAGTTTTCGGAACATGGTACCGGGGATGTAGCAGCCGCTGCGCCAGTTCTCCGTCGTTGGTGAGCACCAGCAACCCTTCGGTATCGTAATCCAGACGGCCGACCGGAAACACCCGCTGCTTGATCCCCCGAAGTAAGGACTGGACCGTCGCGCGATCGTCCGTACCCGGCCCTTCGAGGGTGGTCAACACGCCTTTGGGCTTATTGAGCATCGCATAGGCCTTGGGCGCGGCAGGCTTGAGATGGCGTCCATCCACTTTCACATGGTCGCAGGTCGGATCCACCTTGAGTCCCATCTCCGTCGCCACCTCGCCGTTGACAGTGACACGGCCCTGGCGGATCAGTTCCTCCGCCTTGCGGCGGGATGCCACACCCGCGTCCGCGATCACCTTTTGCAGCCTGATTTCCATGGCCGTTAAACGTTAATCGTTATTCGTTAATCGTGAATCGGAGGATCCCATTTCCCTACGTTTAACGTTTAACGAATAACGTCCTACTCCCATTCTATAGTGGATGGTGGCTTCGAACTGATGTCGAACACCACCCGATTCACTCCTTTGACTTCATTAATGATCCGCGTCGAGATAGCTCCCAGCACTTGGGACGGCAGCCGTGCCCAATCGGCGGTCATGCCGTCCACGCTGGTCACCGCCCGGACGGCCACTACATTGTCATAGGTCCGTTGATCGCCCATGACCCCGACGGTCCGGACCGGCAGCAGCACGGCAAAGGCCTGCCAGACCCTGTCATAGTAGCCCGCCTTACGAATTTCGTGTTCGACAATGGCGTCGGCCTTGCGCACGATCCCGAGTCGCTCTTTCGTGACCGGCCCCAAGATGCGGATCGCCAGGCCGGGGCCCGGAAAGGGCTGACGCCCCACGATTTCTTCGGGAAGCCCCAGTTCCCTTCCCAGTTCCCGGACTTCGTCCTTGAATAATTCCCGCAAGGGCTCGATCAGGCGAAACCGCATCCGCGACGGGAGCCCTCCGACATTGTGGTGAGTCTTGATCGTCGCTGACGGTCCTTTAAAGCTCACGCTCTCAATGACGTCGGGATACAGGGTGCCCTGAACAAGCCACTCAGCCTTCCCCACCCCCTGCGTGAACCCTTCAAACTCTCTGATGAAGGCCCGCCCGATGATCTTGCGTTTCCTCTCTGGATCATTGACGCCTTCAAGAGCATTGATAAATCGAGATGATGCATTAATTAACTTCAACTTGATCTTGAAGTGCTTGGCGAACGTCTCGCACACCAGACGCGCCTCGCCTTCCCGTAGAAGGCCATGATCCACAAAGAGGCACGTGAGCCGGTCGCCGACCGCTTCATGGGCCAGCACGGCCGCCACTGAGGAATCCACACCTCCGCTGAGCGCACACAGCACCTTTCCGGTTCCCACCTGGTCCCGAATGGCCGCGATGGTCTCCGCCTTGAAAGAGCGCATGGTCCAATCCGGCTTCACCCCGCAGATGTCATGTACAAAATTCCTCAGGATGGCCGTCCCGCCTTCGGTATGAGCCACTTCGGGATGAAACTGGAGGCAATAGATCCGCTTGTCGCGATCCGTCGCCTTCATGGCCGCAACCGGCGAATTCGCGGTACGGGCGATGGCGCTGAAGCCCGGCGGCATCCGTTCGATGCGGTCCCCATGTGACATCCAGGCCGTCGGATTGCTTTGCTCTCCTTCAAATCCTTTGAACAGATCCGTGCGATCGTCGATCTGGAGCGTAGCCGGACCGTATTCACGATGGGCCGCCCGCGCCACGCTTCCACCCAGCAGATGGGTCACCAGTTGCATGCCGTAGCAGATCCCCAGAATTGGGATTCCCGCTTCCAAAAGCTGTTTCGGGACGGACGGCGCTTTCCGATCGTAGACACTGGCGGGGCCGCCGGACAGAACGAGGCCGGCTGGGCGGTGCTCCAGGATGCGCGTCAACGGGACGTTATAGGGCAGGATTTCCGAGTATACGTGGGACTCGCGGATGCGGCGGGCGATCAGCTGGGTATATTGCGAGCCGAAGTCAAGAACCAGGATTCTCTCGTGTACGGAACCCATCGCATTCGGGAAGAAACTACAGCTCAACCTCTGTCCGATAGTTGGGAGCTTCTTTGGTGATGATGACATCGTGGACGTGACTCTCGCGCAACCCCGCTTGAGTCACTTGAATGAAACAGGTCTTTTTCTGCATCTCGGCGATCGTACG
>CAZMPH010000110.1:1611-6804 GCA_964568195.1 uncultured Nitrospirales bacterium | reverse complement strand
ATGCCCGCGATTTGCAGCGCCTCGGCCGCATGCTCGCGCGAGGAGCCGCAGCCGAAGTTCTTCCCGCCGATCACGATCTGGTAGAACGAGCGGTAATCGCCCTCAGGGACGAACTTGACGTTCCCTTGCGGAAGCCCGGCGGCTGCATCGGGGATACCGGAGAACGCGTACTTGCCGTACAGCTTGCGCTCTTCGGGATCGCTCAGGCTGTAGACCAGATGTTTCGCGGGGATGATCTGGTCGGTGTCGATGTTGTCCCCGATGACGTAGGCTTTGCCTTTAATGATGTCCTGCATATTTCCTCACAATACTTCCTCATCTTCGAGTCGCCAGGCCGGATCGCGCGACGGATGGAGCATCTCGCGGAGGATCGTCTTGTCCCCGGCGAGGATTTCCCTGCAGGCTGAAAGCGTTTTGGTGAGCACGAGGTACTCGTCGCTTACAGGGACGCGCCGCTCACAGGAACTCGCGCGGGTCGGTGATTTCACCCCTGATCGCGGACGCCGCCACCGTGTAGGGCGAGGCCAGATAGACCTGGGCCGTCTTCGAGCCCATGCGGCCGGGGAAGTTCCGGTTGGTGGTCGAGATACAGACTTCACTCTTGTTCAGCCGGCCGAACGTGTCCGACGGGCCGCCCAGGCAGGCCGCGCACGACGCGCCCTGCGAGATTTTGGCGCCGGCCTGCTGAAAAATCTCCACGAGGGTTTGCCCGTCCAGCCTGGTGGTCGCCAAGCCCTTGGCCACTTCAGTCGTCGCGGGCACGATGTAGGTGTCGGCCTTCACCTGCCGCCCTTTCAGGATCTTGGCCGCCTCCATGAAGTCGTTGAGCTTGCCGCCGGTGCAGGAGCCGATGTAGGCGCGGTCCAGCTTGATGCCCGTGCACTCGCGTGCCGTGCTCCGGTTGTCCGGGGAATGCGGTTTCGCCACCGTGGGCTGGATCTCGGCGGTCTTGTAGCGCCGCACGCTGTGGAAGCGGGCATCCGGATCGTCCGCGACCGGCTGGTAGGGCTTGGCGGTCTTGGACTTCACGAATGTCTCCGTGACGGCGTCCACGGGGATCATGCCGTTCTTGCCGCCGGCCTCGATCACCATGTTGCAGAGCGTCATCCGCTCCTCGATCGAGAGCGACATAACGCCGTTGCCCGCGAATTCCATCGCCCGGTAGGTCGCGCCGTCCACGCCGATGTCGCCGATGATGTGCAGGATCAGGTCCTTGGCCATCAGGTAGGGCGGGAGCGGCCCCTCGAACTCGAAGCGCATGGTCTCCGGCACCTTCACCCAGAGCTTGCCGATCCCCATGATCAGCGCGGCGTCGGTGTTCCCGATGCCCGTGGCGAACTCGCCGAAGGCGCCGGCCGTGCAGGTGTGCGAGTCGGTTCCGAACAGCACCTCGCCGGGACGGGTGTGCCCTTCCTCGGGCAGGGCGATGTGGCAGACACCCTTATACTTGTCCGTGCCGACGTCGTAGTAGTACGGCAGGTCCTGCTCCTTGACGAAGGCGCGCAGGACGTCGATGTTGCGGTGGGCGTGCTGGTCGTTCGTGAAGATGTAGTGGTCCGGGATGATGACGACTTTCTCGCGGTCCCACACCTTGGCGGTCGGGCCGAACTGCTTGCGGAAGATGCCGATCGTCCCAGGCCCGCAGACGTCGTGGGTCATGAGGATGTCCACGTCCACCCAGATGTTGTCGCCCGGCGCGACGCTCGTGCGCCCCGCGTGCCGCGCCAGAACCTTTTCCGTCATCGTCATGCCCACAAGTCCAACTCCTTGAATTGGAACGCAATCGGTTGAGCCCGAAAGAGAGTTGATTCTAGCTGATGAAGCGCCCGAAGTTCAAGACAGCCGCACTCTCACCCTCCCGCATTGAATTGACAAGGGAAACGGCGTTCGGCTATCGTAGCCCATATGCACGCCAGTCCGCATGCCGGCGCCGGGGGCGACCTCGGGCCGATCACGATACCCAGCGTCATTCCGTTGTTTCCCTTGCCTAATGTGGTTTTTTTCCCACGGACCTACCTGCCCTTGCACATCTTCGAGCCCCGCTACCGCCACATGGTGCGGGATGCCGCCGCCAGCCACCGGATGATCGGCATGGTCCTGCTCAAAGAAGGATGGGAGTCCGATTACGAGGGACGGCCCCCGATCTTTCCAGTCGGGGCGGTGGGACGGATGGTCGCCGTGCAAAACCTGTCGGACGGACGGTTCAACGTGTTGCTCCAGGGACTGCGGCGGTTTGAGATCCAGGACGAAATAGACATTGAATCGTACCGCCAGGGCAAGATCGCGTTAAAAGATTTTGCCCCGTCTGAGGCCAAGCTTCCGCCCGAGCTGCGCGCCGACATCCTGAAGATCGTCGGCAACTTCCTGCTGTCCCAGGAAGACGGGATGGCGCTCGCGAACTTCCTCAAGCAGCCCGTGGACGATGAGGCCCTGGTGCACAATCTGTCCTTCGGATTGGACTTCACGCCGCTGGAAAAGCAATTCCTCCTGGAGGCGGACACCGTGGTCCAGCAGGCCCGCCGTCTCCTCGATCTCCTCCAGTTCAAGCGCTACGAGCGGAACGATTCGGCCGGATGGGGCTGACCTTGGGCGGCTCCTTCGCCATCGAGGTCGAGCGCCTCTCCAAAACCTATGATGGGAAGGTCACCGCTGTCGAGGACGTCTCCTTCCAGGTGTCCCCTGGCGAGGTCTTCGGGCTGCTGGGGCCGAACGGGGCGGGCAAGACCACAACCCTCCGCGTCCTGATCACGGTCCTCCGCCCGTCCGGCGGCGCCGCGCGCGTCCTGGGCATGGACGTCGTCGAGCGGGCCACCGCGGTCCGCCAGGCCATAGGCTACGTGCCGCAGGAGCGAGCCATCGACCGGTTCCTCACCGGCCGCGAGCACCTCCAACTGCTGGCCAGCCTCTATCACATCCCCAAAGACAAGGCGGCGGCCCGCATCGAGGAGGTACTGAAGCTGGTAAACCTCGAGCACAAGGCCGATGAGGTGGCGCGCAACTACTCCGGCGGGATGAAGCGCAAGCTGGACATCGCCTGCGGGCTGATTCCGGACCCCAAGGTCCTCTTCATGGACGAGCCCACGCTGGGCCTCGACGTGGAGAGCCGCCTGAAGGTCTGGGAGCACATCCGGCAGTTGAAGGCGCGCGGGATCACCATCTTAATAACGACGAACTACCTGGACGAGGCGGACCAGCTCTGCGACCGCATCGCGATCATTGACGGCGGGCGGGTCAAGGCGATCGGCTCGCCGGGCGAGCTCAAGTCGGGCCTCGGCGGCGACATCGTCACCCTCACCCTGGCGTTGGACGATCTGGACAAGGTCGAGGCCCTGGCGCAGGCCGTGAAAGGCCAGTCGGGGGTCAAGGCCGTGAGCACCAAACAGAACGTGTTGGACATCCGGGTCGCCTCGCCGGAAGCGGCCCTCCCCGCGATCCTGAGCGCCGTCACGGCGCGCGGGTGCCGCCTGGAATTCGTGGACTATCACCGGCCGCGCTTGGACGACGTCTTCCTGGCGCACACCGGCCGCAGGATCAAAGAGGATTAGATGCAGATGTATCTTCAGGAAGTCGGCGCGCTGACGATGCGCTGGGTGAAGCGGCTGAGCCGCGAGCGGTTCAGCATGCTGTTCACGCTGGCGCAACCGATGGTGTTCTGGCTGATCTTCTTCGGGAACCTCTTCCAGCGGACCGCCAACGTGGAGGTTGTCCAGGCGCCGAGCTACATCGCATTCCTCGCGGCGGGCGTCGTCGTCATGACCATCCTGAACAACGGCCTGGCCGGCGGGACGGATCTCCTGTTCGACAAGGAGAACGGCTTTCTGGAGCGGCTCATGTCCACGCCGATCTCGCGCACGTCCGTGGTCATCAGCCGTTTCCTGTTCGTGATGACGATCACGTCCCTGCAAGTGCTGGTGATCCTGGGCGTGGCCTACCTGTACGGCGTGCAGCCGGTGACCGGGCTCCCCGGCGTCGCCGTGATTATCCTGATCGGGCTCCTGTTTGGCGTCGGCCTGACGGCCATCTCCATGGCCCTGGCGTTTTCGGTGAAGAGCCACGGGGACTTCTTCTCGATGCTCGGGTTTCTCTCCCTGCCGATGATCTTCCTCAGCACGGCCCTCGTGCCGCTCTCGGCCATGCCGGGGTGGATGGCCGTCCTGGCGCAGCTCAATCCCATGACGTGGGCCATCGACGCGGTGCGCCCGCTCATCCTCACCGGCTGGGCCGCGGCGCTCCCGAAGATCGGGATCGTGGTCGTCGTGATGACAGTCTTCGACTCCGTCTGCCTCTGGGGCGCCGCCCGCGCCTTCCGCCGCACGCTCGGTTAGGGGTCTGGCTCATTTTCTTCTGAGAAAATGTGCCTGACCCCCTTCTTCGGCAATCCCGCCTCAAGTAGCGGATTCAGCAAGTCCATGGAAAATAAGTCAAGCGTGAGTCAAGTTATTGGTCAAGTATAAGTCAAGTTATGGGTCAACTTGAACCCCGTGTGGTCCTCTGTTACAGTGCCGGCATCATGCTGCTGGTTCCGGCCACTCAGATCAAAGCCTTGATCCGTCTCCTCTCCGACGAGGACGACCGGGTCGCGCGCACCATCGCCGGCAAGTTGGCGGAGATCGGAGACCCGGCGGTGCCGCTGCTGCGCGAGGCCGAAATCGAGCAGCCGGAGATGGCCGCGCGTATCAGCGAGATCCTGGACGATATCCGGGCGCAGCGGCTCGAGGGCGAATTCCATGCGCTCTCCGCGTGCGACGACGACAGCCTCGACCTGGAGGCCGGCGCCTTCCTCATCGCGCGCTTTGCCTATCCCGACCTGGACGTTGCCGCGTCCGTCGACATTCTCGACGCCATGGCGCGGGAAGTGCGCGAACGGTTGGGGCGCAAAGCCTCCGGCGAGGAAATCGTCAAGGCCATCAACCGGTACCTGTTCGTCGAACAGGGATTCGCCGGCAATACCCATGAGTACTACGACATCGATAACAGCTACCTCAACAAAGTCCTCGAGCGGAAGACGGGGATCCCGATCAGCCTGAGCGCGGTGTATCTGCTCGTCGGGAGGCGGCTCGAGCTGCCGGTCTTCGGCGTGGGCATGCCGGGGCACTTCCTCGTGAAGTACGAGGCCGACCGCTACCGCATTTTCGTGGATTCCTTCAACGGCGGGGCGCTGTTGACGCAGAAGGACTGCGCGCGGTTCCTGGA
>CAZMPH010000110.1:0-1601 GCA_964568195.1 uncultured Nitrospirales bacterium | reverse complement strand
GGCCGGCTACGGCTTCGACGAGCGGTATCTGCAGAAAACGCCGTCCCGCGCGATCCTCATCCGCATGATCAAGAACCTCGTCGCCCTCTACAATAAGATGAACGACCAGGCTAAAGCCGTCCGGTTGACCCGGTTCATCGAGATTTTGGGGTTGCCGGAGAAGGACGAGTAATCGCGACCTTCATGCGGTCCCTGGCCAGGGTGATCCTGCCGCCGAACTCCTGACCCGCTTGGGCCTTGACGTCATATCGCTCCGCCACCGGATAGAAATGGGAGAGGACGAGGCGCTGCACTCCGGCCTCGCGCGCCACGCGCCCGCAGTCCCGCGCGTGCATGTGGCCCTTGCCGGGACGTTGGACCGGAAACGAGCAATCCAACACCGCCACGTCCGCGCCGCGGCACAGCTTGACGAGCCCTTCGCAATACTCGGCGTCGCCCGAATAGGCCAACGCGGCCCCCTGGTGCTCCACGCGGTAGCCCTGGCAGTGGAGGCTGGGGCTATGCGCCACCGTCCGGGCGGTCACGCGGGTCTGGCCCAGCCTGATCGTGCGATCCGTCAGCTCTTTGATGGCGACTCGGAACGGCGCGGAGGAAAAGCCCGGCATCGCCTTCAGGAGCGCGCCGAACAGGCGGCGCGTGCCGCGCGGCCCGTAAATCGTGAGGGCCGGCCTGGGCGCGACGAACTTCGCGTGGAACAGGGCGTCGAAGAAGAACGTGAAAAAGTCGGCGAAATGGTCCGTGTGGTGGTGAGTAATGAACAGATGCCGCAGGCGATGACGATCCCCGCCGACCTTGAGGAGGTTCATCAGCGTGCGGGGGCCGAAGTCGAACAGCAGCATCTGGTCGGTCTCGACCAGGTAGCCGGCGGCGGCGCGCTTCGGATGCATATTAGTGCCGGAACCGAGCACGGTCAGGCGCATGACAACACCTCGCGGCTATGTTACCATTCGACGCCTGTTTTCTAAACGAGAGAAGCCCGTGAACCATATAGCCCACATGACGTGCGCGCTCGACGAAGCGCGTCTCGCAGCGGCGGCGGGCGAGGTGCCGATCGGCGCGGCGCTGGTCGTCGAGGACGCCGTCGTCGCCCGGGCGCACAATCGCCGGGAGGTCTGGCAGGACCCCACGGCCCATGCCGAGTTGATCGCGATCCGTGAAGCGGCGGCGCAGCTCCGGACCTGGCGTCTGGTGGGCGGCACGCTGTACGTCACGATGGAGCCCTGCACGATGTGCATCGGGGCGGCCATTCTCGCCCGCATCGACCGTGTGGTCTTCGGCGTCCGGGATCCGAAGGGCGGCGCCTGCGGGTCGGTGCTCAATATTCCGGAGGAGAAGCGGCTGAACCACCGCATCGAGGTGATCGGCGGCGTGCTGGAGGAGGAAAGCCGGGAGTTGCTGCAGGGGTTCTTTAGGGGGCTGCGGGAGAAGCTGCCGTTAAACGTTAAGCGTTAAACGTAGGTTCAGGAGGGATCTTCCGATTAACGAATAACGTTTAACGGTTAACGTCCGCAAGCCACGGGAAAAGGGTCCGTCTTGGCGGACCCGGGGTGGGCGGGTGAGAACGCGGAGAGGTGGCCGAGTGGCCGAAGGCGCGGCATTGG
>CAZMPH010000109.1:3480-6845 GCA_964568195.1 uncultured Nitrospirales bacterium | reverse complement strand
TCGATCGCCCGGAGCTGCAGGATGATCGGGCTGATCGTCTCCTTCTGGATCCGCTGAGATTCGGCTTCCGCCTTGGCCTGCACGACCTTCTGCTGCCCTTCGATCCTGACCCGTTCCAAGTCCCGCCCGGCCTTCAAGGCCAACTGCTCGGCGGTCTGCTTGGACTCGATCGCTTCGTTGAAGATTTTCGAGAACTGGAAATCCGTGATGTTCAGCTCATCGAGCGAGATGTGAGAGGTCGTCAGCCGCTTATGCAGGGAGGTTTTGATCCCGTCCTTGACGAGTTGGCGTTTCGTGATCAACTCTTCGGCCGTGAACTCGGCGCAGACGGCCTTGACGATCTCCTGCACGGCCGGATCAATGATGCGTTTTTCGTAATCGAGGCCGATCTCCTGGTAGATCTTGTTCACCTTGTCGGGGAACAGATGGAAGTTCAGCACGATCTCGGTCGCCACCGTCTGGAGGTCCTTGGAGGCGGCGGTGGCCCGGGTGTCCGACTTGCGGATCCGGACGTCCATCTTGACGACCCGCTGGATGACGGGGATGATGAAGGAGAAGCCTTCCGGCAGGATCTTGTCCTCGATGCCGTGGAGCTGGTTGAACACGACGCCGCGCTCGCCGGCCCCAATGATCACGAAGGGGGAGAAGACCCAGACCAGGAAGAGAGCCACGGCGACGATCACGAAGGGGCTCATCCGCTTTAAACCGGGTACTTCGCTCAAAGGGTCGAATGCTTTGTTCAAGGCCATAGTTGTCTCCGTTCCAGCCGAGGCCGGCTTATTCGCTGCTGCCCAGCATGTCGTCAATCAAAGGTCTGTTGCGGTCGTAGCAGTTGGGGCACACGTGGTCGAACACGGCATCATGGTCGGACGCGACATTCCTGGCGTCCACGAGATGTTCCGCCACGATGGTGTCATAGCACGGATCGCAAAGCTGAAATGGCCCGCGCATGAGGCTGATGGTGCGCACGGTGGTTGCTCGTCTGGTTGAAGGATCAGGCTTCGGCGACGATGTGCGTATCGGTTTCTTCCACTCCATCGATGGTATGGATCTTCGAAATGACGACGTCGGACAGGGCCTTTTCGTCATTCACCTCGATGAAGCTGAAGACGTCCGGTTGGCCAAAGCAGGGATGCACCTGCTGGACCCCGGAGATGGCCTTCAGGGACTTCACCACGTCTTTGGTTTTGCCCGCCTTGACCTTGATGAGGATATAGGCTTTGGTCGCCATGGGTCCCTCCCTCGCTGCCTTGTGAGCCGATCATAGCAGATAGCCGATGATGAAGGAAAGGGCCGGAGCGGTCAGCGAAACGGCATGGTCTGCCGTTGCGTCTCGTAGACTCGGTGGATGTCCCGGCCGGCTGCGCGGAGCCGATCGCGCGCGCGCCCGTAGACGCGCGCCAGGAGGTCGAGGTCGGCCTGGCGCACGTTGAATTCCATCAGGCCGGTCTTGACCTCCGGCCGCTCCGACGGGGGGTGCGAGGCGGCATGGGCGAGAATGGCTTCCAGGGCGCGCGAGGTGAGGCCGTCCTCGGGCTTGGGCTCGGCTCCCGGCAACTCGCTTTTGCGGAGGGCGTCGGCGAACCACGTGCGGGTGGCCTTGTTCATACTCTTGGTCAGGGCCGCCTGCGTCTGAATCAGGGCATGGATCAGGGCATTCGCCTCGGGGGAAGTCTCGGGTGGAAGGACGTCGGCCTGCTCAAAGACCGCCAGCAAGGCCATGGCGTGCCCCACCAGGGGGCGGCTGGACTCTCCTGCGGCGGGGGCGGCCGTGAGGGCCCACACGATTGCGAGCGCGAGGAGGCGAGAGGTCATTTTTCATTGTACCTTTTCCCGGCCCGCGGTGTCTTACCCTCAGGAGGTATCATGCTGGCGAAGGTCTACAGCGTGGCGGTGAGCGGACTGGACGCCTATTCCGTCGAGGTGGAAGTGGACCTTGCGGCCGGGCTGCCCATGTTCACGGTGGTCGGGCTTCCGGACCTGACGGTGCGGGAAAGTCGCGAGCGGGTCCGCTCGGCGCTGCGCAACAGCGGCTTCGGCTTTCCCCAGCGGAAGATCACCGTCAATCTGGCGCCGGCCGATCTGCGCAAGGAAGGCGCGGGCTTCGATCTTCCTATGGCGATTGGGATTCTGGCGGCGGAAGGCTTGATCCCGCCTGAGGCGCTGCGGGAGTTCGTCATGGTCGGAGAGGTCTCCCTGGAGGGCGGCATCAAGCCGGTCCACGGGGTGCTGTCCATGGCGCTGGCCTGCCGCGGCCGCGGGATCAAGGGATTGCTCGTGCCGGCCGAGAATGCGGAGGAAGCCGCCATCGTGGAAGACGTGCCGGTTTATCCCGTCGCGACCATTCCGCAGGTCATCGAGTACTTGAACGGGGCGCAGGCCCTGGCGCGGGTGGAACGGGCGCCCGCGCAAGTCTGTCCGGAGCAGAACGGGGCGGGCGATTTTTCGGACGTGCGCGGCCAGCAACATGCCAAGCGGGCGCTGGAAGTCGCGGCGGCCGGCGGGCACAACGTGCTGCTCGTCGGGCCTCCGGGATCAGGCAAGACGATGTTGGCGCAGCGGCTGCCCGGTATTCTCCCGCCGATGACTTTTGAGGAGGCTCTCGAATGCACCCGCATTCACAGCGTGGCGGGCACGCTTCGATCGGGCCAGCCGCTCTTGCCCGTCAGGCCGTTTCGGGCGCCCCATCACTCGATCTCGGACGCCGGCCTGATCGGCGGCGGCACGGTGCCGCGGCCTGGCGAGATCTCGCTGGCGCACAATGGGGTGCTGTTCCTGGATGAACTGCCCGAGTACCACCGCAACGTGCTGGAGAGTCTCCGCCAGCCGCTGGAGGACGGCACCATCTGCATCACCAGAGTGTCGGCGGCGCTGACCTATCCCGCCCGCGTGATGCTGGTGGCCGCCATGAATCCCTGCCCCTGCGGGTATCTGGGCGATCGGGTCAAGCCCTGCGTCTGTAGCTCCATTCAGATTCAGCGATACCGGACACGCATCTCCGGGCCCTTGCTGGACCGCCTCGATCTGCACGTGGAAGTGCCGGCGGTGCCGTTCCGGGATCTGGCCGCGGATGGGCGGGGAGAGGAGTCCGCGACGATCCGGGAACGTGTGATAGCCGCCCGCGCCTGCCAGGTCGAGCGCTACAAGGGAGCCAGGACGCACAACAATGCCCATCTCCGTCCCAGCCAGATCAAAAAACACTGCCGGATCGACGGACCGGGCCGCACGCTCATCGAACAGGCCGTGGCGCGCCTGGGGCTGTCGGCGAGGGCCTATATGCGGATTCTGAAAGTGGCGCGGACGATTGCCGATCTGGAACAGAAGGACTCGATCGCCGCCGAGCACGTGGCCGAGGCCATCCAATA
>CAZMPH010000109.1:2336-3470 GCA_964568195.1 uncultured Nitrospirales bacterium | reverse complement strand
TCAAGCGCCTGGGGCTCTCGGCCCGCGCCTTTGCCCGCATCCTCAAAGTCGCCCGCACCATCGCCGACCTCGAAGGCGCCGAGGACATCGCCACCCCCCACCTCGCCGAGGCCATCCAATACCGCAGCCTCGACCGGCGAGTGATTTGAAGGAAAGAGGTGGGGAAGGTTATCGGACGGAGGAGCCGACCGTCGAGCCGGTTTGCTGCAGGGGCAGGCGGATGTGGATGATCGTGCCGACGTCTTCCTTGCTCTCGACCGAGATCTGCCCGCCGTGCGCGTCCATCACGTCTTTGACAATTTTGGTTCCCAACCCCGTCCCGCCGACTTTGTTGCTCTTCGCGCGTCCGGTGAACAGACTGTCGCGGATTTCGGACGGCATGCCGGGGCCGTTGTCGGCGACGGCGAGGTGCAAGAGGCCAGCGGCCTGGTCCACGTTCCCCCGGACGGTGATGGAGCCCCCGCCCGGCATGGCCGCGATGGCGTTGTGGACAAGGTTGTAGAGCGCGTTGAAGAGCCGGCGCTCGTCGGCCGAGATCGACGGGAGCGCGTCGAGGCCGTCGGCGCGTAGGAGAACTTTTTTCTCGTCGGCGAGCACGTGCAGGGTTTTGATGACGTCGTCCACCACACCCACGATCTGGCAGGGGGCGAATTCCGGAGGCGTGCTCAGACCCTTGACGCAGTCCCCGATTTCCTTCACCCGGTCCTGGATGCGCCGCGCGGCGTCCTGGAGCAGGCCGATCACGCGGTTGCAGAGATCCTGGCTCGCCTGGGTGCCGCTGATCCCCATGGCCGCCAAGCTGCCGAAGAGCTTGTTGAGCTCGGTTTGCAGAAACTCCGCGCCGGTGATGACGGGAGTGAGCAGGTTTTTGATGTCGTGGCCGATATCGCCGAGGAGTTGCGCGACCTCGGCCAGCTTGGCCGTTTCGAACAGGCGCGCCTGTTCGATGGCCTGGGCTGCGAGGGCCGAGACGATGGTCAGGATGGCGATGTCGTCCTTGTTGAGCTGCCCCTCGCGTTTGTTCAATACCTGAAGCACTCCGATGGGGTCTCCCTCCCAGCGTTTCAGCGGGATCGTGATCATGTCGAGGGTCTTGAAGCCGGTGGAGTTGTCGATGGCGGAGAGGTGGCGGGT
>CAZMPH010000109.1:0-2326 GCA_964568195.1 uncultured Nitrospirales bacterium | reverse complement strand
TGTCCCTGGCCACGTCGCTGATGATCGCCGGCTCGCCGGATTGGAAGACCGCTCCGGCGACGCCCTTATCCCAGGGAATGGCCGTGCCGCGTAATTGCTCCGCTTTCTCTCCAATCACATAACGGAAGACCAGTTGCTTGGTCTTCTCATCGGCCAGCAGCACGGAACCGGCCTGCGCGTTGACCACTTCCAGGGCGATGCGTAGCGCGTTCTCGATCAGCTCATCCACATTGACGTGTTGGGAGAGGGCCTGGCAGATGAGGCGCGCCGCCTCGAGTTCGCGCTCGCGCTGCAGCAGCCGGCGATCCTGCTGGCGGCGGGGGGCCCGACGGCGGTCCCCGGAGGGGGGCCGCGGCGCAGGCGATGGTTCAGGCTCAAAACCCACGTGTTCCTCCTGTCGAGAGCCTCACTGGCGGTATTGGATATCCGGCACGTTTGATTGATCCACCCGTTGCAACTGAGGAGCAACGGGTACCCGGGTCCAGCAAGCTCAGGGTGGAGCTGGCGAGAGGAATTGAACCTCCAACCGGCGGTTTACAAAACCGCTGCTCTGCCGTTGAGCTACGCCAGCCTTCCTACCGGATGGCTATGGTAGCATATTTTCTCCCGAACACGGATAGTCCATCGGAGAATCGGGCGCAGAGCCATGGCGGCAAAGAGACCGCATCTGTGGTATAGTCATGAGCGGTGTCGGGAAAGAAGAAAGAAGAGGAACAATGCTCACATTGCGCTTATTGGGGAATCTGACGACGGCCGGGGGAGAGCGGGTCCTCGAGTGGGAAGTGAAAGAGCCGACCACGCTGAAACAGCTCTTTCTCGATCACAAAGAGGAAATCCCCCAGGTGATCCAGTTATGGCAGGAGAACGAGTGCATGTTCACGGTGGGCACACGCATCGCGGCGGAGGTCACGGTGGTCAAAGACGGGGATGTCGTCAAGATCACTCCGCATAACAGCGCGCTGCATTCCGCCGACTTTCCTATCGGCCACGGGGGCACCCAGTAACAGGGTGTTGAAAGTGGCCTCCAGCTTTGTTCTCGCATCGCTCCGAGGCTCACCGTACTAAGAGTACGCCTCGCCTCTTCGCTCGCTGCGGCCGCGCTGGACGGCCATTTTGAACACCCTACAGGCTGTGCCGTCACGCCCGATTTTTTTTTGCTTTCCGTCTTTCTTCGGGATCGAGTATGCGTTTGCGGATCCGGATGTTGGACGGCGTCACCTCGACCAGTTCGTCCGGGCCGATATACTCCAGCGAGAATTCCAGCGTCATCTCGCGGGGAGGGGTCAGGACGATGGCCTCGTCCGAGCCGGACGCCCGCATGTTCGTCAAATGCTTGGCCTTGCAGACGTTGACGTCCAGGTCTTCGTCCCGCGCGTTCTCGCCGACGACCATTCCCTGATAGACCTCCACCTGCGAGCCGATGAAGAGGGCGCCGCGCTCCTGGGCGATGTTGAGCCCGTAGGCGCTGCTGGTCCCTGTCTCGTGCGCGATCAGCGATCCATGGGGATCAACCTGGAGTGTGCGTGGGTCAACCTTTTCATACCGGTCGAAAAGGTGGTGCAGGATGACGGTGCCCTTGGTCTTGGTCAGGAGCGCATTTTTCAGCCCGATGATTCCCCGGGTCGGGATGTGGTATTCGAGGTGCAGGTCGCCGTGGACCGTCAACTTCATGTGGCGGAGTTCGCCGCGGCGCCGGCCGACTTCCTCGATCACCGGTCCTTGGAACTCGACTGGCACCTCGATGGTCAGCTCTTCATACGGCTCCAATGTCTCGCCGTTCTCCTCGCGCATGATGACTTTGGGCTGAGAGACCTGCAGCTCGTAGCCTTCCCGCCGCATCGTCTCGATGAGGACCGCCAGATGAAGCTCGCCGCGCCCGGCGACCAGGAACTGGTCGGTGGTATCGGTCTCCTCCACGCGCAGGGCGACGTTGGTTTCCAGTTCCTTGAAGAGCCGATCGCGGAGATTCCGGGACGTGACGTATTTCCCTTCCCGTCCGGCGAAGGGACTGGTGTTGACCGAGAAGGTCATCTGGACCGTCGGCTCGTCGATCGCCACGGGCGGCAGCTGCATCGGCCGTTCGGGGTCCGCCAGCGTCTCGCCAATTCCGACCTCGGGGAATCCGGCCACGGCCACGATCTCGCCGGCCTCGACCTGCTCCACCTCCTTGCGCTCCAGACCTTCGAAGATCAGGAGATCGGTGACTTTCCCCGGAATCTGAGTGCCATCGGCCTTGATACGAACAATTGGCTGGCGCTTAGCGAGGGTTCCTGACAGCAGCTTGCCGATGGCCATTTTGCCTTTGTACGAGTCATGGGCCAGGGCC
>CAZMPH010000108.1:3210-6890 GCA_964568195.1 uncultured Nitrospirales bacterium | reverse complement strand
CCGGGTCTGCGGGGCCTCGACGGCGTTTCGACCCGTTGCAGTTGGAGTGGGTGGCACCGAGCGGGGCGCCCCGATGAGCCAGGGCGCCTACAGGCGAGTCCGCGTGGCTGCAACGCCGAAAGGCGCCGCTCAGCGGGGCTGCTCGGCGACAGGACCCACTCTTGCTGTTACTCTCTTTTCTGTGCCGCCTGCAACGCCGTAACCCAGGCGTCGCGGACCGTCTGGACATGGGGACGATCCTCGGACAACATGCCCGCCTCCAGCAGGACTGCCAGCCGCGGATTGGGGTCCAGCCGCTTCACGCCTTCAACGTTCAGCACGGATTGACTGTCCTTCAGCACATGCACGAAGGCTTCCATCCAGGCATCCAGAATAGCGGCGAGGGCCGGCGAATCCTTGTCCATCCGGCCGAGGCGGACTTGCGGGAGAAGTTTGGGAATGGGATCGGACCGCTGCAGCAGCGTCATGGCGCGGTCCAGGAACTGCTCGGATGTTTCCATTGAGGCGGAGGGCAGAACGCTAGCCGGTCTCGGGGCCGCAGTCCGTCCCATTGCAGGGTCCGCAAAACCAATCGCCGTCGTTGAACATCATCGGCTCGTCGCAGACAGGGCAGTTCGGCGGCTTCGTCTGGGGTTTGGCGCCCAGGACATCGAGGTCCAGCTCGTTATTGAATTCGTCGGCCATGGTCAGCGATCCAGCGGCCTGACGCCCAGGGCCTTTTCCGCGCTCTCGCGCGAGGGCACGCCGATGAACTTGAGCTTGCCGTCAACGATCGAGGCCGGCGTCGCGCGGATCGCGTGCCGGTCCGCCAACTCCTGGCCGTCCGGGCTGAGGATATCGATCTCCCGGTAGCTGAAGCTGTGCTTGACGCGCAGACCCTTCCAGAGCTCCTTGGCGGCGGGACAGGCCCCGCAGGACGTCGAATAGACTAATGTGACGTTCGCCATTGTGCTCTCCATCCGAACGGGAGGGGGCCCCATCACCCGTTGCATACTCCGGAGCAACGGGTACCCGTGGCGCCCCTCCCGTGCCCACATCCTAACACCCACCCTCCTGGCCTTCAAGCGTAGGGGCGCAATTCATTGCGCCCCGTTCCGGTACATTCGGCCAGTTATGGTTTGTTCGCCTTGCGCGTCCGGAACGGCTGCATCGGCTGGTGGCAGGTGGCGCAGAGGTCCAGAGAGGTGCGCTTCTCGAGGTAGTCCAGGACGACCTGGACGAACGTGGCGTGCGACCAGGTGAGGGGCGAGACCGACAGCGGCTCGTTGGTATGGGGATGGACCTGCTCCGCCAGCACGCCGGACGGCAGGCACCGATCGGCCACCCATTCGAGGAGCGGGATCGCTTCCTTTAATTGTTCCACGGTCGTCGCCTTCTTGATCAGCCATTGCGCGATCCAGAGCGTGCAGATGAACCAGGGATTCCCGGGCACGTTGGCCAGGTCCTGGCTGACCTGATGGTAGTAATCGTTCTCGTAGCGTGCGATGCCCCCCACCGGCGTCTTGCACCACAGCCGATCGCGCAGGGCATTCATGGTCTGCACCACCCGCTCATCCGTCGGCTCGTAGACGCCGAAGTAGCCGACCGCGTAGAGACTGGCGTCGAGCGTGGGATCGACGTTCTCCAGCGTCCCGTTCTTCTTGAACGTGACCATCCGGGCGAAGCGACCCAGCTCCTTCCGGTACAGATAGCGATCCATCCCCGCCTTGACCTCGGCGGCGGCGCGGCGATAGGTGTCGGTCAGGCCCGCCTGCCCGAACCCTTCGGTGAAGTTCGACGCCGCCATCAGCCCCGCGTACACCGCCGAGCAGGTGAAGGCCAGCACGCCGTGACGCTCCTCCCAGAGATCGTAGGACGCCTTCGGCAGGCCCGTGACGGGGTCCCGATACGAGACCATCCAGTTCGCCGCGCGCTTGATCAGCGGCGCGTAGAGCGGCGTGATGTACTCAACGTCCCGGTACCGCTCGAAATGCTGCCAGAGCGCCCAGAGGACCAGCGCCGTCTCGTCCTCCTGGATCGGCAGTTGCGGCTCGCCGTCCTTCACCCATGGATGCCACGAACTGGCGAACGAGCCGTCCGGATTGTACTTGTGCAGGAAGTAGCCCTCCGGCGTGAGGAGCTGGCTGCAGAGCCGGAAGAACCGCCGCGTGAGTTGCGGGTACCCCGCGACGTCCAGCGCATGCGCCACCAACGCGCCGTCCCGCGGCCACAGGTAGGAATACGTGTCGCGCGCCTGGGTCGCGATATCCGAGTCGTTCGCCGCGATGATCGCCCCGCTGTCGTCCACCTGGGTGCGGATCACCAGCAGACTCCGGTAATAGAGGTCCACGACCTTCTGGGACAGCTCGCCGAAGTTGAGACAGTCCTGGTTCAGCCAGTAGCGCCAGTACTTCTCCGTCCGCAGCAGGTAATACTCCGGCAGCCGCTCCTCGATCCGCTTGTTCAGATTGTTCACGCTGAACCAGTCTTCCCCCGCGATGATCCAGTACCACGCCTCCTGCGCGCCCTGCGCCGGCACCTTCAGATAGATACCGAGCGTGGAGTCCACCGAGCCCTGGGTGATCGGGCCGGCCTCCAGTTTGCCGTCCTCCGCGTCCCGCCAGGTGCCCTCTGCCCCTTCCACTTCCTTGCGGCCCGTGGCGAAGTGCTGGACCCCGATCATGCCGTTCGCCATGTAGTTGGTCATAAAATACCGGCGCATTTTGTAATGCGTGATGGTCTTGTGTTTGGGCTCGTAGGCTGCCGTGTCGCCGATTTCGGATTCGTAGAGGTGGAAGTCCTGGTTGATGAAGAGGCGGATGTCGCGCTCCCGATCGGCCAGGTTCCGGACGATGATCTTCCGGACGTAGACCGGATCGTGGAAGTCCACGGCATCGTTGCAGACCAGCTTGATTTGCAGGCCGGGATGATGGGCCTCGACGTGCGTGACCATCGTGCCCTCTTCGTACTTCAGCGAGATCTGCCAGTCGGGACCCAGCCAGGAGAGCTGCCCGTCCACCCAGACGCCGAAGCGCCACGGGTGGCCGACCGTCTGGTTCTCCTTGCCGACGTGCGGGAAATAGATGTCGCGGATGCGGTAGTAGCGGTCGAAGGTGATGAGGAGCTTGCCGTTGCCGAGAGGGACGTCCCGCGGCATGCAGGTTTACTCGGCCGTGGCGAGGGCCGCGAGCTTCGGCTGGCCGCTCAGCACGGCGACCACGTTTTCCGCCGCCATGACCGCCTGGCGCCGGACGGACTCCCCCGTATGGGACCCGGCATGGCAGGACACCAGCACGTTCTCCTGCGACAGCAGCGGCACGGCGAACTGGTTCTCCTCGCCCGGCAAGTCGAACGCCGCCCCGCGGATGCGCTGCCCCCGCATCGCGTCGAGCACGGCGCCCTCGTCAATGAGCTCGGGCCGGCCGGTATTAATCAGGAACGCGCCCGGACGGATCCGCGCCACACGCATCTTGGAGAGCCAGCCCCTGGTCTCGGGATTGAGTCCCAGATGCAGGGTAACGATGTCGGAGTTCTTCAGCAGCTCGTCGGCGGGCACGTATTCGATGCCGTGATGCTCGGCAAAGGACTCGTCCGGATGCATGTCGAACCCCAGGACGTTCATGCCGAGCGCCAGGGCGCGCTTGGCGACCTCTTTCCCGATCCCGCCCATGCCGACGATGCCCAGCGTCTTGCCCATGAGT
>CAZMPH010000108.1:0-3200 GCA_964568195.1 uncultured Nitrospirales bacterium | reverse complement strand
GACGATCGTCTGCCCGACGACGCGGCCCTTGCTGCCGTTGCGGACGTCGCGGTCCATCTGCGGGATGCCGCGCAACAGCGCGAACATGAGCCCGAGGGTCAGCTCGGCCACGGCGGGATGGGTGACGCCGGGCGTGAAGGTTACAGGAATTTTCCGCGCGGCGGCCACGTCCACGTCGATGTTGTCCACGTGGGTGCCGAACTTCGAGATCACTTTCAGCCCGCTGGCCTGGTCAAGGACCCGATGTGTGATGAGCTCATCTCCCACAATCACGGCCGCCATGCCGACGATGTACGCCGCCATCTCATCTTCCGTCAGAACCCGCGGCCGCGGGTTCGCCACGACTTCATATCCAGCCTTCTTGAGAATCTCCCGGTGCTCACCATCGAGATCGAGAAACGCCCTCGGGGTGACCAATACTCGCGCTCCTGCCATTCAGACTCCCCCTTTGCTCAGTCGATTTCTAATGAATCCAATACGCCCGTTCTTGGCAGGACGGGATTCTACCACCCTTTGCACGACGCCACAACCGGATAATTCATCGGCGCCGCGGGGACTGGCCCCCTTCCGACCGGGGCCTGTCCCCGTCTTCAATCCGATGGAGGGGCGTATGGCGATACGCCCTCCCCCAATCCGGGAACCGATCTTCGTAGGAGCGCCGCGTGCCGCGGCACGGGGACTGTCACTTTTTGGCGAGGGGACTGGCTCCATTTCCGAATGGTGCCTGTCCCCCTTCTTGTCGTTTATCTGAAGCGTGAGGCGGGAGGAAGCGGAGGGGGAAGAGGCGGACCGGGTTTACTTTTGGGGAGAAGCAGTGTCTAAGCGAAAAAGGAGTCATGTCTATGCCCGGCGAGCAGCCCCCCATGAGACTGCCTGCAGACACAACCATCGCCGAAGGCAAGCTGACGCGCTACCTGCTTTTGCCGCAAGCACGCGGCGACAAATCGACCTTTCTGGCGAGGGCAGGCTATACGCGGGGAAACGCCGACCAACTGTTGCGGGACTTGCGCACGCAGATTCTGCCGTTGAAAGCCGTGGCGCTGGAATCCAACAAATTCGGCCGGCACTACGAGATTCGCGGCACGCTCACCGGCCCAAACGGCGTGCCGCTGGCTGTTTGCACCATCTGGATAATCGAGCACTTGTCGGGCGTCACGAAATTCGTTACACTTATCCCAGACAAGCGGAGGACACGATGAAGTTTGCGCTATACACTGATGCGGCGCTGGCGTGCGACCTGCCGGAGCATCGTCTCCGTCGCGGCGACATCGTCAAGCTGGTGGACCACCACGCCGCCCCTGACGGCACAGAGGGGTATTCCATCGAGGTCTTTAACGCCGTCGGCGACACCATTGCCGTCACCACCGTCCCGGCCTCCGCCCTCGAAGCCCTCCGCGAAGACGAAGTGCTCAGCGCTCGAACGCTGTAACAAGACGTTACTTCCCTTCAAGCGGAGGACTGCCCCAAGCATCCCCCAAACAAAGTAGCCTGTCCCCTTTTTCTGCCAACCACCCCACCCTTTGCACGACGCCACAACCGGATAATTCATCGGCAGCAGTTGTTTCATTCGCCGTGATTCGGCTATGGTGGCGCGATGCTGAACCGGTTCGCCCGCTTTTTCATCCTGCCCGTCGCGTCCGGTCTCCTGCTGGCCTTGAGCTTTCCCCTGTTTGACTTCGAATCGCTGGCCTGGATCGCCCTGATCCCGCTGCTGCTCGCAATCCGCGGGTCGTCCTGGAAGGCCGCCTTTGGCCAGGGCTGGCTCGCCGGCCTCGTCTTCTTCGCCGTCACGCTGCACTGGGTGATCAACGCCATGCACCAGTATGGGAAGATGCCCTTCGTCGTGAGCTTCTTGGTGATGCTGCTGCTGGCCGGCTATTGCGCGCTGTTCGTCGCCCTCTTCACCGCCGTGCTCACGGTGATTCCCGATCGCCGCGGCTTGATCCGGACGTGGACCGCGCCGGCCCTCTGGGTCGCGCTGGAGTGGGCGCGCACCTACCTCTTCTCCGGCTTTCCCTGGGCGCTGCTCGGCTACAGCCAGTACCATCATCTGACGGTGATACAGATCTCGGACGTGACGGGCGTGTATGGCGTCTCCTACATGCTGGTGCTCGCGAACGTCGTCGCGGCCAGGATCGCCGACGCGGGCATCACGCGGGCCACGGATGCCGCGCGGCGGGCGCCCCTGCCCTGGATCGCCGGGCCGCTCGCGGCGGCGCTCATCGCCGTCGTCGTTGTATACGGGCACTGGCGTCTCTCTCCCCATACAGACTCGGCCAACGACCACACCGTGCGGATCGGCCTCGTCCAGCCCAACGTGGACCAGGCGCAAAAGTGGGACGCCGCGTACCGGCGGGACACGATCGACCGGCTCAAGCGGTTGACGCTGCAGGTCGCCGACGGCGCCGATCTCGTGATCTGGCCCGAAGCCGCCACGCCGTTCCTCTTCGAGGTGGAGACCACGTACAAGGAAGAATTGCTGACCTTCGTGCGGGAGCGCGGCATCCCCCTGCTGTTCGGCAGCCCGGCTGTCGAGAGCCAGACCGCCGGCCAGTTGAGCCTGCTGAACAGCGCGTACCTGGCCAGCGGAGACGGCGTGGTGCTGGACCGGTACGACAAGATCCACCTGGTGCCCTTCGGCGAGTATATCCCGCTGAAAGCGATCCTCTCGTTTCTCGACAAGCTGGTGGTCGGCATTGGCGACTTCGTGCCGGGCGCGGGCCCGAACGTGCTGGGCGCGCCCGGCGGCCGCCTGGGCATCGTGATCTGCTTCGAGGTCATCTTCCCGGACCTCGTGCGGCAGTTCGTGGACCAGGGCGCCGACTACATGGTCACGATTACCAACGACGCCTGGTTCGGCCACTCCAGCGCGCCCTACCAGCACTTCGCCATGGTGGTCTTCCGCGCCGTGGAGAACCGGGTCGCCTTCGCGCGCGCGGCCAATACCGGTATCTCGGGGTTCATCGACGCGGAGGGGCACATCCTGCGCACGACCGAAATCTTCGTCGAAGGCACGCTCAGCGGCGAGATCCGCACCGGCGGCCCGCGCACCTTCTATACCGTCTACGGCGATTTGTTCGCGTATTTCTGTGTTATACTTACGCTGTTCGTGGCGGCGACGGCGTGGTACCGCAGCCGCCAGGAACAAAAAAATCAAGGAGAATCGATGCTGGACGACCTGAAAACCAGCCTGGCTACCC
>CAZMPH010000107.1:0-6978 GCA_964568195.1 uncultured Nitrospirales bacterium | reverse complement strand
TTTCAATATTAATGGCGGTGATGTCGAAGGTCCGCACCGGCGCCCCCGCCGGGCAACGCGATCCCTGGCTCACCTTGACCTTGTCCGGATCCTCCGCCAGCAGCAATACCCCCTGTTGCATGGCATGGCCTGCGGCTCCCTGGAACGGCCCCTTGCTCTTGACCTGTTTCTCGATCTGTTCGATAGCCCGGGCCATTTTCTCCAGCAAAACCGGTCCCGCGGGCTGGTGAACGACACCCGCTTGAGGGACGCCGACCGCATGGCCACTGTGGGCATCAACATCCGCGGCTATGACCCCGGTGGGCGAGACAAGAACAGCCGCCAGAAAGAGTACTGAGAGAAACGAGGGGAACAGCAGATTACGGAAGTCTGACGTTTTCATGGGCTGGCCTCCTGACCAAAGACATGACCCCGAAAATTAACCTGAAAAATCACTCCTGGTGAGCGTGAGACAAGTATATCCTCCTGCGTGAAGGTTGTGCCAGGGCGGTACGATTTTTAGCGCATTCCCCAATCGGGTGTCAAGTAGCTAAAACGGGCAATGCCAGGGTTCCGCTTGCCAGGGCGAAGAGGGTTGCAACGGCAGGGCGACCTACCGCAAGAATGACGTGCCGATACCCATTGATTACGTGAGGAACTCATGCGAAAAATCTGGCATCTCCTGGCGGTTCTCCTGCTCGGGGCTGGGCTAGGCGTTACCGGCGCGCCAGCCGATGAGCGCGCGAACGGTCCGTCTCCCTCATGGAAGATTTACACGAACGCCCGCTACGGCTTTTCGATCCGCTACCCGCCGGACTGGCGCCTCGGCGAGCCGCTTCCCGATGGAGCTGGCGTGGCGATTACGCCCCCGATCCCCAAGAGCCAGTTCGCGCTCACCGGGTTCCTCAATCTGGTCGAAGGCGCCAGCCAGGACGGGCGGCAGACGCTCGACGAGTTCGCATCCGCGCACCATCGGATCATCGGAGAGTATTACGGAAAGAAGAGCATCCCGATAAAGTGGCAGGAGGATCGAGCCGTCACGCTCGGAGGATTCCCGGCCAAGCAGTTGAGTTTTTCTCACCTGGATGAGGCCAAAACGGAGACGATCGAACTGCACACCTTCTCATTGGGTCGCAATGAGGGCCGGGGGGTCCGGATCAAGTTTCCCGCATCCGGCCGGACCGCCCTGATGCCCATTCTGGCCGAGATGCTGAAGACCTATCAACCCGGCCGTGACCAGAACGCCGTCAGTCCTTTCGTGCCGAAGGATGGGGACAGCTCTAAAGGGAAAGTTCCGTAAACGAGGCGGCTACTGCGCACCCTCGTCTTTGATGGCCGAGAGGTGCTTCGCGGCCTCGCGGACGGCCGCTCGGGCTTTCGTGGCGGGATTGAGCGACGCCCCGGGATCCACCTTATCCCCCATAGAGGCCACTCGCTGGCAGTGCCGGATCGCCTCCTGGAGATGGGCGGCGGCTTCCTTGCCGTGGGAGTCCGCAGGCGGGAGGGCTTTCAGGATCGACTCGGCGTGCTTGGTGACCTCGCGGCAGTGATGCACGATCGCTTTGGCATCGCCCATACCCCCATGCGCGACCATGTCCTCGGCATCCTTGACCATCGCCTTGGAGTGTTCCTGCATATCCTTCACGGAACCCCCGACCGCCTCACCGGCAAATCCGGCCGCCAGCGCCGTCAAGGTCAACGCAATACTCAGAACGGCCTTCACGCTAACCACCTACTTTCTTGGGTGTCGTGAGCCGGCGGTACAACTCATGAAACTGTTCCGTCGTGAGGGAAGGATCTTGCAACCGACGCAAGGCCTCTCCGTCGATCGGAAACTCCACGGTGTCGTCGAAGTTGGATGAGGCGATTGTAATGAAGTTCGGGGGAAACAGGTAGGACGGTAACAGGGTTTTTACCGCACGATTGTATTTCACAGCCAAGCGTAGGGCCTCCCGCGCCCGCTCCGCAGACACCTGACGGCCCAACCCGATATTGGGCGGCGGTTGGCCCTGCCGCAGGAACTGGATGTGCACGTTCGAAAGCCCCGTCTGTTCAAAGTCCTTCTTGATGGCCTCCGCATCCTTCCGATACTCGTTGGCCAGAATCACTTCAACCCTGCCCTGCGGCACCGCCGCAGGCTCCGCAGCCAGTCCCGGACGTCCACCCAGCAGAATGAGGAATCCGAAAGAGAGGACCACCAGCCGCAATCTCGGAGGAGTCATGACTAGTGATACTCGAAGGTGAACTCCAATGAAGTGGAGCCGCTGGGGATGATCGTGATTTCGCGCTCCTGCGAGCCCAAGATCGGATGCCAGGCCTTGACCTTATACTTCCCCGGCGGAAGATCGCCGATCGCGAACGCGCCGTCCAGATTGGTCACGGCATGATACGGATTATCGATGGCATAGCCCCAGCTCTGCATGTACGAGTGCCGCCCGCACTGCATCGTGAAGACCTTCCGGCCTTTCGTGAGATTGACGACATCGGTCGTCCCTCTCTTATCCAACGCGGCCCGATGCAGGACGATATCGATCCCGCTCTGATCGTACGCGTAGCCCTGTATGTCATGCGCCACAGGGTCGCGGTTCGCCACAGTGATCTGCCGCTTGTCGCTGACGACGGACACGAACGGAAGGAACTGGCAGACATTGGCTTCCATCTGGGCGGAGGTGAAGGTGAACGGCTTTCCTTTTTTCACGCCCTCAATCACCACCACCACGTCCTTCTGGCCTCCGTCCTGTCCGACGATCACTTCCCGAAGGAGGCGGCGGCCTTTCTCGTCTGAGATCCCCCCGCAAAAGGTTTTGTCCGGAAACCGCCATAACTCAAAAACCTTGGGCGGGGGCGGAGTACCCTTGAATAGCACCTTCCCTTGCAGAGTCCCCCCATTGGTGACAGGCACCGTCTCGTAAGCCTCCGACCAGTCGGCTCCCGTTGCAAGCAGAGCCACTCCCAGCACCAATCCGCAAACTGAACGCTTCACTTTCTCGTTCATGCTTCTTGTCTCCTCTTAAAGTCGTCTACGAAGTTAGGGGCGCGCTTACTGCCTCAGTGAAGGACCGCCCCCCAGACTCGGCGGATTGGCCTGGACGTACCCGCGAGGGGTTTCAAAGAACAATCCGGATTGTTTGGTGAAGACCACATTGCGATATTCAAGCGACCAGTCTCCCTGTTTGCTGACCGTCTTGATCGGGAATCGCTGCGCCCGGGTCACCCACTGGTAATACTGCCGGGACTCACCATTCACCATGACGGTCACCTCAAACAGCTCGGTCGGATACCCGTTCAAGTCCTCCGTGCCGATGAACTCGCGCGCGACCTCTCCGTCCATCTTTCCGCTGACCAGCAGCAGGTGCCCCGGCCCGACCGGCACCTCGACGAACATCCGTCGTTTCGACAGGATCAGCCACGCAGCTTGGCGGTCCAGCCGGATGATCGCCGCCATCGCGCCGCCTTGAGGTTCGGCATATTCGAACCGCCAGCGATCATCCCTGGCATTCACATGAGCGCTGACCACTTTTCCGTCATCCTTGGCAATGCGTTGGGCCGAAAATTCAAAGGCCCAGACCGGTTCTGATTGACTCGCCATCAGAACAACGACGATCGCGCCACACCACAACCGACTTGTCGGGAGCTTCACCGCTGACGCTTTCCTCCTCCCCAAGGCCTCACCCACACCGGTGCGGCATTATCGCCAAAACAATCGGCCTCGCGCAAGAGAAAGAAAAACCTCATGGTGCGGAAGGATTCGACAAGATCACGGAATCAATGCGAAGTCCGGGCAGGATGTCTCAGCACGGCTGGCCATTAAACAAACATGGCTTGTACCGGGACTGATCGAAGTCGACGTTCTCCTGGTACACGACTTCGTTCCCGTTCACCCCATCCTGCTCCTGGTCCACCCAAAGAGTGTGATTCCACCAATAGAAAAACGGAAATCGCGCGGCGTAATAGACCGGGTTGCCGAACTCGCTCCGGACCTGCTCCTGTACGCGGCGACCGGTGACGTAATCCACCTTTCCGTCGCTGTTGAGGGAATACAGCATCAGATAAAGACGCGACTCATTGTCAATCAATTCGTCGACGCGCGTGGTCTCCTCCGGTTCGACAGGCAAGGGCGACCCTGCATGGACGCCGGGGGGAATCCCCCAGAGCAGACAGGCGGCCAGGGCAATTGTCCGGAATACGCGAGCAGACACAGGCCCCCCTTCCCAGCTTCGTCTGGTTCTTGGAGACCGCCTTCCTTACAAAGGATTCAGCGGCCAGTAGACTATTGACTACCAAACGCGTCGAGGGATTGCAAGATTCGTCTCTTTTTCCTACCATAGCCGGCGATGTCTCTCGCCGGCCGGAATATCCTGAGCGGCTTGATCCTTCCTGCCTCATTCTATGCCCGGCCGACCCTGCGGGTGGCCCGGAGCCTGATCGGGAAATACCTGGTACGAGAGACGACCGCAGGCTTGCGAGCCGGGCGGATCATCGAGGTGGAAGCCTACGTCGGATTCCATGATCGCGCTTCCCACGCCTCCCGAGGCCGCACGCAGCGGACGGAGGTGATGTTCGGCCGGCCCGGTCTGGCGTACGTGTATCTGATCTACGGAATGCACCACTGCTTGAACGTGGTGACGGAGCGCGCCGACTTCCCGGCAGCCGTTTTGATCAGAGCGGTGGAGGACGAAGCCGAGCTCATTGACGGCCCAGGTCGTGTCTGCCGCTCGTTCAAGATAGCCCGCGAGTTTAACCGTCACGACCTGACGAGCGGCAAAGCCTTGTGGATCGAGGATCGCGGGGACCGGATTCGCCGGACTGCGATTGGAATCTTCCCTCGAATCGGCGTGGACTATGCGGGTGCGTGGGCCGCCAAACCCTGGCGGTTCCGTCTTCAATTGTGACGGCCGCAAAAAAGAACGGCGCCGGTTTCTGTATTTTGTCCCCATTGATAAGCCTTATCAATGCGCCAAATCTTGACATTGGCGGTAGCCTTTGTTAGCGTGGCCCCCGAAAGATGTCCATCAGGAGATTCCCTCCTGCGCTCTTACATAAGGAGCCATCGCTATGGCAAAGGACCCGGCCGATATCGACCTGACGCCGCTGACCGCCGCTCTCTCCAAGTTAGCGGAGGATATGGCGAGAAAGATGGTGCAGGACGCGCTGCCCGGCTTGGTGGAAAAAGCCGTCGCCGAGGAGAAGGTCCTGATCACGGAAACTGTCCAGGCAATGACCCGCCAAGCATTGCCGGACCTGTTGAAACCGATCGCCGACCAGCTTGCCCCAAAAATCATCGAGAAAGTCGTACGCGAAATCGTGCCGGATCATGCCGAGGCCGCCGTCAAGAAAGAAATCGAGCGCCTGACCGCTGAGGTCTAAGCGCCCTTCCGCCCTGTCTCCCTTCCCGTCTTTTCCGCTCCCGTGCTAGGATAACGCCACGTGGAAAAATCCTACGATCCGAAACAGGTCGAGACACGCTGGTACCGGACCTGGTCCGAACGCGGCTATTTCCATGCGTCCGTGGCGGCGGAAGGCCGTCCCTACGTGATCGTCATTCCGCCTCCCAACATCACCGGCTCCTTGCATATGGGGCACGCCCTGAACAACACGATCCAGGATATTCTGATCCGCTGGCGCCGCATGCAGGGACTGAACGTCTTGTGGGTGCCGGGGACCGACCATGCGGGCATCGCCACGCAGAATGTGGTGGAGAAGCAGTTGCTGGCAGAAGGCTCCTCGCGCGACAAACTGGGTCGGGACCGTTTCATCCAGAGGGTCTGGGAATGGAAAGCGCAGTCCGGCGGCACGATCATCGAGCAACTCAAACGGCTGGGCTCGTCGTGCGATTGGGATCGGCTGCGGTTCACCATGGACGAGGGGCTGTCCAAAGCCGTGCGCGAAGTGTTCATCCGGCTTCACGAGGAAGGCCTGATCTACCGCGGGAAGCGGCTGATCAACTGGTGCCCCCGCTGCCTCACGGCCCTCTCGGATATCGAGGTGGAGCATGCAGACACCGCGGGCAAGCTCTACCACATTCGCTACCCTCTCGCGGATGATCCGGCAACGCATCTGACCGTCGCGACGACGCGGCCCGAAACCATGCTGGGGGACACCGGTGTGGCCGTTCACCCGGAAGACCCCCGCTACAACCGATTCATCGGCAAGAGTGTCGCGCTGCCGCTGACCCAACGCCGCATCCCGATTGTGGGAGATCCCATTCTCGTGGACCGGGAGTTCGGCACCGGCGCAGTCAAGATCACGCCCGCCCATGACTTCAACGACTTCGAGGCGGGGCTTCGCCACAATTTACCCCGGTTGGCCATCTTCGATCAGCACGCGCGCATGGATGCCGCCGGATTGCGCGACGTTCGGGTGAATGAGGCCCTCCGCGAACGCCTCATCTCCCAATCGGTGCAAAAGGCCCGGGTCCTTGTGGTGGAAGCGTTGGAGAAAGGCGGATTCCTGGCCAAGGTCGAAGACCACGCCATGGCGTTGGGGAAGTGCTACCGGTGCAAGACAGTGGTAGAGCCCTACCTTTCACCGCAGTGGTTTGTGAAAATCCAGCCGCTCGCCGAGCCGGCGATCAAAGCGGTCGAGTCCGGGCAAATCCGCTTGATCCCGGAGCAATGGACCAACAACTATCTCGGCTGGATGCGGGACATCAAGGACTGGTGCATCTCGCGGCAGATCTGGTGGGGACATCAAATACCTGCTTGGTACTGCAAGCACTGTAACGAAGGCGCCATTCTCCAGACGGGCTCGAAATCCTACTCGATCGCGTCGGAAGCCAAGCCCATCGTGGCCCTCAAGGTGCCCGCTCATTGCCCCGATTGCGGCCACTCCGACCCGATGATCCAAGACCCTGACGTCCTGGATACCTGGTTTTCTTCGGCCCTCTGGCCGTTCTCGACGCTCGGCTGGCCGGATCAGACGCCGGAGCTCAAGAAATTTTACCCGACTTCCACGCTCGTCACCGGATTTGACATCCTCTTCTTCTGGGTGGCACGGATG
>CAZMPH010000106.1:3996-7072 GCA_964568195.1 uncultured Nitrospirales bacterium | reverse complement strand
CGGGCCAGGGGAGCCTCCTGCTCCGCGTTCCCGCGCCTCGGAAGTCGCTCGAACCAGCGGCGCATTAGAGGCTCACCCTGGCCCTTGCCTAGACCGGCGCCACCCGCCGAAAAATGATTATGGCGAGATTGCTTTCGACCGTTGGGCTTATTGCAGATATCTGGGGTGCGTGGCTTGTGGCTTGGGAGGTCATGCGCCAATTCCAAGGCGTCCGCTTTTTGCCTGTGAAGCTCAGATATGGCAATCCTGTTGAGGCTCAAATGTCACCGGAGTACGAGGAGTACGAAAGAACAAAATTTAGGAGGATGTGATTAGGCTTAATTTTTCTGACGATCGGCTTCATTCTCCAGATAGTAGGCCAGTGGCTTTGAGCTAACTCTTCAAGGAGGCTGCAATGGCTTTCATATGGACAGATGTGGCCGGGCAGAAATGGGAAATAGAGCAAAAGGCGGATGTTGAGCATCGGCATCGGAAACTTGGTGGGGCTGAAAACAAATGGCGAGATGGTTATCCACCCGGTTGGATTGTAAAAGGTATGATTCCGAACCGTATAGGATAGAGCGGGTGGCGGCGAACGGGCGCCCGGGCGGAGTAGGGGCGATTGCGTCGGGCACTGCGAGAAGAGCGAGACGGGCTGGAGATGCGAGCGACGCAGGGCGTTGACACCTTCCTGTATCCGGCGTATTGTAGTGTAAAAAGACTACAGCAACAGGACTGGAGGAGACCGCCATGAGAATGCTGAACTCGCGAGAACTGAATATCCATACAGCCACGGTGCTCCGGGCGGCAAAAAAGGATGATCTGATCATCACAGTGAAAGGGAAACCGATCGCTTTGATTCAGGGGTTCGGCGAGGATGACCTGGAGGACTATGTGTTGGGCAAGCTCATGGAGCGGCGCCTCAAGCGGCGGCCCAAGGACTATCACTCTGAAGGCGCCGTGAGTCTTGACGCCGCGATCGCGGCAACGGAGCAAGAGCTTGCCCGGAACCTATAAGGTTCGGTTACTCAAGGGAGCCCAAAAAGATCTCGAATCTCTTGAACCGGCTCTGCGCCTCCAGGTCCTGACCAAGTTGAACGTGCTGGAAACGGATCCTCTCCCTCGTGGTAAATCCAGCATCAAGATTCTCCGGGGATTTCGCCCGCCTCTCCTCCGACTCCGCGCCGGGGACTTTCGGGTCGTCTTTCGCCTCTTGCAGAACACCGTGGAGGTGCTCGCGGTGGTCAATCGAAAAGACTTGATTCGCACCCTGGAGCGGCTTGGGTAGATGAAAGAAGAATGATCTTCCCCCGAAATAGTGGACACCTCGAAAAGGGTGGGGCATGCTTACCCCGGAGGTGGTCATCATGGGTCGACCCAGACGAGCGTTCACTCGGGAATTCAAGCGCGAGGCGGTGAAATTGGTGACGGAGGGCGGGCACCCGATGGCCCAGGTCGCCCGGGATCTCGGCCTCGCGCCCAATCTGCTGCGGCGCTGGAAGCAGGAGGTCGCCGGCGATCCGGGCGCGGCCTTCCCCGGCAAGGGGCGACGCAAGCCCCATGCAGAGGTGCTGGCCCGGCTGAAGCGGGACCTAGTCCGCGATCTTGAGGGCTGCCGGTTTGGGACGTCGGGAGGCAGAGCGTGATTGATCTGAAATACTCGCTTGTCATCGAAGCAACGGCGGACCCGGCCTTCTTCGGGTTCTATTCGCCGGACCTCGACGGGTTCACCGGCACGGGCCGCTCCATTGAGGATTGCCTGTCTCGGGCGCGCGGCGGCATGGAAGAGCATGTTGCGCTTCTCAAAGAACGAGGCTTGCCCATCCCGCCGGTCAATCCGAATCCGACCGTCACCATAAAGAACGAGAGGCCTATAGGCCAGGCTGTGTGAATGGACATCCTCGCTGAAATCAATCGCGTGATGGATCTGGAGGCGCGCGCGCTCGCCAAGCTGCGCGCGGCCGTTGGGCCGGCCTATGAGAAGGCCGTGCTGATGATCTACGCCTGCCCCGGCAAGGTGATCCTGACCGGCATCGGCAAGTCGGGGATCATCGCGCAGAAGATCGCCTCGACCCTGGTCTCGACCGGCACGCCCGCCATGTTCCTGCACCCCTCGGAGGGGGCGCACGGCGACATCGGCATTGCGCACAAGGACGACGTCATCGTTGCGATCACGAAGTCGGGCGAGAGCGACGAGCTGCTCGCGCTGCTGCCGTCCATCCGGCAGATCGGCGCGCGGCTCATCACGATCACCGCCGAGGCCGAGTCCACGCTGGCCCGCAACTCCGATCTCGTCCTGCTGACGCCGGTCGAGGAGGAAGCCTGCCCGTTGAACATGGCGCCGACCTGCAGCACCACGGCGGCGCTGGTCGTCGGCGATGCGCTGGCGATGGCCCTGATGAAGCTCCGCAATTTCCAGCCGGAGGAGTTCGCCCTCTATCATCCCGGCGGCCAGCTCGGCAAGCGTCTGCTCCTGACCGTGCGCGATCTCATGCGGACGGGCGCGCGCAACCCGGCGGTCAATCTCAAGGCCACCGTGCAGGAGATGTTCTCCGAGTTGACCGCGAAGCACCTCGGCGCGGTGTCGATAGTGGACGACGCCGGTAAGCTGGCCGGCTTCATCACCGACTACGACATCCGGCGCGTGGTCGGGGAGGGCAAGAACATTTTCACGATGAGCCTCCGCGACATCATGAATCCCAACCCGGTGCGCGTCAACGTGGACGAGAAGGCTTTCCAGGCGCTCAAGATCATGGAAGAGCGGGAGAAGCCGCTCGCGGTGCTGCCCGTGGTGGACGCCGGGTCGGTCGTCCGCGGGATGATTCATCTGCACGACCTCATCGACAAAGGACTGTGAGCCGTCCGATCCCCCACCTCTACGCCGTGATTCTGGCCGGCGGCAGCGGCACCCGCTTCTGGCCCCTCAGCCGCGAGCTCTACCCCAAACAACTCCTCAAGGTCCTCGGCCGGCGCACGCTGATCCAGGAAACGGTCCGGCGGGTCCGGCCGATCGTGCCTGTCGAGCGGACGCTCGTGGTGACCGGCGCGGCACACGCCGACTCGATTCGCATGCAGCTGGATGAGCGCGACGGAGTCC
>CAZMPH010000106.1:0-3986 GCA_964568195.1 uncultured Nitrospirales bacterium | reverse complement strand
GACGGCGCGCGGAAGGAGAACATCCTGTCCGAGCCGGTCGCGCGCAATACCGCGGCGGCGATCGGGTGGGCGGCCTTGGCCGTCCGCCGCATGGACCCCGACGGCGTCATGCTGGTGATGCCCGCCGACCACGTCATTCCCGATCAGGCGAAGTTCCTCAAAGCGGCTTCCCTGGCGGCGCGAGTGGCGCAGGAGGGCAGGCTCGTGACCTTCGGCATCAAGCCCACGCGGCCGGAGACCGGCTATGGCTATATCCAGGCCTTGTCGCGCCGCCCGTTGCTGAGTCAGGGCGGGCTCAAGGCGCTGCCGGTCTCCTGTTTCGTAGAGAAACCGGACCTGAACCGCGCGAAGCGCTACCTGCGGGCCGGCGGTTTCTATTGGAACAGCGGCATCTTCGTCTGGCGCGCCGACCGGATCCTTGACGAAATTGAGACCGTCCTGCCGAAGCTGGGGCGCGGGTTGAAAGCGCTGGGCAAGGCTTTGGGAACGCCCAATGAGAACCAGGCTCTGGAGCGGTTCTACAAAGGAGCCGAGGCAATCTCGATCGATCACGGCGTGCTGCAGCGGAGCAAGCGCGCGACCGTCATTCCGGCGCCCTTCCGGTGGAACGACGTCGGCAACTGGAGCAGCCTTGACGAGGTGGCCGACACCGATGAGGCGGGCAACGTCCGCATCGGGCGGATCGTGGACATCGGGAGTCGCGATTCCATTCTCTATGGAGAAAACCGGCTGGTGGCCACCATCGGCCTCAAGGACATGGTGGTCGTGGACACGGCCGACGCCACGCTGGTCTGTCCCAAGGACCGTGCCCAGGAAGTCAAGCAGATCGTCGAGCGCCTGCGCAAGGAAAAAGCCCCTGAGCACCTCATCCATAAAACGGTCTATCGGCCCTGGGGGAGCTACACGGTGCTGGAGGAAGGCCCGCGATACAAGGTGAAGCGTGTCACGGTCAACCCCGGCGGGCGCCTGTCCCTGCAGTATCACCATCGGCGCAGCGAGCACTGGGTGGTCACGGCCGGCACCGCGCGGGTCACGTGCGGCGATCGGGTCTTCGATCTGTGCGTCAACGAGAGCACGGGCATTCCGCAGGGGAGCGCGCATCGCCTGGAGAATCCCGGCACCGTTCCGCTGGATATCATCGAGGTGCAGTGCGGCGACTATGTCGGCGAAGACGACATCGTGCGGCTGGCTGATGATTACGGAAGGGCAGAAAACGTTAATCGTTAATCGTTATACGTTAATCGTTAATCGTTTGGGAGGTTACGGAAGAGCGGAAAATCGTTAAACGTTATACGTTGAACGTCAAGCGTGGAATGTGGGAAAGCTAGGAACTGCTAGTTGCTAGTTGTTTCACGTTTAACGAATAACGTTTAACCTTGGAGCGTTACTTGTGTCTAAAGAAGTATGGCGGACAGGACTGAGAGGACAGTTAAAACATTTGAGGATCTACAGGTTTGGATGGTTTGCAGGGACCTTAGGAGAGAGATTTCAGATCTGACGAGGACCTTTCCTGCTGAGGAGCGGTATCGTCTCTCTGACCAGTTGGTTCGAGCAGCCAGATCGGTGACGGCGAATATTGCTGAGGGCTATGGAAGATTTCACTATCAGGAAAATATACAATTTGTTCGTCAAGCACGGGGCTCCTTGTTCGAAGTCATAGACCATCTGACAGTGGCATGCGATACGGGATATGTGGACAAAGAGAAATTTCAGGGTTTTCGTGACCGTACAATCAGAGCTATTCTGATAGTCAATGGCTTTATTCGTTATTTGACCAATGCCAGAAGCAGTCCTGGCTGAACGATTCACGAATAACGTTTAACGATTAACGTATAACGATGTCAATTTTCAGAGAGTACGACATCCGGGGTGTGGTGGGGGAGGAGCTTACGCCGGCGCTGGCCGAGAAGATCGGGCGGGCCTACGGCTCCCTCGCCGTCCGCTCGGGCGCCAAGGCCGTCGCCGTCGGCCGCGATGGGCGGACCAGCGCGATGCAGATGCGCGAGGCGCTCTTAAAGGGCCTGCTGGGCTGCGGCCTGGACGTGGTGGATATCGGGATCTGTCCCACGCCGCTGTTGTACTACGCGCTCTTTACGCTGCCGGTCGGCGGCGGCGTGATGATCACGGCCAGCCATAACCCGCCCCAGTACAACGGCTTCAAGCTCTGTCTGGGGAGAGACTCGATGCACGGAGCCGCCATTCAGGCCCTGAAGGCCGACATAGACAAAGGCAAGTTCGAGTCCGGCAGGCCGGGGCGTGTCTCCGAACATCCGATCATTCCGGATTACATGGCCTACATGAAGCAGTCGTTCGCCGGCGTCAAGGCCGACAAGCTTCACGCGATCGTGGATTGCGGCAACGGCATGGGCGGGCTTGTGGGCCCGGACGCGCTGCGCCTCCTCGGCTGCCGTGTCACGGGCATGTACGTGGACGTGGACGGGCGATTCCCGAACCACCATCCTGATCCGACGGTCGCGGCCAATCTCCAGGACCTGATCAAGAAGGTCCGCGAGACGAAAGCCGACGTCGGGATCGCCTATGACGGGGACGCCGACCGCATTGGAGCCGTCGACGAAAAGGGCGACATCCTCTGGGGCGACAAGCTGCTGGTGCTCTACGCGCGCGACGTGCTCAAAGACAAGCCCGGCTCGACGATCATTTCCGAGGTGAAGGCCTCGCAGGTGTTCTATGATGACGTGGTCAAGCACGGCGGCCGCTCGATCATGTGGAAGACAGGCCACTCCCTCATCAAGGCCAAGATGAAGGAAGAGAAGGCCGTGCTGGCCGGCGAGATGTCCGGTCACATGTTCTTCGCCGACCGCTACTTCGGCTACGACGACGCGGTCTACGCCTCGTGTCGCCTGATCGAGATTCTCGCCAAGGCCGGGCGGCCGCTCTCGACCCTGCTGGCCGACCTGCCGCTGACGGTCTCCACGCCAGAGATCCGCGTGGACTGCCCGGACGACGTCAAGTTCCAGGTGGTGGAGGAGGCCAAGAAGCAGCTGGCCCGCGAGCACAAGATCATCGACATCGACGGCGTCCGCGTGCTCTTTCCGGAAGGATGGGGCCTGATCCGCGCCTCCAACACCCAGCCGGCGCTTGTCTTGCGATTTGAAGCCACCTCCGAGGCGGCGTTGCAGAAGATCCGGGAGGTCGTCGAGTCCCAGGTCAAAAAGTACGTCGCCGCGGGTCCCGCTGCTCACTGAAGCCAAGCGTGCGTTTTCATACATGAATGCCAGGCGTGCACCTCAAGGATCGATTCTTCTCCTCTTCACTGTTGGGCTTGTCGCCGGCAGCTTCGTCCTGCTGCAGCCGCATGCCGCTGATCCTTCGTCGGCACCGGTTCACTTCAAGGTCGGCGAGCGGCTGACGTACGGGCTGAGCTGGGGGGTGATCGCCGCCGGCACGGCCGTTCTCGAGGTCACCGAGCGCCAGAGCCTGTCCGGGCGGTCCGTCGTCAAGCTCATCCATACCGCCCGCTCGAACGAGTTCGTGTCGGTGTTCTATCCCGTGAACAATCGCGTCGAGTCGTTGATGGACGAGGAAGCGGCCTATCCCCACCAGCTGCTCTTCAAGCGGCGCGAGGGCAAACGCAAGAACGACATCGAGGTGCTCTTCGACCAGGCCGCCCACAAGGCGACGGTGACGAAGGACGGGAACACAGAGACGATGGAGGTGCCGCCTGACGTGCAGGATACCCTCTCCGTCATCTATTTCTTCCGGACGCTCCGGGCGGTGGACGTGGGAGCGTCCACGATCATCCACGTCAACCACGACAAGAAGAACTACCGGCTCGAGCTCCGCGTCGAGGGCATGGAGCGCCTGAAGGGTCCGCTCGGCGAGTTCGACACCGTCCGCATCCTTGCGATCATGCCGTTCCGGGGGCTCTTTCTGAACGAAGGCAATATCCGGATCTGGGTGACGAACGACGCGGCCCGCGTGCCGGTGCTCATGAAGGCCAAGGTCGTGATCGGCTCCGTTACCGC
>CAZMPH010000105.1:0-7137 GCA_964568195.1 uncultured Nitrospirales bacterium | reverse complement strand
CGTCAAGCGGTCACTTTCCATTTCCAATCTGGCCTTCTCGCTGAACACGTAACGCCCAGCCAAGACTGCTCGCTTGATTCTGACAAGAATAGGACTCATCCCTCGTGCTCGTTACGCGCTGTGGACGTATCTCCCTCTTCATGTGAGACACCTCAAGTTTCCAAAGGTAAAATCGTCCATACGAACAGCTTGCGCGGGTGACGCCGATCCATGCCGCCAGCGCGAGGGCCTTACTCATACTGCAGGCCCTCCGCCACCGGCAGGCGCGCCGCCCTCCGGGCCGGCCAGTATCCCGCGAGCAGCGTGGTGAGCAGCCCCAACCCCGCCGCCTCCAGCCAGACCCATGGAGATGGATGGAACACGATGGTCCAGCCGAAGGATTGCTTGTTGATGACTTCGACCAGGAGAACGGACAGCACCAGACCCGCCCCCAATCCGAGGACCGTCCCGGCGAGCCCCAGCAATCCCGACTCCCACAGGATCAGGCGACCGACCTGCGCCGGCGTCCCGCCGATGGCGCGCAGCACCGCCAGCTCGCGCTGCCGCTCAAGAATGCCGGACAGGAGCGTGTTGGCGATCCCCAGCAGCGCGACGGTCACCGCGATGATCTCCAGCGCGTAGGTGATCGCGAAGGTCTGGTCGAAGATGCGGAGCACCTCCCGCCTCAGCTCGCCGTTCGTCAGGATCATGACCGGCGGATCGCCTTGCAGCCGCTCCTGCACCACGCGGCGGATCGTCTCCAGATCGGCGCCAGACTCCAGGTACAACGGGAACACCGTCGCGCTCCGATCGCCCCACCGCCGCACGTACAGGGAGCGATCCAGGACGACCTTGCCGCCGTCGGTCGAGTAGTCATAGAACACGCCGGCGATGGGAAACTCCACCGGTCCCTGCGGGCCCGGCAGCGTCATGCGGTCGCCTCGTCCCAGCTTGAACTGCCGGGCGAAGGTCTCCGAGACGATGATCCGATCGTTCCGCACCGTGTCGGCCAGGACCGCCGGGGAGTCTCCTTCCATGAAGAGGTACCGGCTGTGCTTCGCGTGCAGAAGCAGGTCCCGCGCGACCACCACGACCGGCATGTCACGGAACTCCATGCGGACGTCGCGATAGCTGTCCACCGCGATGACACCGGGGATCGTTTCCAACCGCCCCCGGATGGACTCCGGAAGAGCTCCCGCAGGCCCCGAGCCCAGCCAGGTCGGCGGCGCCACGATCAGGTCCGCCTTGACGGTCTGCTCCAACCAGAGATCCACCGTCAGACGAAAGCTGTGGATCATCGCGCTGACGCCAATCATCAGGGCCAGCCCGACCATCAGCGCCGAGACGGCGACGGCGTTCCGAACGGGCGCGCGATCGAGCTCATCGGCCGCCAGGCGCGCGAGGCATCCGGCCCGCAGGGGAAGCATCCTTCGAAGACAGGGCCCGACGAGACGAATCAGTACGGGGCTCAGCCAGGCGAAGCCCAGCACGACAAGAAAGACCGACAGATATCCGAAGAGCGGCACGCCCTGCACCGGCTCGGGCACGGCCGCCAAGCCGGCCAGCGCGAACAGCACCGCCGCGCCGGCGAGCGCGGGCACGACGCGGACGGTGCCGGCCGTCTCATAGCCTTTCGGAGCGAGCGCCCGGGTCGGCTCGACCGAGACGGCCTCGCGGATCGGGCCCAGCGACCCCAGCACCGCCACTCCGATGCCGATCAGCAGACCCTGAATGAGGACGGCGGGGTGCGCCCACGTCACACGTGGGAGCGCCGGGACCTCGCCATAGAGATTGCTCACGGTGGCCGCGAGGGTCTGCAGCACGCCGTTCGACAGCGCCAGCCCGAACCCGATTCCCACGACGGCGCCCACAATGCCGATCAGGACCACTTCGGTCAGGAAGAGACGAGCAATGCCGCCGGGGGAGAGGCCGAGCGAGCGCAGGATTCCGACTTCCCTCCGCCGCCTGAGCACCGCGAAGGACACGGTGTTGTACACGAGGAAGAGCCCCACCATCAGTGCGACCACGCTGAGCAGGCTCACGTTCAGCCGGAACGCGCGGGTCATCCGCTCGATCTGCGCGTTCCGCTGTTCGGGCCGCTTGACGGTCAACCCCGGCGGGAGAAGCGCCTGGACCGCGCGGCCCACCTCATCCACGGAACGAGCGGGGTCCGTAACCAGATCGATTCGATCGAGGCGGCCCAGGCGATCGAACGTGAGCTGCGCCGCCGCGATGTCCATGACGGCGAGCTCTTCCAGCGTGGCCTTGCCCGGCCCGTGGCCTTCCAATAAACCGCGGACGACCAGCCGCCGCGAAAGGCCGCCGGCGCGCACGTCAAGCGGCATGCCGACGGAGAGACCGTGTCGCTCGGCCAGCCGACGGCCAAGGAAAATCGCGTCGGGATCGAGGTAGCGCTCCCAGTCGGGCTCGTTCGCGTCCGCATCCGTCACGCGATAGTCGCGCACCGACGACTCGGCGAGCAGATCCACACCCACGATCGGAATTACAGTCGGCACAAAAGAGGAGACAGTGGGTGCGGGAGGGGCACCCTTGGTGGGGCCCCCTCCCGCTAAAATGGTCGCCGTGATGTCAATCACCGGCGCGGCGAGCAGGATACCATCGGCATGGGAGACGGGCTCGATGATCGTTTCGTTGAACCCGCCGGCGATGCCCGTCCCGCTGGAGACTTGCAGCGTCGTGCGGCCGGCCACTCCGAGAATGGATTGCTCGAACGAGCGCAGGATCTCGACGTTCGCCGTCGCGACCGCCACGTAAACGGCGACGCCCAACGCCACGCCGCCGACCGTGAGGGCTGTGCGGGAAAGTTCCCCGATCACATGACGCCACACCAGGAGACGAAAGACGGTCACAGCTCTTTGAGACGACCTACGACGGAGGTTGCGGAAGGATAGCTTTTCTTTTTCAGCACGTCGCAAAGCTCGGCGGCCAACCGATCGAAGACGCCGGTGCCCTCCTCCACGAGGGCCGTCCCGACCTGAACGGCCGAGGCCCCGGCCAGCAGATGCTCGAACACGTCCGTGCCCGATGTGACGCCGCCCACGCCGATGATCGGGATGCGGCCGTCGAAGGCCTTCCAGAACGCGCGGACGTTGGCGAGCGCGACCGCCTTGATCACCGACCCGCCCAGACCGCCGAATCCCCCTTTGGGCTTGATCACGACCGCCTCGCGCTCGGGATCGATCACCAGCGTATTGCCGACGGAGTTGATGAGGGACAGGAAGTCCACCGGCGCCCGCTTCAGGACGTCGGCCATCGCGGCATGGTGCGCCGGATCGAAATACGGAGGCAGCTTGACGCCCATCGGCCGGTCTACGACGGCCCGGACCTTGCGGATGAGCCGCTCGGAGGCTTCAAAGTCGTAGCCTATCTGGGGCTTGCCGGCGATGTTGGGACAGGAAAGATTGACTTCGATGAGATCAGGACCGGCCTTACTGATGGTCCTGGCGATCTCCGGAAAATCGTCTTCGCACAGACCCGCCACGCTCGCGATCACGGGCTTCTTGAACGTCTTCAGCGCGGGAATCAGCTCGGCATAGGCCTGGTAGCCGAGGTTCGGCAGCCCCATCGAGTTGATGGAGCCTCCTGGAAAGGGATAGTACCGGGGCTCCGGGTTGCCTTTGCGGAACTCGATGGTCATGGACTTGGTGACGATGGCGCCGGCGCTCGATCGCCCCAGCGCGTCGAGTTCCTCGCGCGTCACGCACAAGGCGCCCGACGCGTTCATGAGGCACAGGGGAAACCGCACGCCGGCGATCGTGCAGGAAAGGTCGGGCTCCGTCATGAGTGGTCAGTGCTCAACCGGCTGCATCTTCCGGCATGTGACCAGGAGCGTCGACGTGCCGCGCCCCCCGACGCACTGATCGATCGTCTTCATGTAGTCCAGCTTCCCCTCCAGGTTCACGGTAAACTCGAACGAGAAGACCGTGGTCATGAAGATGTACCGGCCGCGCCTCAGCTTCAGGGTCGTGACTTTGTCCGTCGCCATCCGGTCCCGCACCGACTGGATCGGTTCGGTCACTCCCGGAATGCTCCACGGCATAGGCGGAATGATCCCCGTCGCGTCGAACTCGATCGGATGCTCCTGCGCCATCGGATGCGTAGGCGGAGGCTGATCCGCCAGGGTCGGCGCCGCGAAGGCCAGTCCGGCCGCGATCGCCGCAGCACCCCAGGAGGCGCCGAGAGGCTTCTTCATGACGGCACTCCCTCCCTCTCCACAACGCCGTCGCGCATGGTCAGCACCCGATCCGCTTCCGCCGCCGCGTCCCGGCTGTGGGTGGCCAGCACCACGGTCTGCCCGCCCTGCCGGGCCAGGGTTCTCATCAGATGCACGATCTCGCGTCCCACTTTTGAATCCAGGTTGCCGGTCGGCTCATCCGCCAGCAGGAGCGCGGGCCGATGCGCCAACGCCCGCGCCACCGCCACGCGCTGCTGCTCGCCTCCCGACAGCTCCGACGGGCGATGCTCCCCGCGGTGCGCCAATCCCACGGCCGCGAGACATTCCTCCACGCGCTGCCCTGGATCGGAGTCGCCCCGCAGCAGGAGCGGCAGCGCGACGTTCTCACGCGCGGTCAGCCCGGGCAGCAGGTTGAAGAACTGGAAGACGACGCCGATCCGCTCGCGCCGCAACTCCGTCCACTCGGCCTCGGAAAACCCTCGCGTCGAGCGTCCTTCGATGACGACATCGCCTTCCGTCGGCCGATCCAACCCGCCGATCAGGTTGAGCAGCGTGCTCTTGCCGCTGCCGCTCGGCCCTATGACGGCGAGAAACTCTCCCTTGGCAACCTCCAGCGAGACCCCCTGCACCGCCCGGATGATCGAGGCGCCTCGCTGATAGACCTTGGAGACTCCTTCCAGCCGGACCACGCTCCTCCCGAATCAGACTTGATCACCTATAACACAAAGCCGTGATGCCCGACAATGTGCCCTGCGCCCGGCTGCGGTGTCCCACAAGAAGAGAGGCGCGCCGTGCCGGATATCCTGGATACCATTCTGCACTGGGTCTTTCCGGTGGACTGCGCCGCCTGTGGGCGCCCGGCCGCGGACCGGCGTCTGCCGTTCTTCTGCCGTGCCTGCTGGGAGTCGATCACGCCCATCGAAGGGCCGCTCTGTCCACGGTGCGGGCAGCCGTTCGACTCGCCGCTCGCGCTGGCATACAGTCCGGGACATACGTGCCGTGCGTGCCGGGAGAAGCCGCCGCGATTCGATCGCGCGCTCTCGCCCTACCGCTACAAGGGGGTGCTGGAGCAGGCGATTCGCCTCTTTAAATATCGGCGGCGGGACGCCCTGACGGCCCCCTTGGCGGACCTCATGCTCGTCTGGGCGGACCGGCTCCCGCCCACTGATCTCGTCATGCCCGTCCCTCTCCACCCCGCCCGACTGAGGGCCCGCGAGTTCAACCAATCGCTGCTCCTGGCCGATCGGATCGCCCGGCGCCTCGGCCTCCCCCTGTCATTTGGCCATCTGGAGAGGGTCCGGCAAACCAGGCCCCAGACGGAGCTCGACCGAGCGGGCCGGGCCCGGAACGTGCGGCGCGCCTTCGCCGTCCGGGACCCGGACGGCCTGGAGGACCGCCGCGTCCTGCTCGTGGACGACGTCCTGACTACGGGCGCGACCGTCAACGACTGCGCCCGCGCCCTGCGGCGGGCAGGCGCCGCCTCCGTTGTGGTCCTGACGCTCGCCCGGCGGCTGTAACGGACGGCCTACGGCTATCAGTGGCAATGATTGGCAAGGTTTGGCATGATGAAAGACTTGACAAATCCGCCCCTTCCGACTAGGATACTGTTTCATCTCATACGGAATGTTCGATGGCCAAAGCGGTACGCGACGAAGTCCTCACGACCGCCGAGACGTGCCGCTACCTGAAAGTGGCCCCTCGGACGCTCTATCGCTACATTCAGGAGAAGCGCGTCCCGGCCTTCAAGCTCGGCAAGGACTGGCGGTTCGTCAAATCCGAACTGGACATGTGGCTCAGGAAGAAGAGCCGCGAGTACACGCGACGGAGCCGTTGAGGCCGTCCGCGACCTGACGAGGAGACATCCCTGATGTTTGCCGGAGAAAACTTCTGCAAGCTGGACGAGAAGGGCCGATTCCTCCTCCCGCCCTACATCCGCGACCTCCTCTGCCCTGAAGGACAGGCGGGAGAGCGGGGGGTCGTGTTCCTCAAGCGCAGCGAGCCGACCTGCCTCCGGACCTACACGCTGACCGAGTGGACCAGCGTCCTCACGAAGACCAGAGCCAGGCTGGACGAGGATCAGAGCCGCC
The DNA here is from genome assembly GCA_964568195.1 of uncultured Nitrospirales bacterium. Classification (GTDB taxonomy): domain Bacteria; phylum Nitrospirota; class Nitrospiria; order Nitrospirales; family NS-4; genus SCTG01. Next base: position 876 of record CAZMPH010000105.1, on the reverse strand, counting down.
TCTTCATGCATCACGTGGTATCGGAGACCGCCACGTCGGAGATCGACAAAGCCGGCCGCATCCTCATCCCCGGCAAGTTCCGCAAGCACCTCAATCTGGCCGACGACCAGGAGATCGTGCTGGTCGGCATGTTCGAGTTCCTGGAACTCTGGAACCCCGTGGACTGGCGGCGGCGCCTTACCCAGGCGGAAGACCGCCACGAAGCTTCCATGAGCAAGATCATGGACATTCTCGACAGACGGTGAAGCGTCGCCCTTCACGCTCACGTCCCGCCGTCATCCGCCTGTCGTCCTATCGCATTCCCGAGACAAAATCCAACGGAGGACCGGACCTCCGATCACTCATCCCTCGGAAGACCCGTTCCTGTAATGCCGGTCTTCTTCTTCGGGTAGGGGCGTATCGCGATACGCCCCTACAGAAGGAACAACCCGACGACCTCCTGCGCCTCGTACTCCCTATTCCCCCGAGCATCAACCACCACTATGCGACGGTGAACGGACGGCGCGTGCTCTCGGCGGCCGGCCGCCGGTTCAAGACCCTCGTGGGGCAAGAAGTGATCTGCGCGCTCGCGAAGCGCAAGGCCGGACACCGATTCCTCGCGGTCCAGAACGACAGCCCCCTGGCGCTCGACCTGCGCTTCTACTTCGTCTCGGAACTCCGGCGCGACATCGACGGCGGGTTGAAGATTACGCAGGATGCTGTCTGCGAAGCCCTCGGGGTCAACGACAACCGGATCGTCGAGGTGACCCTTCGGAAAGAGCGCGATGCCGTCGCTCCCCGTATGGAACTGGCGCTTCGCCCCTGCCCTCACCCAGCCCTGTAGGTCTCTCGCACAGTGGAAGGAATAGCCCGATGGGAACACTTCTCCCACGGGGC
>CAZMPH010000104.1:0-7182 GCA_964568195.1 uncultured Nitrospirales bacterium | reverse complement strand
TCGCCCGCGACAGCGCCGGCCAGAGCGATCGCCGGACGGCGGCATCCTGGGTGGCCAGATACCGCGCTGCCTCTTCCTGAAGTCTCCGGTGCCGGCCCCGATCCGTTTCCATGGAAATCGGCAGCGACGCGTTCAACTCGACAATCCGCCTCTCCACCTCGTCGCGAGGCATCCCCGCCTGCATCGTCCCCACCGCTTGGCTGATGTCTTCAACCGTCCGGGTATCAAGATTAAAGGCCGCGGGATAGAGGCCGCATGAGACCGGGTGCAGGAAGGCCAGTACCCAGATCCCGAGCGTGGCGCGCCAACGGGGAAACGGCCGAGGCCCGGGATGGGCCTCTTCATCGTCGTAATATTGCCGGATCCAGCTCAGGACGAAAAACAAGATCAGGGAAACCGGGGCGAGAAACAGGTGGGTGGTCGCGACTTCGTTGATGTCGGGCAGCCGTGCCGGGATGTCCCAGGCCCCCCAGAAGGACAAGGCGATCACCAGCGCCATCCAGGCCCAGGCGGCAGGGACGACCGCCTGCCCTATCCGATACGGATTCTTCAGGCTGGACACGGTCGAAACTGTACCATATAATTCCTTCTCTCCGCTCTGTGCCGAAGTGGCGGAACTGGCAGACGCACTAGATTCAGGGTCTAGCGGGAGCAATCTCGTCGGGGTTCAAATCCCCGCTTCGGCACCAATTAAAACGCCGCTCGTGACCCGTTGCCACCGAGGAGCAACGGGTACCCCGACTTCGCGGCTACGGAAGCCGCAGGCGCTCCTCGCTTGCTCGACATGACGCCACTCCAACCCACGACCCTCCACGCCATCGCGCGGATCTTTGATGCCGTGGACTACCGCGCGCTGGGCCCGATTTACTGCGACGAGGGCGGCGACGCGTTTTGGGAAGAACGGCGGGGGCCCTGCCAAGAACTCGGCCTCAAGTTGGCTGAAGTCCTGCGGGGCCGTCTTCGTCCGAAGGGACGGAGCCTGTACGTCGGCGCAGGAATCGCCGAGCTTCCCATGCTGGTGGTGGAAACGCTGGAACTGAATCGCACAGTTGAGGCCTACAACCTGCGCGCCGAAGAGGTCCCTCTGCTCAACGCAGCCTGCGCGGGCATGCCCTTCGAGTTCCACGCCAAGGACGCGCGGGAAGCGGTCGGGACGTTCGACCACGTGTGGATCGTCAGCGTACTGAATGATCCTGAATGCTTTCCCGAGCTCGGCGCGCTTTCGTCCGCCCGCGCCAATCCCGTCACGTTCGATCCGGACGCATTCGCGCGCGAGCGCCGGGCGGTCTTCGCGCTCGCCGCAGGCTGTCTCGAAAAAGTGACGCGCCCCGGCCTCGTGACCACGTCGGTGGAGGAAATTCCCTGGATCACGGATTGGTGCGAGCGCCAGGGCATCGCGTGCGCAGTCGAAGACAGGGACTACCCGACGGCGATCGTCGAAGATCCCGTCTGCTTCATCCGCGTCGGCGAGAGCGTCACCTAGAAGCTTTCCTCCTGTTGCACTCCCCTCCGAGGGAGTGTTAAATGACGCCCATGCCCTCCTGGTTCAAGAAACTCGGCATGAGCGGGAGAACGTCTCCGGGAGACTTGGTGCCTACGGAGATCGAGGAGTACGCGGCGGCTTACTCCACGACCGAGTCAGATGTTTGCAAATTGATCCGCGAAGAAACGTACCGGACGCAGGACTGTCCGCAGATGGTGGTGGGCCCGCTGGAAGGCGCGTTCCTGAAAGTGATGGCGCTCGCCGTCGGAGCCAAGCGGGTGCTGGAGATCGGGACGTTTACGGGCTACAGCGCGCTGGCGATGGCGGAAGCGCTGCCGGACGACGGGACGGTGCTCACCTGCGAGATCGATCCCGACTCGGCGGCCTTCGCGCGCCGGTACTGGGACAAGAGCCCGCACGGCAAGAAGATCCATGTCCGCGTGAGTCCGGCGCTGGAGACGATGGCTGCTCTGCAGGGACCATTCGACCTGATCTTCATTGACGCCGACAAGGCGAACTACGTGAATTACTACCGCCGCGCGAAGGACCTGATTGCGCCGACCGGCGTGATCCTGATCGACAACGTCCTCTGGAGCGGGCGAGTCCTCAACCGGGATAATCCTGATCCCTCCACCGCCGCGATTCAGGACTTGAACCGCATCGTTTCCACCGATCCCCGCGTCACCGCCGCCCTCCTCACCCTCCGCGACGGCGTCTTCGTCATCAAGCCGAAGGCGAAGTAATTATAAAGTGGGTGGCGCCGCATGGGCGCCCAGATGCAGCGCAGGGCGTACAGCCGGGTCTGCGGGGCCTCGACGGCGTTTCGACCCGTTGCAGTTGGAGTGGGTGGCGCCGAGCGGGGCGCCCCGATGAGCCAGAGCGCCTACAGGCGAGTCTGCGGGGCTGCAACGCCGAAAGGCGCCGCTCGGCGGGGCTGCTTGGCGACAGGACCCACTCCGAGAGCAACGGGTTCCCCGTCGCACGTCCGGGTAACGCGGCGACAGGACCCGCACATTAAAGCATTTTCGAGACAGAAGAAAGGGGGACAGGCAACTTTTCAAAGTCGAAAAGTAGCCAGTCCCCTCATCAGATCCGTTTTAGCCGGCCGATGGCGGTTTGCGCGGCAGCGACGAGCGCGAGAAGCACGCACACCAGCGCCACGTCCGTCGGCCCCATGGGCGAGTCCAGCTTGTACGAAACCGCGAACCCCACGAAGGCCGTGAGCCCGCCGAAGAGCGAGGCCACGAACGGCAAGCGCCGGATGCCCGTGACCAGCCGGCCCGCGATCAGAGGCGGCACGATCAGGAACCCGAACATCACCAGCGGCCCCACCAGCAGCACACCGAGCGAGATCGTCGCGCCGACGATCAGGTAGAGCACCAGATCCCACCCCAGTACGTTCTTGCCGAGCGACAGCGCAAAGTCGCGGTCCACCGACACCAGCAGCAGATCCTTCTTGAACAGCCAGAGCGCGATGACGATCACCCCGTACCCCACAATCAACGTCACAAGCTGACTTGTGGGGATCGCGATGATCTCTCCTTTCAACAATCCCAGAATTCCGATTTCGGCGATCCGATCCGACGCGACCAGGAGCAGACTCAGCGCGCCGGCGAATGCGTACAGGACGCCGGTCCACCCCTCCGCTCGACCGCGGCCGCGGTTCTCCCAAAGGGCCAGGCCCAGAATGGCCGCAAGCGTGAACCCCGTGGCGCCGGCGAGCGCCAGCCAGAAATCCTGCTCGTGCAGTTCGCCTCGATGGAAGAGCGCATGCCAGAAGAAGGCTCCCGCCACGCCCGCCGTCGAGACCTGCGGCAGCGCCACGCCGAGGAAGACCATCCGGCGGCCGACCAGATAGACGCCGACCAGCGGCGCCACAAAGCCGATGATCAGCCCGCCGTAGAGGGCGTTGCGCAGCAGGAAGTCCGGGGACAGAATTTCCATCAAGACGCTCATGACAGGAAATCCTCCTCGATTCGCTGATGCACCGCTTCAGGGGCGAGCATGGTGGCGGCCGGCCCGCGCAGCAACGACCCGGCATGAATCCAGACAGCTTCGCGGATCACGTGACGCACCGCAGTCAGATGATGCGTGACGAGAACGATCGTGGTGCGTTGTTCCCGGTTCAAACGCTCCAGCAAGACCAGGATCGCCTCGGCCGTCGAAGCATCCACGCCGTTCAGCGGCTCGTCGAGCAGGAGCAGGTCCGGCTCCGCGACCAACGCTCGGGCGATCAACACCCGTTGCTTCTGGCCGCCCGACAGGGCCGGGAAGAGGCGGCGCCGGAGATCGGCCGCGCCGATCTTCTCCAAACAGGCCAGCGCCCGTTCCCGTTCCGCATGGCCGGCCTGCCGGCCGAGCGGAAGCCGTCCATAGGTCCCCATCTCGACGATCTCGGCCGCGGTGAGGGGAAAGACCAGATCAAGCGTCTCACGTTGAGGCACGTACCCGATACTCGGCGCGCGCCCGTCCGGCAGGCTGAACCGCGCGCGCCCGGCTAGCGGCGGCAGAATCCCGGCGAGCGTCTTCAGCAGCGTGCTCTTGCCGGAGCCGTTGGGCCCGAATATCCCGATCAGCGCGCCGCCGTCCAGCGCCAGATCCACGTTCGCCAGGACGGGCGCTCCCGGATAGCCCACCGTCGCCCCTTCCAACCTCACCAACGGAAACAGCATGGCCTATCCTTTCGATTGATCCCCGCCCGCGGCCCGGGCGGCCTTGAGCATCGCGCGCAGATTATATTCGATCAGGTCGAAGTACGTTTTCGCCTCCGGCGCCCCGCCGACCATGATCGGCAGTTTCACGACCTGCGCGCCGACTTGCGCCGCGATCTGGTTTGGTACCTTCTCACTGAAGTGCGGCTCGCGGATCACCACCTTCACCCCCTGCGCCTTCATCCGGCCCACCAGCTCGATGAGATGACTCGCCGTCGGCTCGATGCCGGGCTTCAGCTCGATCTCCCCGACGATCTCCATCCCGTAGCGCTCGGCAAAATAGACGATGTCGCGATGATAGGACACCACTTTCAATCCCTTCAGGGGACGGCTCAGCGTCTCCCACTCGCGCGTCTTCGCGTCGAGCTGGGAGAGGAACGTTTTGAGATTGGCCTCGAATTGCGGTTTGAGTGCCGGGTAATTCCGCGCCAAGCCTTCGAAGATGGCCCCGGCGATGGCCCGGCCGCCTTCCGGATCGAGGTTGAAGTGCGGATTGCCGGCCGGATGGACCTCGCCTTCGCTCCGCGACAGTGTACCGGGCACTTCCTTGGGCACGATCTTCACCGAGCAATCGATGTAGCCGGCCGCGCCCCTCCGGATGCGCGGGTTCCGCGCCTCGTCGATCAGGGCCGGGAGCCAGGAATGTTCGTACTCCAACCCCATCAGGATGAGCAGATCCGCGCGGTTCAGCTTCGGAATAAAGCTGGGCTTGATGGGCACGCCGTGCGGGTCCTCCACGCCGCGCGCCAGACTCTCCACCGTCGCCGCCTCGCCGGCGATCCGGCTCGCGATGTCGGCGAGATCAGGGATCGTGGTCACGATCGAAATTCTCTCGGCCGCCCATACGGACGGCGCCCATGACAGCAACAACCCGAGTATCCAGCAACTCAGCAGTATCCGTTTCATGTGGTCTCCTCCGTCAGTCCCGTTCCATGAATCCGTGCGAATGGCTTCCCAAGAACACGGTCCATTGGAGGAAGAACTCGTTGACGTCGTTGGCATTCCCGCGGTCGGCCCGGTTGTATTGCAGGCGCAGGCGTTGGAACTCGCTGGGGAACCACGTGAGATAGGGGCTCCACGTCCGGTTATCCGTCCGGTGGCCGGACGCATTGCGGGTTGAGCCGACCAGGCCGGTGAAAAGATTCGTCACCAGCAGCGGCTCGGACGGCAATTGGTAATAGTCGAACCGGAAACCAGGACGCCATTGCTTCGAGAGACGATACTCTGCGTAGACATAACCGCCCCAGACACCGCGGGATCCAGGATTGCCGACCATGTCGATCCGGGGGCCGCCATGGACCGGATCCGCCCCGCCGAAATCATGCAGCAGTTCGCCGGCGACGGTCAGGCTCTGGCGCAGTCCGCTCCCCAGCGGAAACCAGCGATACTTGAAGTCCAACCCCAACAAGCGTTGCTGATACTTGCCGGTCGGAGGGGTCGCCACATCGTCGGCGTCCGGTGTCTCGGCAATGGATGCGCCGAACTCAAAATTATTGTCGTCGTTGATGTCGAAATACGTCAGCAGGCGCCCGAGGTAGGTCAGCCCCTTGATCGGTCGGCTTCCCGTGTTGGGCACGCCGTTGGGGGTGTCTGCTCCCAGCTTGTTCCCCACCGCTCCGGTCATCTTCAGGTAAAACGGCGTGGGCGCGAGCCAGCTCACCTCCACGCCATCGGTTTGGCTCTCCCCGCCGATATAGGCATTCAAGGACGGCGGGCGGTCTACAAAGGGCAGGTCGTGATCATGACGGTGCGCGAGCGTCCCGAAGTCGGCGAAGAACCGCCCGCCCCGAACCGTGAGATTGTACGGCAAGCGCGACGTGATGATCGCCGCCTCTTCAACCTCCACCGTCGCGGTACCGTTGTTCGACGCATCGGCCGAGGCATTGAACACACCATAGGCGCGGGTGAAGGGATCCACGTCGGCCGAGATGAACAGTTCCGCGCTCCTGAGGTCGAAGTCCGCCCCGGCCGGCCTGGTGTTGATCGGCGCCCCGCTGTCCCGCGCGCCGGGCGCGCCGGTATTGAACTTCTGACTGGTCGACGTGTACGAGGCGATCGTGTCGATGCCCAGCGAGAGGGCTGGATTAAATTGCGACGCAAAGGTCTTTTTCGTGGCCGACAGCGCCGCATCCGCTTTCTGTTCCACCTCCTGGATCTTCTCTTGAAGGGAAGGGTCCGCCACCGCAGGCTGGCTGGCCGGCCCGGAAGGAGCAGTCTGCTTCTCCAATTTTTCGATCTGCCGCTGCAACTGCCGGAACTGTTCTTCCATCTGCAACATCTGTTTCTTCAAATTCTCAAGCTCGGACGCTTTCTCCTGTGCCAAAACGGCAGGTGCCAATGGGCCTATGCCGAGCGCAAACACAACGAGAAGCGCGAGCGCGCGAGATCGTGCATGCATACAGACACCTCATGTCCGGATAGGTAAAGCGCCGCCTGCGGCCGAATTGAGCCGAAGTTCTACGGCGCAGCGATTGGGATACGGACTTTTAGAGGGTCAGGATCGGAGGAGCGCGGGCGGGAAGATTGACGAGCAGCAGGTGCTCGACGATGCGGTCGTGATAGGGAGTCTCAAGCGCGGGCTGAGCCGGCTGCGAAGCCAGAGCAGGAGCGCATCCGACATCCGAAGATGACGTATGGCTCTGGACCCAGGAGCAGAGGTCGGCCGCCGAATGCTGGTGGCCGTCCTGGTCCGCTTCGCCCAACGTATGGTGCAACTCGAGCGTCGCGGCCAGCGGCGCGAAGGCCACCAGGGACAGCCCCAAGAGCAGGATCAGCGGCAATATGAGAAGACGCGTTTTCATCATCTTAGGCAGTTGCCTCTATAGCACAGGTCTCTCGCAAGGGTCAAGTTTATGGTATAGTCCGTCAAAACTTGCGGGTCCTGCCCCCGCATAGCCCAGCGCAGCTGGGCGTTTCGCCGTCGAGGCCCCGCAGACCCGGCTGTACGCCCCGCGCTGCATCTGGGCGCCCATGCGGTGTCACCCGCTC
>CAZMPH010000103.1:0-7275 GCA_964568195.1 uncultured Nitrospirales bacterium | reverse complement strand
CTCTGAGCTGGTGACCCGTTGCATTTAAGGAGCAACAGGTGCCCCGGCTGTTCGGTGACAGGACCCCCGCAAAGAGCAACGGGTTCCCCGGCTGCGATGGGCTATGCGGGGGCAGGACCCGCTCCGCTAAAAGGGGGACAGGCAACTTTTCGAAGTCGCAGATCAACGACGGACGAAAAGTAGCCAGTCCCCTTTTCCTTCTGCTATAGTCCGGCGCGTGGCGGTGGAAATTTCTACGAAAGCCCTGCTGATCGCCCTCGTCGGCGACCCGTCGCCCTGCGTGGCGACCATCAACCGCCTGAACCCCGAGTGCCTCTGCTTCTTCATCCCCGAGAACCTGCGCCCCCAGATCGAGATCCAGATCCAGCCGAACCTCGTCAAGCTGCCGAAGAAGTGGGACTGGATCATCACGCCCGATCCCCACGGCTTCGGCGCCTGCTATAAGGCACTCAATCAACCGCTCGCGGACCTGCTCAAAGTCTGGGGCCTCGGACCCGGCGAGCTGACCGTGGACCTGGGCCGCGCCACCGCCGCCATGTCGGCGGCAACCGGACTCGCCACGCTGACGCATTCCTCCCAGTTCCTCACGCTGAAACCGGCCCTCGTCGCGGGCGACGCGCCGGTGGGCGAGCTCGTCATCGTCAACGGCCTTGCGCATTCCTGGCAGCAGGACAACCCCTGGACCGAGGCCGCGATCGGCGCGCGCCGGCTTGCCGCCGAGCAGTTCAATCGCGGCTCGTACGCCGCCGCGTCCGGTGGATTCCGGCAGATCGAAGCGCGCGTGAGCGGCGGGCAGAAGCCCCTCTACCATGCCTTCGCCGACCTCGCCGACGCCTACGGCTGCTGGGACCGCTTTCAATACAAGCCCGCATGGGAATCATTGAAGACCGCGACGAAGGCGCTCGACATGGCCTCCGTGTTCGGCGGCCCTGCCGGCGTGAAGGCGCTGGTTCCCCGCCTCAAGGAGAACTCCGGCTTTCTGGAGAAGCTCGTCCTGGACCCCTCGGACGTGAAGGCGGCGATCGCGCCCGACCTCCTGGCCAACGCGAAGCGCCGGGCCGAACAGGACCGCGCCTTCGACGCGGCGCTCGCCACAGTCCTGCGGGCGCTGGAGGCCTTCGCGCAGGTGCAACTGTTCAAGCAGCATAAGATCAAAACCAACGACGTCCAGCCCGAGCAGTTGCCGGCCGCGCTGCAGGAGACCTGCAAGACCTGCTTTCTGGACGACGTGGACGGGAAATACAAACTGCCGCTCGTGGCGCAGTTCCGCGCCCTGGCGGCGCTCGGCGATCCGATGGGACAAACGTTCCAAGCCCAGTGGCCGCAGATGAAGCCGCTGCTGGACGCCGCGCACCGGTCGCCGCTCGGCCACGGCTTCGAGCCGGCCACCGCCGAACGGTACCACCAGCTCTACGCGCTGATCGTGAAAGTGGCCGGCGTCACCGACGCCGCGCTCCCCAAGTTTCCGACCCTCGAGCTCTGACCATGTCACAGACGCCGCACACCCATACGCACACCCATACAATGGACGTCCGCATCTACTACCAGGACACGGACTGCGGGAACGTCGTGTACTACGGGAACTATCTCCGCTACTTCGAGCAGGGGCGCACGCACTGGCTGGAGGCGCAGGGGCTCTCGGTCAAGGCCTTCATGGACGCGGGCACGCTCTTCGCGGTGGTGCATGCCGAACTCACCTATCGCTCGCCGGCCCGCTACGGCGAGACGTTGACCGTCGCCACCCGGCTCACGGAGATGCGCGCGGCGAGCTTCACGTTCGCGCACGAGATCCGGGAGAAGACGAGCGGGCGGCTGGTGGTGGAGGGCTCGGCGCGACTGGCCACCGTGGACATTCAAGGCAAGCTGACCAAACTGCCGAAAGAGCTGCGCGAGCGGCTGGCGAAAGGGATCGCCTGACCATGCAGAACATCGGAACCTGGCTGGCCCTCGCCGGCGTCACCGTCGGCTTTATCGTGCTACTCTATCTGTTGTTCAAGGAACCCGGAGATAAGAAAAGTAAAAAAGGATAAGGGGGCCTGCATTATGGGTCAGGACGTATTCGGCGGCAAGGAAGAGCTGGTCGAGGTCAAGTTCCAGATCAGCCAGGATCAGAAGAAGTGGCTGGAGAAGATGGTCAAGGACGGCAAGATCGCGGTGCCTCCCGGGGGAAGTCTGTCCGTGGGAAATGTGGCCTCCATGTTCATTCGCGCCTTGCTGCACAATGCGATAGAACAGCAAGAGGCCATGGAAAAGGCGGAAGGGGATGAGGATGACGAGTAAATGCTGTCGCCTTCGGCTATGGGGTCCTGTCGGCGAGTCACCCTGACGTGCTCAGATCCTTTCGCCGTCGCAGCCCCGCGGACTCGGCTGTAGGCTCTTCCGCTCCGCCAGGGTCCCACTCGCCGCCACCCCTCCGCCTCTGACGTGCTGCCTGCTTACCCGACTCTCAGCGCTTCTCGGAGTTCCTTCAAAATGCCCAGCGCTTCCTGGGCGTCTTTCTCGGTGGGCAGGCTGCCGGCCTGGCTGCTGGGGACGGCGTCGGGGTAGGTCAGCGGGATCAGGTACTTGTCGAGAGCGTAGCAGCGGTCTTCAAAACGCGACAGGCTCTGGTCGGCTTCTGCGCAGAGCGCCAGCAGCTCCGCCAGGTGTTTGGCGAGCGGGATCGGGCGGTGGCGCTCGGCGAGGAAGGCCTTCAACGATTTGGCCGCGGCCTGCTGGGCATGCAAACAGACCTGGTTCCAGAGCCCCAGGCCCTTGGCCGCCTCCGCCATGGCCACGTCCTCGGCCGCGAAGGCGGCCCACCTATTTTCGGCGCTCATACGCCACGGCTCCCTTATAGATAATTTCGTCCAGCACGAAGACCCGCCGTTCGTCCACCAGGCTGTCGAGCTCCGCCGGCGAGTAAACCAGCACGTCCATGCCGACCTTGGGGCGGACCAGCCGGAGCACTTCCTCGGTCCGCTCCAGCAGCGGCTTGTCGGTCTTCTTGACCACCACCAGGTCGAGATCGCTCCACTCGTGGATCTCTCCCTGCGCCACCGATCCGAAGAGGATCAGCTTCTCGGGCTCGTACTCCCGGATCAGGATGGCGGTCATCCGGTTGAGCTCCTGCTCAAGGCGGAGGGCGCGTTGTTCAGCGACTGGATTCATAAAGCCGGCGCTCCCTAAGAACTTTTCACGAACGGCAGGGGATGGACCGTGGCGGGCTTGCGCTCGCCATTAATTTCCACGGTCAACGCGGTGCCGGGCGGTGTGAAGTCGCGGAGCGGGAATCCGAACGCGATGACCTTGCCGAGCGACGGAGACCGGGTCGCGCTGGAAACCCAGCCCACCTCGCGCTCCCCGCTGAAGAGCTTGGCGCCGGGTGGAGGCGCCATGACTTCCTCCAGGACAAGGCCGACCAGGCGCCTTCGCACCGAGCCATAGGTACCCATCCGGGCGACCACCTCCTGGCCTGGATAACAACCCTTGGTGAGACTGAAAGCCTTGCCTTCCAAGTTGGCTTCCGGAGGCACGATGGTCTCGTTGAGGTCCGGCCCGGCCTTGGGGATGCCGGCTTCCATGCGCAAGGTTTCCAAGGCATGGGCGCCAAAGGGCTTCAATCCCATCGTTTCCCCGGAGGCCCACAGGCGGCCCCACGCCGCTTGCAGGCCGTCGGCCGGGATGAGCATTTCTACGTCGTGCTCGCCGGTTTCTTCGGCGCGGATCAGCAGGGCGCTGTGCCCGTCGATCTCCTGAGACACGAACGACAGTGGCTTCAGGGAGGAAAGATCCGCGCCAAACGCGCCCTTCACGAGTTCGAATGCTTTGGGGCCGCTGCCCAGCAGAAGCCCCCAGCTTTCGGCGCAGTTGTCCATTTTGGCCTTGGTGCCGTACAGCAGGAACTTGCGCAGCGCCGAAAAGGTGAGGTCGCCGATTTCTCCCACGTCCTCCAGCATCAGGCTCTCGCCGAGCTGGTAGACCCGGAAGTAGGAGAGCATCTTCCCTTTGTGCGTCAGAAGGCTCGAGCAGATGCCTTGTCCCGTCGTGAGGGGCAGGATGTCGTTGCTGATGATGCTCTGGAGCCACTTCATCCGGTCGTCGCCGATGATGCGGATTTTCCCGCGCTGGGAGAGATCAATGATCCCGACCCCGCGCCGCACGGCCTCGTGCTCGGCGGTGGCGTCTCCGTAGTGCGCCGGCACTTCCCAGCCGCTCTGTTCCATGAACGAGGCCCCGCGCTTCGCGTGCTCGTCGTAGAGGCGCGAGCGCTTCATACCCCTCCCATCCTCGTGGGAGGGGGCCCATCACCCGTTGCATTTGGAGGAGCAACGGGTCCCCGCGCCCCTCCCACACCCACCACCTCCTGGACCAGCTCAAGGGTTCTGGAGGAGAATTCGTTCCGGGACACGATCTTGGTCACTCCCAGCTGCTGGGCCCGCCTCCAGTTGTCCACTTCCTCGTGGTTGGCGAACGCCAGGACCGGGATCGTCTTCGATCGGTCGTCGCCCTTGAGGGCCTCCAGCGCCTTGAAGGCGTCGAGCGACTCGTCATTGATGTTCAGGATCACCGCCGCCGGGCTGAGCGTGCCGGCTTTGTCGGCGATCTCGTCCTGCGTCCGCGCCTTTTCGAGCTGGTAGCCTTGCGGCTTCAGCGCGTCCCGGACCTTGGTATAGAAGAACACGTCGCTCACGGCGACGAGGATGGTTTTGTTGTCCATGGTAGTCCTAATTCATCATGGCCCTGAGCCGGGTGAAGGCTCGCTGGGCCAGATCGTACTGGGGGTTGATCTTCAGCGCTTTCTGGTAGCAATCGATGGCCTTCTCCCAGTCCCGTTTTTTCTCGTACACGCGCCCCAGATTGAGGTGCGGGAACGCGGGGCTCTCGTAGCGCTTGGCGCGCGTCGCTCGTTCCAACCACTCGATCGCGTCGTCGAGCTGCCCTTTCTCAATCAAGTAGGCGCCGATGTCGTTATACGGATTGCCGAAGTCGGGGTCCACCGCGATGGCGCGGTGGCAGTCCTCGATCGCTTCATCGAGCATCCCCATGAAGCTGTATGTCCAGCCCCGGAAGGTATAGGCTTCGGCGGTCGGGTACAGCTCGATGGATTCGGTGTAGAGTTTGACGGCCTCCGCGAACTCGCCCTTCATCTGGCGCTCGTACGCTTTCCGAAAAAGGTCCCAAGCGGCCTTCTGATCGTCGTCGGGTTCCAAAATCCCTATTCCTGCTTGAGCTTCTTCCGGACGAGCTCGGCTGCCCGCCGGCCGGAGAGCAACATGGCGCCGAAAGCGGGACCCATGCGCGGGGACGCGTCCACGGCGGAAACCGACAAGCCCGCCAGGAAGCAATTGGGATAGACCTCGCGGGTGTTCGCCACGACGAGCTCCTCCGAGCGCTCCACCCACATGGCGCCGTTGCCAGGCACCGCCTTGTGCAGGCCGCGCCGGTTCAGGAGCGTAACGACGGCGGCGTCGTGGCCGGTGGCGTCCACCACGATTTTGGACTCGAGCGCGATCGGGTCCACGTGCACGGCGTCGTGGCCCGCGTGCTCGACCGGGGACCAGTTCACGACGACGCCCTCCAGGACATTTTCCCGGCGCAGGATGAGGTCGATGACTTTGGTCAGATTCAGCACCTTCACGCCGGCGCCATAGGCGGCGGCGATCAGCTTGGCGGTCGCGTGGGGTGGGTCCACCATGAACATGCCCTCGCATTCCTTGATGCGCTTGGCGGGGATATGGAGCTCATCCAGGATCTTGTCGGCGGGCGCGCAGATCGTCGCCTTGTTCATGAGATACCCGCCGGACCAGAACCCGCCGCCCAGGAACAGTGCCTGCTCGATGAGGAGCGTCTTGAAGCCGAAGGACGCGAGGTCCCGCGCGCAGAGCAGCCCGGAAGGGCCCGCGCCCACAACGATGACGTCGCTCTCGATGAGCCGGTCGAATTCCTGAAAGTATTCCCGGGCGATCTGCCGGGTGATGTCGCGCTCCCGCAGGGGAGCCGTCCATTTATTCGCCATAACGTGCCTCGTGTTACCGATAGATTTCTGCGCCGGTCTTCTTAAACTCCTCCGCCTTTTCCTTCATACCGACCTGGATGGCGGTCTGCTCGTCCAGCGCCTTCTCCTCGGCATACTGCCGCACGTCCTCGGTGATCTTCATCGAGCAGAAATGCGGGCCGCACATCGAGCAGAAGTGCGATGTCTTCGCGGCGTCCTGCGGGAGGGTCTCGTCGTGGAACGACTTGGCCGTATCGGGATCGAGCGAGAGGTTGAACTGGTCCTCCCAGCGGAATTCGAAGCGGGCCTTGGACAGCGCGTTGTCGCGCGCCTGCGCGCCGGGGTGCCCCTTGGCGAGGTCGGCCGCGTGCGCGGCGATCTTGTAGGTGATGACGCCGGTCTTCACGTCTTCCTTGTCGGGCAGGCCCAGGTGCTCCTTGGGCGTCACATAGCAGAGCATCGCGCAGCCGAACCAGCCGATCATGGCCGCGCCGATGCCGGACGTGATGTGATCGTAGCCGGGCGCGATGTCGGTGGTCAGGGGGCCCAGCGTGTAGAACGGCGCCTCGTGGCATTCCTGGAGCTGCTTCTCCATGTTCACCTGGATCATGTGCATCGGCACGTGGCCGGGGCCCTCGATCATGACCTGGACGTCGTGCGCCCACGCGATCTTCGTCAGCTCACCCAGGGTCTCCAGTTCCGCGAACTGCGCCTCGTCGTTCGCGTCCGCGATCGAGCCGGGCCGCAGCCCGTCGCCCAGGCTGAAGGAGACGTCGTAGGCCTTCATGATCTCGCAGATCTCTTCGAAGTGCGTATAGGCGAAGTTCTCCTGGTGGTGGGCCAGGCACCACTTGGCGTGGATGGACCCGCCGCGCGAGACGATGCCGGTGACGCGGCCGGCCGTCAACGGCACGTAACGCAGCCGCACGCCTGCGTGGATGGTGAAGTAGTCCACGCCCTGTTCCGCCTGCTCGATGAGGGTGTCGCGATAGATCTCCCAGGTGAGGTCCTCGGCCTTGCCGCCGACCTTTTCCAAGGCCTGATAGATGGGCACGGTGCCGATGGGCACCGGCGAGTTGCGGATGATCCACTCCCGTGTCTCGTGGATGTTCTTGCCGGTGGAGAGATCCATGACCGTGTCCGAGCCCCAGCGCGCGGCCCAGATCATCTTTTCCACTTCCTCCTCGATCGAGGAGGCCACGGCGGAGTTGCCGATGTTCGCGTTGATCTTCACCAGGAAGTTGCGCCCGATGATCATCGGCTCGATCTCAGGGTGATTGATGTTCGACGGGATGATC
>CAZMPH010000102.1:0-7386 GCA_964568195.1 uncultured Nitrospirales bacterium | reverse complement strand
GCCACAAGTCTTCGTCGATGGCCTCGATGCCGTCGGCCAGGTCGAAGGCGAACGCCGGCTTTGCGCCCAGTAAGCGCTGGAGGTGGCAGGCCGCCGCGGGCATGAGTGTATCCGACGAGGTCGTGGAGAGAATGATCGCATCGAGCGCCGCGGCCTGCGTGCCTGCTGCTTCGAGCGCGGCCGTCGCGGCTTGAAGAGCGAGGTCCGACGTGGCTTCGTCCGGCGCCGCCCACCGGCGTTCTCTGATGCCGGTCCGCCGGTAAATCGCGGCCGGGGTCACGCCGGTCAGACCGGCCAGCTCTTCATTGGTGACGATGCGGGCCGGGACGTATCCGCCCGTCCCGACGATCCGGGATCGCAGGCTCATAGGGGATTATAGGAACCGTGCGCGTGGAGTGTCAATTTACGCTTGATTTCCAAGTGGTTATTTGTTTAGAGTGTTTATCGTATGCGCGCTCACGCCCCTCTTGTCGCGACACTGCTGGTCGTGTCCGTCCTAGTCGGTTGTTCCAGCACGTCCAAGACCCAGCCGGCCAAAAACGCGGCAGCCGCCCGCACTGCCAACGCCGACGAGCAGGTCCTCAAGACCGACCCGCTGGAGCGTAACTACGACCCACACGTCATCATGAAGCGCGCCGAAGCGTTCTTCGAGAAGGAAGACTACGCCGAGGCCGCCGTGGAGTACCAGCACTTCCTCGACCTCCACAGGTCGCACATGCTCGCGCCGTACGCCCAGTACCGGCTGGGCCTGAGCCATTTCAAGCAGGTCACGACCCTTGACCGTGATCCGGAGCACGTCCGCCTGACTGTCGAGGCGATGGAGAAATTGCTGAAGGACTATCCCGGCAGCGCGTATGAAATGGACGCCAAGGCAAAGATCAAGGAAGGCCGGACGCACACCGCCGAGTACGAGCTCTACGTGGGCAAGCATTACTATCGCCAGACCGCCTACCTGGCGGCCCTGCACCGGTTCGAGCGGGCCATCACTTTCTATCCCGACTCCGACATCTCGGCTGAGGCGCTGTACTACCTCGCGAAGACTTATAAGGACATCGGCTCCCCCGAACGGGCGGTGGAGCACCTCAACCTGCTGCTGACCAACTATCCCAAGGCCAAGGTCCGCAAAGAGGGCCAGGCGCTCCTGGCCTCCATCAACGGGAAATCCTTCAAGGATGTGGCGGCCGCGCCGTCCCAACCCGCAATCCCTCCGCCCTTGCCGACCGCGCCCAAAACGCGTTCGTTGACCATGAAACCGGCGGACCTTCCCCCGCCCGGTTCGAACGGCAACGGTCCCCAGGTCATCACCTGCGGCTTGAACGTCAGCTGCTAGCTTTCAGCTCTTGAAGGCCGCCAAGCAGGCGTCTTCCAGGAGATGGGCGAACGAGTCTTTCGCTCCCATTTTGGCCTTGGCGTAGAAACTTCGGTAGGTCTCCCTGCCTTTCAACACCTCAGCATAGAGTTCGAGAATCTCGGGCCTGCGGCGGATCACGCGGTGCGAGATCTGCGGAAACCTGTACAAAGTCCACGCCATGCGGCCGGCCACGCGAAACTCGGGATAGAGCTCGTCGGCGACCTGCGCGTCATACGCCTGAAGGTCGGGCGTCCGGCCGCAAAGATGATCCGCAATGCAGGCCGCCGCCATTCGCCCGCTCAGCACCGCATAATAGATGCCCTCCCCTAACACCGGGTCCACAAGATGCGCCGCGTCGCCGACCAAGAGCGCGCGCGCCGTGGTCAGCAGCATTCGCTCTGCCCCCGCGCCTCCATACAGCGGGATCGGATGGCCGAGGCCGCCGGGGACCTCGACTCCGGTAAGAATCGGCTCTCCCTGTACGAAGCGCTCGTAGCTTCTTTTCGGATTGCGCCCTGATCCGTGAAACTCGGCAATCCCCACAGAGAGTTTTCCCTCCTTGGGGAACACCCAGCCATAGCCGCCGGTTACCACCCCGAGATCGAGCACGATGGCCCCAGCACCCAGGCTGGACATTGCTCCATTCAACGGCACCTCGCCTTCCAGCGCACCCACCACGCGCCCCCGCCGCTCGGGAAACAGCGTCCTGGCAACCAGGCTATTGGCGCCATCCGCCCCCACAATGACCTTGGACTGATACCGCCCCTGCTGCGTTTCCACCTCGACTCGATCCGCATATTCGCGCACCTTCACCGCGCGCTCGTTTTCGCGGACCAACACGCCGGCCTCTCGTGCCTTCTGAACGAGGTACGCGTCGAAACGGTCCCGCATGACCATATAGGCGATTGGGTCGGAAGAGGCTATCTCGAAGGCCTCCGAGCCGGCGAACTGAAAGCGGACTCTGTGAATGGTGTCTTCAACGACGGAGTGATAGTCCGGCTCCAGGAGCCGGTCGGTGCGGGCCGACAGCGCGCCCCCGCAGACCTTATAGCGAGGGTGCGTCTTCCATTCGAGCCCGAGGACGGCAAAACCGGCGCGCGCCAGCTCTGCGGCGGTGGTGGCGCCGCCGGGGCCCATACCAACGACGATGGCGTCGTACATCAAGTTGGCTTTACTGTCCGATGTACCAGCCGATGCCGTGCCGTTCGAGCTCGCTGGTGAGGATGGTCAAAGAATTGGTGTAGATCAGCACGCCGACCAGCACGAGAAAAACCCCGCTGGCGACGGAGATGCCGTACATGTACCCGCGAAGCTTCTTGAAGTAATTGAGGAAGGAATCCACCGCGAGCGCGGTGATAAAGAGCGGCAGGCCGATACCCAGCGAATAGCTGGAGAGAAGCTTCACGCCCGTCAGCATGGAATCGGTCGTGCTGGCGTAGACAAGGATCGTTCCCAGGATCGGGCCGACGCAGGGGGTCCATCCCGCGGCAAAGGCTATGCCGACAAGGACCGACCCGACGTACCCGGCCGGGCGGCTCTTGAGATGGATGCGCGCCTCGCTCATCAGGAAGTTGAGCTTCAGCACCCCCATGACGTAGAGACCGAAGACGACGATCAGCACTCCGCCTAGCTTGCGGATGAAATCCTGGTAGGTGGTCAGCAACTGCCCGATCAGGCTGGCCGACGCCCCGAAGGCAATGAACACGGCGGAGAAGCCCGCGATGAAGAGCAGCGAGTTGATGATGATGACACCGCGGACCCGCGCCCGTTCCGTCTCGCTGGTCAATTCCTCCAGGGTGAGCCCCGTGATGTAGGTAATGTAGGAGGGCACCAGCGGGAGGACGCAGGGAGACACGAAGGACAGCAGTCCCGCGGCGAAGGCGAGAAAGAGGGAAATATCGGGAGGCTGCGCGAACACGTTCAGCGTATCCTCAAGAGTTTCTGAATGCCGTCCCGCGCCTCAGGGTCCTGCCAGTCACGTGCCCCGAAGATCTGGTGCGTGATCACTCCCCGGCGATCGACCAGAAACGTATGCGGCAAGGTCCGCACGCCGTACATCCGCATCACCACCGCGTCCTGGTCGTGCGCGATCGTGAAACTCAATCCCAAGGAATCCCTGAACGGCCTGGTCACGGCGGCCCCTTCGGGATCAGAAGAGACCGCGAGGATCGCGAGCCCCTGCCGACGATAGTCGCGGTAGAGCCGCTCCATCGCAGGCATCTCCACTTTGCACGGCTCGCACCACGTCGCCCAGAAGTTCAGGAAGACGACGTGACCCCGATAGTCGGACAGCCGCACTTCCCGACCGTCCAGGGTCGTGAGCACGAAATCCGGAGCCAGGTGGCCGACGCGGGGCGCCTCCGTGAGGACAGGAACGACGGGCATCATCGGGCCGCCCTCATTTGCAATGACCTCGCTCTCGGGCACGCCGTTGCACGCAAGGAGCCCGGCCGTCAAGAACACCCCCAGCCACACGGCGCCCAGGGTTTGCATCGGAAACGCTAGTCAGCCCTGACGGATTTGCGCTGCTTCTGCAGCAACTGGACGATGGTTTCGATGCTCTCGGTCCTGGTCCAGTCGCGGGGACCGATGACTTTCTCCCGCAGGACGCCGTTCTGATCGATGATGTACGTCTCCGGCACGCCCATCAGCTTGTAGCGCTTGTCGGTCTGTCCCCAGGAATCCGTGAGGATCGGAAAGGTGAGCTTCAAGTTCTCGACGAAGGGCGAGATCTCCTTGGTCGTCGTGACCCGGTCCATGCTGATGGCCAGCATGACGAAGTCTTCCTTCTTCAGGTTGTCCCAGAGCACCTGCATCGAGGGCATTTCCTCCTTGCAGGGCTTGCACCAGGTCGCCCAGAAGTTCAGGAAGATGACCTTGCCGCGATAGTCGGAGAGTTGCTGATTCTTCCCGGCCATATCCGGCAGGGTGAAATCCGGCGCTGCCATGCCGACCGTCAACGGCTCGTACTTGGCGCTCTGCAACCAGACCACGCCGAAGGCCAATGCGATGATAGCGAGCACGCCGACGATGACAACCAGCCGCCGCCGGAGCACTGGCGCGCCGGCAGGTTCGGCCGCCGCCGGCCGCACGGCGGTCTCCGGATCAGGCATAGGCGTGGAGCCCAGACAGCAGGAAGTTCACGCCCCAGAAACAGAAGACCACCATCAGCAAGCCGAAAATCTGGTAGACCGCCGCGCGATGGCCCTCCCAGCCGCGATTCATTCTGGCATGGATGTAAGCCCCATAGATGAGCCACACGATCAGCGCCCAGGTCTCCTTCGGGTCCCACGACCAGTATCCGCCCCACGCGTAGTTCGCCCACATCGCGCCCAGGATCGTGCCGAAGGCCAAGAGCGGAAAGCCGACCATGACCGCCTTGTATCCCAACTCGTCAATCTTCTCGAGGCTCGGGAACGTGGCGTAGACCGACGTGGCCGCCATGCCGCGCCGCTCCGCCCGCTCCTTCAGCAGATACATCACCCCCAAACCGCCGGCCATCGCGAAGGCCGCATAGCTGGTGAGCGTGATCGAGACATGGATGTAAATCCAGTAGCTGTTCAAGGCCGGCACGAGCGGCTCGGCGGTCTGATAGCGGTAGGGCAACAAGGACGCCGCTCCCATCGCGATGAACCCGATGGACACGACGAAGGCGCCGATGGCCTTGATGCCGTACTTCAGCTCGAGCAGTAGGTAGCCGGCGATGATCGCGAAGGATACGTACGCCATCGCCTCGAACTGATTGGACCAGGGCGCGAACGTGCCGGAGATCTGCATCCGCTCATAGGCGCGGGTGCCGAGCGCCATGCCGTTGACGAGAAGACCGAAGAACGTCACCCACGTCGCGAGGAGTCCCAGCGTGTCCGCCCAACTTCCCTCCTCAGCCGTCGTCCCGGCCGGATGCCCGGCCACCGCCAGTTGGAGCGCCTTCCGCGACGCGATGATATAGCCGAAATACAACCCCATGGCCGCCAGATAGAGCCAGAAGGTCACATCAAAGAGAAACAGCGATCGAAACATAGTCTCTCTCTCCTATGCTATACAGTGTAGTTGCCGCGCGCTTTGAGGCGCGCGGTGAACCGGTCGAACTCGCGATCGAAATCGATCTGCCCCTTGTAGGCCGTGCCGCCGACGTAGACCGTCACCCCCTGCCGCCCGGGCACCACCTTGGCCCACACCCGGCGGTGATAGATAACCGCCGAGAGCGTCACGCCCACAACCAGCAGCGTGGAACCGATCCAGACAAGGAGCACGCCCGGATCTTTGGCGATCTGCAGGCCGGTGAATTTCTTTGCGAGATAGCCGGTCAGCTCGAACTTGTACTTGGAACCCTGAATGTCGAACAGGTCCGGATAGTTGTAGAAAATCCAGGGCGACGTGAGCGTTTGCTCCCGCTCCGTGATGGCCAGCTTGATGGCGGGATTTTCGTGTTCGACCGTCTTCGAATAGACGCGCCGGTCCTTCGCGTCGAACCCGAAGTCGGCCACGAAGTCCGTCAACAGCAGCTTCAATCCGAGGTCCTTGAGAACGGCTTCCTTCTTCCAGTCGAGGATGGCCTCGCCGACCACCTTGTCCGTGGTCTTGTCCCGCACCACCACCCGCGCCTTCTCGACGCGATCCCAGGAATCGCCGTAGCTGGACTGGTAGAACCAGATGCCCTTGTACACCAGCGGGTCGTTCACGGTGATCGTCTTGGTCAGTTTGCTCTCGCCGTTCTCGATCACCGTCAGCGTGCTGTTGTAGGACTTGACCGCGCCGTTGTCGTAGTAGTCGATCCAGAACTTGTCCACGTGGAGATCGAAGTTGCCCTGCGGGATGTGGTACGTCTCGCCCTCCAGGCAGACCCCAAAATCGCGGAATCCGATGACGTTGCCGAGAATGCCCCCGATCACGATGACCGTCACGCTGAGGTGGGCCACGTGCGCCGCGATCCGCCCCATGATCCCCTTCGTCGCGTAGAGCGTCGTCTCGGCGTCGCCCTTGTTCACCAGCACGCGGTACCCGCGTTCGGCGAAGGCGAGCGCAATGTCCTCGGTGACCGTGCCCCGTTCAGCCGCGAGATCCACCGTGGCCGAGCGCTTGAGGTTCTGGATGAACTGGGCCGTCACATTGACCTTGTCCTGCCTGATCGAACGCCAGATCGCAGGGAAGCGTTGATGGAAGCATGTCAAGGAATTGATGCAGAGGAGGACGAGGATCGTCGAGAAGTACCACGTATGGTAGATGTCAATGAACCCCAGCTTGACGAACCACCAGTAGGCGCTCTCGCCGTACTCCTTGATGTAGACTTCCGGCCGCTCGCCCTGCTGGATGACCGTCCCGACCGTGGCCAGGATCGCCATGGTGATCATCAGGAAAATGGCCAGCTTCAGCGAGCTGAAAAACTCAGCGAGGGCGTCGCCGAACTCCTTGAAAGTGAACGGCTTGGCCGCCTCGGTATCTTTCGTGATGGCATCCATCTCGTACGTCGTCTGGAATTGGAAAAACATTTCATCGTACAGGTGCGCTGCGCGCACTGTCAAGCGATTCAACGCGGGAAAGCCCTCGGGGAAAGGCCGACTTTCGCCTTGACAAACGAGGACTTCCCTCGCTACTCTAGAAACCTTATCCGTCCATGATTCCGATCGCCAGACGCTCCCGATCCATTTAACCGAAGGACCCCGAACGATGAGCCGACATAACTTCCTGTTCACGTCCGAATCCGTCACCGAAGGCCACCCCGACAAGATCGCCGACCAGATCTCCGACGGCATCCTGGACGCGATCATGGCCAAGGATAAGCGCTGCCGGGTCGCGTGTGAAACGATCCTGACGACCGGCATCGCGTTCGTGGCCGGCGAGATCTCCACCAAGGCCTACGTCGAAATCCCCGACATCATCCGCGAAACGATCAAGGAGATCGGCTACACCGACGCCACCTGGGGCTTCGATTACCATACCTGCTCGGTGCTCACCTCGATCCACCAGCAGTCCGGCGATATCGCCATGGGCGTGGATTCGGGCGGCGCGGGCGACCAGGGCCTCATGTTCGGCTA
>CAZMPH010000101.1:0-7489 GCA_964568195.1 uncultured Nitrospirales bacterium | reverse complement strand
CCGGCTCGGCCCTGATGCGCGAAGGCGGCTGTAAGCCAGGGAGCACCGGTATTGTCGCCTGCATCCCTGGCGCAAGCGGTGAACTCGATAACGCCGGCGGGATGGTCGGGTACGACTATGGCTTCTGGAAGGTCAAGGACAAGGAAGGGAACGAGTACAACAAGTGGATATTCGCAGCCGACTATGCCAGCGGGAAGAACTTCATCGGCGGCGGCGGATTCGGCATGTACCACTTTTTCAACAAGGACATCAGTCTCCTGACCGGGCCGGTCTGCTTCAACGACCACGTCATCAACGGCCAGTGGAAGTGGACCGTGCAACTGGACATCAACTTCTGAGGAACGTCTTAGCGGTATGACATTGGAGAGAGTGATGCGCGCAGACGGCCGCCCGACGGCGCGCGGCCGGCCGCGCCGTGAGAACCAACCACACAAGGGGGTGTGAGCGTATGGGTAGGAAGGCGAGACCTAAAGCAATGCATGTCATCGGCGCGGTGGTTTTTGTTGCGATCATGCTCACGGCCGGCTTGGCCGACGCTCAGGAAGTTACACCCCCGCCGCCCGCGCCGGCTTCGGCCGCACCTGCGCCCAAGGTCGACACCGGCGATACCGCCTGGGTTTTAGCCGCATCGGCGTTAGTGATGGCCATGACCATGCCGGGACTGGCGTTGTTCTACGGCGGCTTGGTCCGGAGCAAGAACGTGCTGGGCACGATCACGCATTCGTTCATCATCTTGTGTCTGGTAAGCCTGATCTGGGTGCTGTGGGGCTACAGTCTGGCTTTCGGACCTGATGTGGGAGGGTTCATCGGAAGCCTCGCATGGTTTGGGCTCAACGGGGTCGGCGGGGAGCCCCATTCGGTTTATGGCCCGACCATTCCGCATCAGGTCTTTATGCTCTTTCAGCTCATGTTCGCGGCGATCACCCCGGCGCTGATCACCGGCGCATTCGCCGAGCGGATGAAGTTCAGCGCCCTGCTGCTTTTCTCGGCCCTCTGGGTGACCCTGATCTACTGCCCGCTGGCCCATTGGATCTGGGGTCAGGGATGGCTTGCCAAGATGGGCGCCTTGGACTTCGCCGGCGGCGCGGTCGTCCACATCAGTTCAGGATGGGCGGCGCTGGCATGCGCGCTCGTGATGGGGAGACGCCAGGGGTACGGCACCGCCCAGTTGGTGCCGCATAATCTCCCGATGACCTTGCTGGGCGCGGGTCTTCTCTGGTTCGGCTGGTTCGGGTTCAACGCCGGGAGCGCGCTCGGCGCGAATGCGCTGGCCGCCTCGGCCTTCCTGGCCACTCATACGGCGGCCGCCGCAGGGGCAATAAGCTGGATGATGGCCGAGTGGCTGCATCGCGGCAAACCGACCTCGCTGGGCATCGCCAGCGGGGCTGTTGCGGGTCTGGCGACGATCACCCCGGCAGCGGGTTTTGTGGGCCTCTTTCCCGCCCTTTTTATCGGTCTGGTGGCCGGAGCCGCCTGCTACGGCGCGGTTGTGTGGAAAGGACGATTGGGCTATGATGATTCGCTGGACGTGGTCGGAATCCATGGAGTTGGAGGGATTCTCGGCATTCTGGCGACGGGGCTGTTTGCCTCCATCGGGGCACAAGGCCTGTTTTTCGGCAAGCCGGGGCAGTTCGGCGTCCAGCTTGTGACCGCCGGAGTGTCCGTGTTCTTCGCGTTCATCGGGACGCTGATCCTTTTGAAGCTGGTTGATTGGACGGTGGGGCTCCGGGTTGCCGCGCAAGAAGAGGAACGGGGCCTCGACCTCAGCCAGCACGAAGAGCAAGCCTATTCCAAATGAATAGCCTGGAACGCTCACTAACGGCCTCGTCGGACGGAGGAATACAAGAAGGGAGCCGGCACTCATGAAAAAAATCGAGGCAATCATCAAGCCGTTCAAACTCGAGGAAGTGAAGGATGCGCTGACCGAGCTGGGGGTCTATGGCATGACTGTTTCGGAAGTCAGAGGGTTCGGCCGCCAGAAAGGGCACAAGGAAGCCTACCGCGGCACCGAGTATACGATCGAGTTCGTGCCCAAAACCAAGATCGAGGTCGTGGTCTCCGATGCCCTGGCCGACAAGGTGGTCGAGACGATCATCCGTACTGCCAAGACGGGGAGCATCGGCGACGGAAAGATTTTTATGTCCAATCTTGAAGGAGTCGTGCGGATCCGAACCGGAGAGACCGGAGACCGCGCGCTGTAATGCTCATGCTGGAATCGGTGCTCAGCCGGACGACCGGCAGCCACTGGACCCGGGAAACTCTCGATGCCCGCCGGCAGGCGATCGCGGGGGCGCACACGCATGGGGCGACCGGCGTGGAGGTTGTGACCGCACTGACCGGCCTGGCGGATGAGGTCCTGCTAGATCTTTATCACGCAAGCCTTGGCATTGCCGGAATATCCGACCCATCCGGCGTCGCCCTCGTGGCCCTCGGCGGCTATGGGCGGCGCGAGCTGGCGCCGTACTCCGACATTGACCTCATGTTTCTCTATGCGCCTCACCACAAGCAGCAGGCCGGGGCCCTGTCCACGGCGATCCTGCACACCCTCTGGGATCTCGGGTTTCAGGTCGGTCACAGCCTGCGGACCATCGCGGATTGCCGGGAGATGGGCCGGTCGGACCTTACCGTACGCACGGCCTTGATGGAGGCACGTTGGCTGGCGGGGGATCGGGAGCTCTTCATCGAGTTCACGCAGAACTATCGTGTCGAGGTCTCCGGAAAAGGCGTGCAGGAGTTCGTTGCCAAAAAGTTTGAGGAGCGGCGGCAGGAGTACAGCCGGTACGGCTCGACCAATTTTCTCCTCGAGCCGAACCTCAAAAAGGGAAGAGGCGGGCTGAGAGACCTGCACCTGCTCAAGTGGACGGCGTTGGCGCGATACGGCACGCCGTCGTTCGAGGAGCTCACGGCCGGCGGTTTGCTGAGTGCCGGGGACGCTACAGCTCTCTGGGAAGCTCAGGAGTTTCTCTGGCGGATCCGGAACGACCTGCATTTTTATGCGTTTCGCGCCCAGGATATTTTGACGTTTGATGAACAGATCCGCATTGCCGGCCTGCGCGGGTTCAAAGACCTGCCGCATCTCCTGGCGGTCGAACAATTTATGCAGCAGTACTACCGCCATTCGACGCGGATTTGCGATCTCACCGCACGGTTTGTGTCGCAGGCGATGCAGCGAACGGCCTGGCAACGCCTTGCCGCATGGCTGCCGGCGCGGCGAATTGAGCGCTACTTCGCCCTGACGCGGGATGACATCACGGTGCCGCCTGATCTTCGGGCTGAAGCGTTATCGGATGGCGGACGAGTCCTGCGGCTCTTTCATCTGGCCCAAATGTACGGCTTGAACGTGGCCGACGATCTCGTCCAGGAACTTCCCGAGCGCATCGCTGCGGTACCTGACACGGCTTATCGAAGCGACGCGGCGAGGCGATGGTTTCTCGCCATTCTGTCCGGGCCCGGGCGCGTTGCGGAGACCCTTGCTGCAATGCACCGCGCCTGCTTGCTGGAACGGATCGTCCCGGCGTTCGGGACGGTCCGCGGCCTCATGCAGTTCAATGCCTACCACAAGTACACCGTGGACCAGCACAGCCTTTTGGCCGTCGGCCAGGCGGAGGAACTCGGCTCTGGAAAGGGTCTTGTGGGCCGGGTCTATCGTGAGATCAGGCGTAAAGACCTCCTGCACCTGGCCGTGCTGCTTCACGATGTGGGCAAGGGGCAGGAAGAGGATCACAGCCTCATCGGGGAACGGATCGCCCTGGATGTGGCCAATCTCCTCGGCCTGGGGGAGCACGAAACCCAACTTCTGGTATTGCTCGTCAGGCAGCATCTGCTGATGGCCAACACCGCATTCCGCCGCGACTCCTCTGACGAGAAAGTCGTGCTGAGGTTTGCCCGTCAGGTCGGCACACCGGAGGCGCTCAAAATGCTGTTCGTGCTGACGGCGGCCGACATCTCGGCGGTCGGGCCGGGAGTCATGACTCCCTGGAAAGACACCCTGCTGGGCGATCTCTTCTTGAAGACGCACACGGAACTTGCGGGAGGGGAGGAGACCGAGACGGCATACGAGGGAGGCGCGCGCGTCCAGCAGATACGCCAGGCCGCTCTCGCCCGCTTGGAGCAACGCTACCCATCGGCATGGCTCGCCCGGCAGTTGGAGGCCTGGCCTGACCATTATCTCGCGGCCATACCGGTCGAACGGCTCGTCGCGCACCTGGAGTGGCTCGCCAAGCTTGCCGAGGCTCCCGCGCTGGTGGACGCGCAATACGATGAGGCGCTGGGCACGACCGACTTCACGGTGTACACCAACGACAGTCTGACGCCGGGCATTTTTTCCAAAATCGCCGGCGTCTTGGCGGCCAAGGGAGTGCAGATCTTGGATGCCCAGATCGTGACCCTGACCGACGGGGTGGTTGTGGACGTCTTCCGCGTGACGGATCCGGATTGCCCCGAGGATGTTCGCGCCCGCCGGTTCAGGGACATCAGCGGCGCCATCGTCGGCGTCCTGGAAGGGCGTTACTCGGTGGAAGAACTCCTGCAGGAGGCCACCCGCTTCGGCCAGGCCCGCCAGGGCGTCCCCCTTCGCGAGCCGACGGTGGTTCAGGTGGACAACGATACCTCTGACCGATACACGATCATCGACGTGTTCGCCGATGACCGGCAGGGCTTGCTCTACGTCATCACCCGCGCGATCTTCGACCTCGGCCTGTCCGTCCATGCGGCCAGGATTTCGACCAAGCTGGACCAGGTCGTGGACGTCTTCTATGTCACGGACCGGACCGGCGGCAAGATCGCCGATCCCGGCCGGTGCAAGCTGATCAGCGAAGAAATAACGGCCCGGATTGAAGGGTTTCTGGGGGAAGCGCAGACGACGCGCCAGGTGGTGCACCGGGCCGGTGCTCAGCGGAAATGATACAGGTTTAAATCTTAAAGGAGGGGGTTATGACTTCGAAGGAAGTGATTGAATTTGCGAAGAAAAACAAAGTCGTCATGGTGGACTTCAAATTTGTTGATTTGCCCGGCACGTGGCAGCATTTCACGTTTCCGATTGAAGAATTGACGGACGCGGTCTTTACCGAAGGGTCCGGCCTGGACGGCTCTTCGATCCGTGGCTGGCAGGCGATCAACAACAGCGACATGATGGCCGTCCCGGACACCACGACGGCGGTACTGGACCCCTTCACTGCTGTCCCCACGCTGAGCTTGATCTGCAATGTGGTGGACCCCATTACCCGGGAGACGTACAGCCGGGATCCCCGGCATGTGGCCCAGAAGGCCGAGAAGTATCTGAAGTCCACCAAGTTCGGCGACGTTTCCTATTGGGGGCCGGAAGCCGAATTCTTCATCTTTGATTCCGCGCGCTTCGATCAGACAAGCAACAGCGGGTACTACTTTATTGATTCGGAAGAAGGAATCTGGAACTCCGGTCGGGAAATAAACTTGGACCAAACTGGATCGAATCTTGGCCACAAGCCTCGCCACAAGGAAGGCTACTATCCTGTCGCGCCAGTGGACACGCAGATGGACATGAGAAGCGAGATGTGCCTCGAGATGCAGAAGATCGGCATTATGGTCGAAAAGCAGCACCACGAGGTCGCAACGGCCGGCCAGGCGGAAATCGATCTGCGGTATGACTCGCTCGTCAACATGGCCGATAAGATGATGATGTACAAGTACATCGTCAAGAACGTCGCCCGGCGCCACGGCAAGACCGTGACCTTCATGCCGAAGCCGCTCTTCGGCGATAACGGCTCCGGCATGCACACCCATCAGAGCATCTGGAAGGAAGGGGAGCCGCTGTTCGCCGGCAAAGAATATGCCGGGATCTCACAGCTGTGTCTCTGGTACATCGGCGGCATTCTCAAGCATGCGCCGGCGCTGGCGGCCATCACAAATCCGACGACGAATTCCTACAAACGGCTCACGCCGGGCTTCGAGGCGCCGGTGAACCTGGCGTATTCCAGCCGCAATCGCAGCGCGGGTATTCGCATCCCGATGTATACCCCCAACCCGAAGGCCAAACGGATTGAGGTCCGGTTCCCCGATCCGGCCTGCAATCCCTACTATGCCTTTGCCGCCATGCTGATGGCGGGATTGGACGGGATCGAGAACAAGATTGATCCAGGTCGCCCGGAAGACAAGGATATGTATGATCTTGAACCACATGAAGCGGCTAAGATCAAGCAAATGCCGGCTAGCCTCGAGGAGTCGCTCCGCAACCTGGAAAAAGACCATGCCTTCCTGTTGAAGGGCAACGTCTTCACGCAAGACGTGATCGATACCTGGCTGAACTACAAGCGGGAGAAAGAGGTGGACACGGTGCGGATTCGGCCGCATCCCTATGAGTTCTTCCTCTACTACGACGTGTAAGCGAGGGAACGGATATAAGCGAGCGGTAACAACATAGTCACGGAGCCTCCCGGAAACACAGTGCCGTGTTTGCGAGGGGCTGACGGGGTCGGAGCAGACCCTGGTTCGAAGGATTCCTGGCAAGGGCGCCAGTCTGTATGGATTGGCGCCTTTTTTTTATTCGACCGAACGCGAGGAGGCAAAGATGAAGGTCTTCCAACGTTTCAGGCTGATTCCGTATGCGCTCGTTACGCTGAGCATGATCATGCTCGCGATGCCTGCCGTTATGGGCGGTCTCGCAGTGGCCCAAACAACGACTGACGCTCCACCGGCTGCTGGCGCACCTGTCGCGGCGCCGGCGCCTCCACCTAAGATTGATACGGGGGATACGGCGTGGGTGTTGACCTCCGCCGCGTTGGTCTTGGCCATGACGGCTCCCGGGCTGGCCTTATTTTACGGGGGGATGGTCCGGGAGAAAAACGCGCTGGGGACCATCATGCAGAGTTTCATCATCCTCTGCCTGATCAGCGTCCAGTGGGTGCTGTGGGGCTATTCGCTCGCATTTGGGCCGGACAAGGGACACATCATCGGGGGATTGGAGTGGGTCGGATTGAGCGGCGTGGCGTTCGATCAGCCGAACGCCGATTATGCGGCGACGATCCCGCACCAGGCCTTCATGATCTTCCAGGCCATGTTCGCGGTGATCACCGTCGCACTCATCACCGGGTCCTTCGCCGAACGGATGAAATTCAGCAGCTTCCTGGTGTTTTCGCTCCTGTGGGCCACGTTCATCTACGATC
This sequence comes from uncultured Nitrospirales bacterium, assembly GCA_964568195.1. Taxonomy (GTDB): domain Bacteria; phylum Nitrospirota; class Nitrospiria; order Nitrospirales; family NS-4; genus SCTG01. The sequence goes on along the minus strand of CAZMPH010000101.1, from coordinate 350 downwards.
CGCTGGCACATTGGGTTTGGGGCGTGGGTGGGTGGATCAAGAACCTTGGCGCGCTGGATTTCGCCGGCGGGACCGTGGTGCACATCAGCTCAGGCGTGTCGGCCTTGGCCTGCGCCCTCGTCCTTGGGAAGAGAAGAGGCTATGGAAAGGAACACATGGCCCCGCACAATCTTCCGATGACGGTGCTGGGGGCGTCGCTCCTCTGGTTCGGCTGGTTCGGCTTCAACGCCGGCAGCGCCCTGGCGGCGGGGGCTCTGGCGACCAGCGCGTTCGTCGTGACCAACACCGCGACGGCCGCGGCCGCGCTGGCCTGGATGGCGGTCGAGTGGATGTATCGCGGAAAGCCCACC
>CAZMPH010000100.1:0-7583 GCA_964568195.1 uncultured Nitrospirales bacterium | reverse complement strand
AACTCGCTAATGTAAACGCCCGCATCGCGGCGCTCATGAGCGGGACCACGACGGCCCAAGAAGAGATTGCACGACTTCAGAAGCGCGCCGGCGAACTCGAAGCCGAGAGGGCACGCGCCAACGATCTGGCCAAGCAGCTCGAAGAGCGGCTGAAAGCCGAACAGTCGGAAAAGGCTCGCCTGGAGCAAGAGCGCGCTGCCAAGGAGGCCGAGGTCCAGCGACTGACCCGGACGCACGAGGAGCTGACCAAGTCGCTGGAAGCCGAAATCGCCAAGGGAGACATCAAGATCAAACAGGTCCGGGATCGGTTGACGATCAACATGGTGGACCGCGTTCTCTTTGACTCAGGTCAGAGCCAGGTCAAACAGACCGGCCTCAAGGTGCTCAAGCAGGTCAGCGACATTCTGAAGAACGTGGCCGACAAGCAAATTCGGATCGAGGGGCATACCGACAACGTGCCGATCGGGGCCAGGCTCAAAGAGCGGTACCCGACCAACTGGGAGTTGTCCACGGCCCGCGCCACCAGCGTCGTACGTTATCTCATTGAGGACGGCGGCGTGGACCGAGCGAACCTATCGGCAGTCGGGTATGCCGACACGAAGCCCATGGCCGGCAACGACACTGAGGAAGGACGCACGGCCAACCGCCGCATTGAGATCGCGCTATATCCGAAGGATCTCTCCGAGATTGCCGGCCAGCTTAAGCCGTGAGCCGGTTCCGCGGGTCGGAGACGCTGATCTGCAGAAGAGAAAAGGTGTCAGGAACCGTTTTTCAGCAGAAGAGGTGAGGCGAGTCAGTTCGCCGCGATGAGGTCGAAGCGGATCGGCAGGCGCGCGACGCTCTGGACGGGGAAATTGCCGTCCATGGCGGGGATGAACCGCCATCTTCGAACGGCGGAGAGCGCCGCCTCATCAAGGATGGAATAGCCGGACGGCTTGTGCAGCGTGACGTTCCCGGCCGTGCCGTCCGGCAAGACCAGAATTTGTAAGACGACCGTGCCTTCCCATCCTGCTTCGCGGGCCGCACGGGGATAGTCCGGCCGCGGGTTGTTTCCCGTCCGCACTTTCGACCGCACGGACTCCGCCTCCGCCGTCGAGTCCCGCAACAGCCTGGTCCCGCCTGACGAGGAGACGGTCACCGGACGGCTCACGGACGAAGATCCCGTGCTCACGGACAGCGACACTCCGTCGTCCAACGACTCCATCGCCTCCGGCACGGCGAACGTCGCCGCTGGAGCGAAGACGGAGGCCGGCGACGCGGCAGGAGCCGGGGCCCGTTTGACTATCGGCTTGGAGAGAACAGGCTGGTCGCGGACGAGAGGCGCCGGTTGGACGGTCAGCAGGTCGACCTTTATTCCGTCGTTCTGGGCGGGCGTGACCTTCATCGAAAATGGGAAGGTGCCGAGCGCCGCCACCGCCAGTCCGTGCAGGGCCAGGGACAGCGCGACCGGAAGGCCGAACGACTGGCGCAATACCGACGTTCCAGCCGGGCCGGTCATTTCTTGAATTCCCGAACGATGCGCTGCACCCGTTCATCCGTGCCGCCCAGATTGAGATACTTCTTGTACGTCGCGAGCGCCCGCACGGTGTCCCGCATGTGGAATTCGTAAAACACGCCGAGGTTGTAATAGGCTTCCGCCATCGTCGGCTTCAGACGGATGGCCTCTTCGTAGGCCTGCTCGGCGTCATTGAATTTCCGCTGCAGGGCGTACACGACTCCCAGGTTCATGTAGGCCTCGGCGTAGTCCGGCTTGAGCTTGACCGTCGTCCTGAACTCCTGGGCGGCCGGTTCCAGCTCGCCCTTCGCCTTCAAGGTAAATCCGAGGGTGAAATGTGCGTCCACGAAATCCGGCCGAGCCGCGACGGCCTTCTTGTAAGCTTGTTCCGCCTCGACCAGGCTGTTCGCTTTTTCGGCCATCATCCCCAGCAGGTAGTAGGCATCGGCGTGGTCCGGCCTGAGCTTGACCAGTCGCGTCAACAGCTCCTTGGCTTCCTGGCTCTCGCCTTGGGACTCGTACAGGTAGCCGAGCGCGTACAGGGCCTCCTGATGATCGGGCCGCAGGGCCAGCAGCTGCCCGTAGACCGTCACCGCTTTGTCAAAGACCCGTTGCCGATCGTAGAGCTGCGCGAGCTCGAGCAACGCCTCTTCGTACCTGGGACGGATTTCAATCGCCGTGCGCAGGGACTCGGCCGCCTCCTCGTACTTGCCTTGGGAGGCCTGTTGCATGCCTTGGTTGTAATACTGTTTGGCCTCGTCGGTCGCCGCGGCGGCGTATCCGGTCCAGAGAATGCCTACGGCCACGACCGCGATCATCCCCCCTAGGGTCAAGAGCCCCGTTCTGACGCATCCCCTGCCCATGATTCCGTACCATAGCGCAAGCCGCGCGCCTGTTCAACCGCAGGGTACGGTAATCAACGATGCAGGGAGGCGCCGGCCTCTCCGTAGCGGCGGACCAAATCGGCGATCCGATCTTCGGTCAGCAGGCTGCCCGAGACGCGCTCGCGAATGATGCCCTGACGGTCCACCAGGAAGCTGACGGGCAGTCCCACGACGCCGTAGCGGTTTGCCACCACGTTGTCGTGGTCCATCACCACCGGGAACGTGTGGCCATGCGACCGGACGTGGTCGATGACTTTCTCCGTATCCTCCAGTTCATTGACCGCCAGCACCACGAACCCTTGATCGCGCAGTTTGTCGTAGCTGGCCTGCATGGCCGGCATCTCCTCCTTGCACGGCTTGCACCACGTCGCCCAGAAATTGAGGAGCACAACCTTGCCATGAAGATCAGAGAGTCTGACCTCCTGCCCCTGGAGGTTCTTGAGCGTGATCTCCGGCGCGGGGCCGCCGACCAGCGGGGGACGCCCCGCCATGCCGAGCAGGCCCAGCACGCCCACGACCATCATGACCGAGAACAACAGCTTTCTCATACGCACGCCTCGCATCAATTCAACGCCATCGTTACGCCGCCCAGGCAACCGGTCTGCTGCTGGAGCCCGCCGTTGAAGTCGCGGGCAATGGGCACCTGCACATGGAAATAGAATGTGGCGCGCTCACCGATCGCCACCGAAACGCCGGGCGAGAACGCCAGCATCGTGGAGCCGGTATTCGGCACCGGCCGGCGCTTCACGACATCATCAATCACAAGCGGCTCGTCCGGGAACGTCGGGTCATCGGGTGTCTGGGCCCTCGCCAGTGTGCCCGTGAACTCGTCGTGCACGACGTACCGCCAATTGAACTGGCCGGTCAAGGTGACGACCTTGAGGGTCTTTACGCTCATGCCCCCGCTGAGAATGTACTCGTCTCCGAACCGGTACGAGTTCGGCCCCGTGAAGCTGTGGCGATAGGAGACGCTCGCGAACTGATTCAGCAGGTGCGGGAGCAGCTCATAGGACTGGTAGACCGAAGCCACAATCCCCCACGAGCGCCGGCCCAGTTGCAGCGTGGGCTCCTGAAGCGCGCCCTGGCTGTTGCGCGCGTGGGAGTCTCCCGTCGGTAGGTCCGCGCCGAGCCCCAGCACGACCAGGTTCCGCAACGTCGGAAGAATGCTGTATCTGCTCATGACCCGGACGTCCCCCAGGCCGTTATCCGTGAACGATTCAAAGTCCCCGGAACCGCCGTTGGACTCACCCACTTCGATGACATGGGTGTGCTTCAGCTTGCGGTATGGGATCACCACGTCCAGCGTCATTCTGTCGGTCACGCCATAGCTCGCGTCGAGCACATAGAACTGGCTGATGGTCCGTTGCTCCTGATGCTCGTTCAGAATGATCCGCCGTCCCTCGGCCCCCTCCTGCACAACCGCCGCCACCCGTCCGCTGACGCCGTCCGCCAAATCCGCCGCCGCATAGGAATAGCGAAGGTCCACGGACAACTTCCCTTTCGGCTGCACGCCCGCTTCCGTGCCGGTGACCAGGAAACATGACGCCGAGCCGCAGCTTGCGTGGGCCTGCGGCACTCCAACTATCGAGAAAGCCATACCCATAATAAAGATCCAGGCTCCGGCCGCCGGCCGGATATAGCCTTTCGTCGCCATCGTGTCCTCCTCTTCTCATACCGTCAATGGATACACACTGAGAACCGACCCCTGCGGCGATGATGCCGGAGGCCGGTCGGACCCAGGTTCTATTGGAACGGAATTAGAGGAGAACGGGAGGAGCGCGGGCTTGGAGTGTCGAAGAGCAATCGAACGAGCGCAGGCTGCTCAGGAACGGCAGCGCGCTTTCTTCATTGACCGTAGCGGTTGTCGCATGGATGGCGGTCGTCGTCACCGCGCCGGCCGACGCGCACATCCATGCGCAGATGCCCGATCCATGCATGCCCGCCGTGTGGTGGGCCGCGTGCTGGATCTCATGCGCGAAGGCGCTGCCGGTAGTCGCCCCCAGCATGAGGACGATGGCCACCGCCAGTGTGAGCGCGACCGGTCTGAGGATCGAACGGCTCATCCAGGAACCCTAATGAGTAGAACTACAGGTATGATACCGGCACCTCGCACGCGTGTCAACCGGCGTAAAGAAATGGGTCAGAATGGGGTCAGATTGACCCCATTTCTTTGACCCCTCGCACCCTAACGAGCATGCGCGGAAAGCCGGCAACAATCAACGTTCCGGGTAGGTCTTACTGCGAAGTATGCTAAACTGCGAGCCAAAAGAAAAAAGAAATGGAGGCGACCCTATGTCTTTCCTCAAACTGAACGAATTTTACATCAACACAGACTGTATCTACTACGTGCAGGAGCAAGGAGAGCAATATTTGGTGTGCTTTAACAGCGGCACTGACACGCCCAAAAAAGCTTTTGTCAATAAACACTCGCCCGAAGCCGGCACGCTCATGTCCGCACTCGGCGTGGCTTCAAACCCTTCCTGAGGCTGTAAAGGGGGACATTCTACTTTTTTAGTCCTTTCTCGCCGTGATACTGCGGCGTTTTTCTTGCCGTGTCAACCAGCAATCCGCTCCAGGGCTTCCTTGGCCCGCCCACGCGCGTTGGCATCCCAGTCGTCCTCGACCATCTCGCGCAGCCGCTTCTCGGCCTGCGTCGCCTTGAGCTTGCCCAGCGCCAGGGCCGCCTCGGCGCGCACGAAAGCATAGTCGTCTTTCGTGGCTACCAGCAAGGGGGCGATCGCACGGGGATCGCCCAGCACGCCCAAACCGTTGGCGGCACGGGTCCGGTCCAGTTTCTCGGGGTCCGTCTTCATGATCCGCAACAGGACATCGAACAGGACCGGTCCGGCGTCGGCCAGCCGCTCGGGGTGATTCCGGTCGTGCTCGACAAGCCAGAGGGCGGCCCGTTTCTGCACAGCCGGGTCGGTGGCTTCCCGGAAAACTTTCGCGACGCGCACATGGGCGTTTTTATGCTCGCGGCGCTCGAGCACGCCCCTGACGATCGAGATCGTGACGATGAAGCCCGCCAGAACCGCCGCCACGATTCCCCACGGCCCGTCCCGTAAGAAGTCTTTCCATGCGGGTGGGAAAATGCTCCAGAGAAGAAAACCCACCAGGAGCGCCACCAGGAGATGGGTCAGGATGAAAATCCCGATGTTGCCGCGCTCGCCCCTCATACCCGCATTCTCTCGCAGCCGTCCCATTCGGTCAACTACGGGGAAGCGCTGTTTCTTTGTTTCGGGCAATTCAGTATACTGGCAGAGTTGTGGACCTTGGGCCGGCATGATCAACATTCTGCTCAATAAGATCTTCGGCAGCAAGAACGAACGCGAGCTCACGCGCATGCGTCCAATGGTCGCCGAAATCGGCGCCAAAGAGCCAGCCATGGCTCGCCTCTCGGACCGGGACCTGGGCGCCAGGACGGAGGAGTTCAAGAAGCGGCTGGACAACGGGGCCACGCTGGATGAGCTGCTGCCGGACGCCTTCGCGGTCTGCCGGGAGATGTCGAAGCGCACGCTGGCGATGCGCCACTTCGACGTCCAGCTCATCGGCGGCATGATCCTGCACGAAGGCAAGATCGCCGAAATGAAGACCGGCGAAGGCAAGACCCTGGTCGCCACGCTGGCCCTCTACCTGAACGCCCTCGAAGGCAAGGGCGCGCACCTGATCACGGTCAATGACTACCTGGCCAAACGCGACGCCCAGTGGATGGCCCCCCTCTACCACCATCTCGGGCTCTCCGTGGGCGTGATCCAGCATGAGGCTTCGTTCCTGTTCGATCCGACCTACGAGGCGGAAGACAAGCGCCTCCAGCACCTGCGCCCCTGCACCCGGCAGGAGGCCTACCGCGCCGACATCACGTACGGCACCAACAACGAATTCGGGTTCGACTACCTGCGCGACAACATGGTGGGCGAGCTGGCGCAGTGCGTCCAGCGCGAGCAGAATTTCGCCATCGTGGACGAAGTGGACAGCATCCTCATCGACGAGGCCCGCACGCCGCTCATCATCTCAGGGCCGACCGAGGATTCGACCGACCTCTACTACCGCATCGACCGCATCATCCCGTCGCTCAAGCGGGAGACGGACTACACGATCGAGGAAAAAACCAAGACGGCGGCGCTCACCGATGAGGGTAACGAAAAGGTGGAGCGGGCGCTGGGCGTCACGAACCTTTACGACCTGGCCAACATGGACCTGGTGCACCACATGGTCCAGGCCCTGCGGGCGCACGCGCTCTACCATCTCGACGTGGACTACGTCGTCAAGGACGGCGAAGTCCTCATCGTGGACGAGTTCACGGGCCGGCTGATGCCGGGACGCCGCTGGTCGGACGGCCTGCACCAGGCGGTCGAGGCGAAGGAAGGCGTCAAGATCGCCAATGAGAACCAGACGCTGGCCTCGATCACCTTCCAGAACCTCTTCCGGATGTACACGAAGCTGGCCGGCATGACGGGCACGGCCGACACCGAGGCCGGCGAGTTCGCCAAGATCTATAACCTCGACGTGGTCGTCGCCCCAACCAATCGCCCCAACGTCCGGAAGGACTTTCCCGACGTCGTGTTCCGCACCGAAAAGGAGAAGTTCACCGCCATCGTCGAGGAGATCACGGACTGCCACAAGCGCGGCCAGCCTGTGCTCGTCGGCACCATCTCGATCGAGAAGTCCGAGCGGCTCGCCGGTTATCTCGTCCGGCACGGCGTCAAGCACAACGTCCTGAACGCGAAGCACCACGAGAAGGAAGCCGAAATCATCGCCCAGGCGGGAAGCAAGGCAGCCGTGACCATTGCGACGAACATGGCGGGACGCGGGACCGACATTCTCCTGGGCGGCAACCCCGACTTCCTGTTCAAGAAGGCCCTGTACGCCGAGCTGGAGATGCCCCCCGAGCGGCAGTCCGCCCTGCTGGCCCAGATCACAGTCGAATGCGAGGCGGAAAAAAAGCAAGTCGTCGCCTGCGGCGGCCTGCACATCCTGGGGACGGAGCGCCACGAGAGCCGCCGGATCGACAACCAGCTCCGTGGCCGCGGCGGGCGCCAGGGCGATCCCGGCTCGTCCCGCTTCTATCTCTCCCTGGAAGACGACCTGCTCCGCATCTTCGGATCCGAGCGCATCTCCAAGATCATGCTCAAGCTCGGCATGGAGGAAGGCGTCCCGATCGAGGCCGGCATGGTCACCCGCGCCATCGAGAACGCCCAGAAGAA
>CAZMPH010000099.1:2722-7656 GCA_964568195.1 uncultured Nitrospirales bacterium | reverse complement strand
GCGCCCGGCACTTTCCCCTGGAGGAATTGCAGGACCACGACCTCGTCGTGCCGCAGCGCAGCGGTAGGCTGCTTGCGGCGGGCGCGGCGTGACGGCACGGGGGACAGCGGGGCGGTATGGCCCAGGAGGTAGGCCTGCACCAGCGCGGGGTGAACGTAGTACTTCCGACACACGGCGCGCGTGTTGCCGAGCCGCTCTGACACCGCGTCGATCGCCTGGACGATGTTCCGGTCCGCTTCGCGGCGGCTCGACGCGGGCCCCATGGCCCGCAGCTCAACGGCGGCCAGCATCGTGCCGCCCCAGGTGCGGAAATCCTTGGCCGTGACGTCGCGATCGGTGACTTCCCGAAGATAGGCGTTCACGTCGTCCGACGACACGGTTTGACGTTTCCCGGATTCGTCGAGGTACTGGAATATTTCCTGCCCCGGCAGATCCCGGCACCGCTGGATGATGCGGGCGAGCCGGGGTTCGGTGACGGCCACGGAGTGTTCGACCCCGCTCTTGCCCCGGAAACTGAATCGCAACAAGGCCCCTTCGACCCGCACGTGCCTTCTGCGCAGGGTCGTCAGCCCAAAGGAGCGATTTTCGCGGGCGTATTCGTCGCTGCCCACGCGAATGAGCGTCTTGTCCAGCAGCCGCACCACGGTGGCGAGGAGCTGGCGCCGGGTCAGGTCGCCGGCGCGAAGATCGCGCTCCACGCGTTCCCGGAGGATCGGGAGGACCTCGCTGAACTCGAGCATGTGGCGAAACTTCGACCTGTCACGCGTTTCGCGGTACGAGGGATGGTAGCGATACTGCTTCCGGCCGCGGGCGTCGCGCGCCGTCGCCTGGATGTGGCCGTCGGGATCCGGGCAAATCCACACGTCGGTCCAGGCCGGCGGGATCGCCAGCGCGTTGAGCCGTTTCCGGGTGTGCGGGTTCCTGATGCGCGCGCCGTTCGAGGCGTAGTAGATCCAACCTGTCCCGGAACGGGACCGACGGATGCCGGCAAAGCCGTCCGTGACGTAGCGGAGCCCGGCGCGGGCAGCCGCTTTGCGATACTTGTGGGTCCGCGGCGAGGTCATCGGCGGAAGACCTGCGTGAACAGCTCCAGCATCGCCGCCCAGGACTTCTTGTCGGCCTCCGCGTTGTACGCGAGTGCGTCCATTCCGGCCTTGTCCGCGTCCGGGTTGGTGAAGCCGTGCTTGGCGCCCGGGTAGCTGACCACCTGGAACTTCGCGCCCGCGGCGTTCATCTCCTTGTTGAAGGCCTCCACCTGCTCAGGCGGGACCATCGGATCGGCGGCGCCGGTGAGCACGAGGACCCGCGCCTTGACCTTCCCCTTCTCCGCGGGACTCTTCGTGGCGAGCGCGCCGTGGAAGCTCACGACCGCGTCCAGGTCGGCGCCGGCGCGCGCCCTGCCGAGGACCACGGAGCCCCCGAAGCAGTATCCGATCGCGGCGATCTTTGCCGGGGCGACGTGGGGGTCCTGCTTGAGCTGCTCCAGCGCCGCGTTGAACCGCGCCGCGATCACCGCCGGGTCCTTCGTGGCCTCGGTCATGAAGGCCTCGGCGTCCTTCGGATGCGTGGTCACCTTGCCCTTGCCGTACATGTCCAGCGCGAAGCCGACGTAGCCGGCCTCTGCGAGTCGCCTGGCCTGGTTCCGGGCGTGCTCGTTGTGGCCCCACCACTCGTGGACGACGAGCACACCGGGGCGCTTGCCCTTCGCGGCGCCGTCCCAGGCGATGAGTCCCACGAGGACGGTGTCACCCTGCTTGTATTCGACCTCCCTCGTTTGGACCTCGGCGGAAGCCGCCGACGCGAACGTGAGCAACACTACAACCACCGCCAACATTCGTCTCGTGTACATACGTCGTCCTCCCTGCAGCACCCCGAATTCTGCCACACCCGAAAAGTAGCCTGTCAAATTTTGCTGCCTTCAGTCGCGCTGAGCCGCATCGTACGCCAGTGCTTGACGGATCGCCTTTTTCGCGCCGGTCTTGACCGGATCTCCGTGGTTGGGGCACAGCACTCTGAACTGCAGGTTCAGGAGACGCCTCACGCTATCGCGTGTGCCCTTCGGATCATCCTGATATTCGCCTGGCACGAAGGCCAAGCCTCCGCCCTCGGCATTCGTGAGGAGATCCGCGCAGAACACCACGCCTCCGCCTCTCGATAGGAATAAGGAGTAATGCGCATCGGTCGGACCGGGTGAGTGCACAGCCTTCAAGCCGCCGGGCAGGCGAGCGCCGGGGCCGTACCAGCGGTCCGGCGTCCCTTCGAAATCGACCCCGCGCCGAGGGGCATAGACCGGGACCTTGAAGCTGTCCTGATACCGCCAGGCGGCACGCTCATGGCACGAGGCGGTCAGACAGATCGCTTCCACCGCGCCCAGCTTCTTCAGGTCTCGTTTGTTCATCGGCAACGGATCAATCAGGATCGACCGATCCTTCTCCACCACCACATAGCTGTCGCTCTCAAAATCGATCCGGTCATCGTGCATGGTAAAGCGATAGACGCCCGGCGCCACTTCTCCGGCCAGCTTCCCGATTCCTTTCGGCTCAGGCATCGCGTCCTCCGTGCAGCTGCCCCAATTCTGCCACAACCGACAAAGTAGCCTTCAATTTTTTGCTGCTAGACGTGAGGAAAGTTCGGGTTCCAGTGGTGTTTCGAGTCGAGGGAGCTTGAGCACCTGTTCATAGAATCGAGTTGCACGTTTCAGGTCCGAAACGCCAAGAGTCACGAGACTGATCCGCGGTTCCATTCAGATTTTCCTGAAGTGCGCCCCTAAATCGCCTCCGACCCCAGCTCTCCCCCGTTGTTAGGTGCTTGGCAGCTTGAGCGCCTCCTTCACGCCTTTGGCCAGAAACAAGCAGGTTCCAAGCGCCAGCCCAAGGATGCCGGACAGCGATGCAGTGAGGGAGAGAGGCTTGTAGTCTTTCAAAACGGAGAAGGTGGCCGTAATGGAGAACTTATCTGCAACAACCGTGAGTGCTTTCGGCAAAGAGTCTTTCACCGCAAGATAGAGGCTTTCCCCGGCAACGGTCAGCACGACTGCAACGAGCAACCAGAACCAAGGCTGGCACCAGCGTACGAAAGACTCTCGCCACGCGGAACCCAAAAGCAGGTGTCGCCACGGCACCAAAAAAATCGCCAGCACGAGCATAGGGAGGACAATCAACACCAGAACGCTGACTGGCGGGTAGGTCAACTCCGCAGCAGGTAGCCGGACCTTCAGCTCGAGCGCCAGCGCGTTCGCGCACGTAGCGCAGTATGGCGCAAGCAACCACCTGTCGATGGCCAGTGCAGCTGCCAGCCACAAGAGGACCGCAACTGTCGCGGTGCCGAACGATCGCATAGAAGCACCTCCCGCTGAATTAACCGAATCAGTCGTCGCTTAACCGCTGGCGACAAGTAGCCTGCCCCCTTTTTGCCTGCCATTTTCCCTCTACTGCGGCGGTAGAGAGGGCCTGACTCTGATGAGCGGGGGCACGCTGACGACCGCCCACACCCCTTCAAGCAGCACAAAGCCCCACTGCGACGCCCGGAACGCGATAACCGTGAGGACGACCGACCCGACGAGGTTCAGCCAGTGGTACGTGGCATGCGTGCGGTCGAGCCATCCATATTGATGGGCGGCATAGGCCGCCAGAATGAGTACCGCGCCCACGATCGAGATGATTTGTTCCATAGGAGTTCCTTTTCCGCAAAGTCTCTAAAAAAACCAGCCGCCGCCCCGATTGTGCCCCAACTAAAGCAGCCTGTCACCTTTTTGCTGCCCCAGACTCGATTTGGTATAGTCGTCTAGGTGTTGCTGTGATGCCACGCTGGCCGCTCCCCAAACAGGACTATTGGTCCACGCCGTTTGCGGAGGCGCTGCTGCAGCATCTGGATCTCGTGCCGGGAGCCACGATTCTGGATGTTGCCTCCGGCGACGGCATCCCGGCCTTCTACCTGGCTGAGCAGGTCGGTCCAACGGGGCAGGTGCTCGGGATTGATTGGGATGAGCCTCTGATGGCGAGCGCGCGCGCGCTGCAAGGACCGCATCTCCCGTGGCTTCGTTTCGAGTGCCTCGACATGCGCGCGCTGCCGGCACGCCTGCCGGCCTTCGATCGGATCACCGGCAACCTGTCGGTCATGTTTTTCCGCCCGAACCGGTTCGAGACCGTCCGGGGATTGCTCGATCATCTCAAGCCGGGCGGCCAACTGGTGCTGACCTTCCCGTCGCTCGGCACGTTCGATGCACTCTGGCGGAGGATCGATCAGGAGATGGCCGCGCGTGGTCTGAGGATCGAGCGGCAGCGGCTGGCGGCGCATGTGGCCGAGCGGCCGTCCGCGAAAGACGCCCGCGGGTGGTTGGACGCGCTGGGTCTCCAACGAATCGCGGCGACCGCGTCGCCCCTGGAGGTCACAACCGGTCCGGGCCCGTTGTTTCTGCACCATCCGCTGCTGCGGAGCGGTTTTCTGGACGACGCGTTCGAATGCTTCGATGACACGCGTCTCGCCGATGAGGTCATGCGGACGGTCTCCGAAGACGTGCCAAGCTTCACGCCGTTGATCGCGCAGCGCTGCGTGATGTCCGGATGGAAGCCGGATTCGTGAACCGCTCGGAGCAGATCGAAAAAGAGTTGGCGACGGCGGAGGCGGCGCTGCGGGACGCCAACGAGGGGAAGGCCCGGGTCTGCGCCCCGCCGAGCGCCGCCGTCGCCGCCTCGCGCCGGGCCGTCGCCTTGGCGGCGGAAGCCTCGTTGGAGCGGTTGCCGCGGCCTGGTGGGCATGGAGACGCCATGCACCACCTACGACAGATTCAACAGGAGGAATCCTTTCCGCTGCCCATCCGTCAGGCGGCCGAGCGACTCAGCACAAAGATCACGCAACGAGACCGCGCGCCGTTTACGTCCAACCCGATCGCGGACGCCAAGCTGATTATCGCCTACCTGATCCGCCCGTGAAAA
>CAZMPH010000099.1:0-2667 GCA_964568195.1 uncultured Nitrospirales bacterium | reverse complement strand
CGTTTCCGTGCCTTCACCCTTCATCTCCTCGGCCGCCCGTGAAAACGCCTCAGCGGGAAATGGTGCCTGACCCCATTTTCTCTCACTTGACCCCATTTTCTCTCACTCTCTGCAACTCATACCATCAGCCTTTCCTTTACAGCGCTCCGATAGCGCATATACGCCTTCCATGCACGATCAAGTTTTTCTTTCAGTTCATCCCATTCTTTATCGTAGATCTCCGGATCGATAGGGTCAGGGCGAAACTTCTGCCACCCATCTCCAACGCTAAAGAAAGTACGGTCAACGATGCTTAGCACGGCATCCAAGTCCCGAGCCAACTCTTCCGCATGACCGCGAAGCTTTAGATCAAGGTATCTATTTTCAATTCGCTGTAGTCCAACAACGAAATCCTCGAGCAGCCGGATATCTTCGAGCTTAAGCGTGCTGGTATAGATTCGATCGTTGAGAAGATCGTCAACTAACGCCTCGTTCGCCATAGCATCTAGTCTCGTAAAAACAGTTGTGTCGCTTTGCCTCAACTCTTCGTCGTACGGTTTAGTTTCTTTTCGTGAAAAAAACTTCTTCAAGTCTATCGAAATACCCAAAACACCTGGACGAAGATTTGTTGAGGACTTAATTCTCTGCCACCATCCCTCTGGATTCATGTTATTCCCGCAAAAGAGGACAGATTAATTTTTGTTCCTTAGGCATGCAGGGGTTGCCGGAGCGGAAAATAAATCTGTTCCCTTTTACTCCATTTTGCCCCTGACGTTTAGCTTCTTCACTCCAATGGAAATAATTGGAGCATCCCGGATGTTCCGAGTTGATCGCACAGCAGCCAGATCCGTTCAAAAGTATGATCTCGCGGGATGGCTAGCGCCTCAGGATACATCTCAAAATCTGTCCTTTCCCATAAGGGGTAAACGTTTCGAATTACCAGCCACGTATTCCGATGATACGTCTTGGTAGCTTTTTGAGAGAGGATACGATTCAGCTCTTCGGGCACGCGGACATTGAGGGGAACCATTGCGTGTTCAACTCGCGCTTGCAATGTAGACTCCTCTGGCTGACTACGTCCAAAGAGGAGACGAGCATCTCGTTCCGAGCCGTACAAATGAGCCACCTCAACTCCAATTTCACGAGCACCAAGTCGGATTATGAAATCAGGTTCAGGAGGCTTCGGCATATCAACCAATGTGGGCCGTGCGCTGAACAGTCGCTGATACGTGGCTATGAAATAGGTTAAGGCCTCGAGTTCGAGGCGACGGTTCACGTCGAGTTGCTTCGCATTTATTCTCAAGGGCATTTTGCCTGCCGATCCAATGAACTCTAACATTCGCCCGGACTCTGTCAAGCCTCTCGCTTCAGAAATGCCCTGTAGGGTGCGTACCTATTTCGATACACTCTTTCCGCCAGTGTCGCCGGAGGCGGAGGGGTGGCGGCGATCCCCTTCCCCCAATTAGTCGCCGGTGGCCGACGTCGCGAATCGCGGAGCCTCGTCACTTTCCAACCAAATGTCACCGGAGGCGAGCGGGTGACGGCGAGTGGGACCCTGGCGGAGCGGAGCGCGACTGTGGCTTCCGGAGCGCGAGCACGTCAGGGTGACTCGACGGCAGGACCCGCGAGCCGCCGGCGACGGAACTACTACTGCTTCTTGCGGGGGTGGGTGTAGAAGTAGGTCCAGGTGGCGAGGATGAGGCTCACGCCCAGCAGGAAGAGCATCGTCTTATCGAATAACGTCAGGCCTTTCAAAAACTCGTCTAGCATCAGCGACCTCGCCCTTCAAGCCAATAGGCAGTCATGAATAACACAAGCATTACGGCCAGCCCTGATGCTACACCAGTGCGGCTAGTCTGTCCACTCACCATGCCTCCGACCACGGCGATGAGGCCGACACCTTTCGCCATGTCGTAGAGGAACTTCGCGGTGCTGTCCCGTTGCCGGTCCGTCATATCCAGTGAGACACGCCACCAGGCAAAAGGTTAAAAAGGAAAATCGGGTGGCGCCGATGTCGCCGGAGGCGGAGGGGTGGCGGCGAAGCGGATTACTTGGCAGCCGGCGCGCGTCCGTCTTCGACGGCGATGGCGAGCCGGAAGCCCAACGCGTGCAGGAGCGCGTCCAGGCTTCGGAGTTCAGGATTGCCCCGCTCGGAAAGCATGCGGTACAGGCTTTCCCGATTGAGCTTCGCTACCTCGGCAAGTTGCGCAACCCCACCCTGGGCCTCGGCAACGTCTCGTAACGCTAGTAAAAACCCCTCCGGATCGCCGTCCTCCAGAGCGGCGTTCAGATATTCCACCGCTTCGCGTGGATCGCGGAGCGCCTTGATCAATTCCGGCTGATAGGGCTTACTGGAAAGCCTTTTCTGCAATCTAGGTTTTCTCAGTCGCTTCACACTTCGATTGTAGCCTATAAGCTACTACGGTGCAAGGCGATTCCGTTCCACATCGAATGAGACACGGAGGCGGGTGTAGATGTCTAAGAAGCGAGATGAAAGTTTTCGCGGGTGACACCGCATGGGCGCCCAGACGCAGCGTAGGGCGTACAGCCGGGTCTGCGGGGCCTCGACGGCGGCCCGACCCGTTGCAACATGATGATGGGGTGGCACCGAACGGGCGCCCGGGCGGAGCGGAAGGGCGTACAGCCGGGTCTGCGGGGCCTCGACGGCGGCCCGACCCGTTGCAACAT
>CAZMPH010000098.1:0-7801 GCA_964568195.1 uncultured Nitrospirales bacterium | reverse complement strand
AAGACGCCAAGCGCGTCGTGATCAAGGTGGGCAGCCGCCTCGTGGCGGCGAAAGAGACCGGCCTGAACAGCGAGCGCATCGACCGCCTTGCCTCCGAACTGGCCGGTTTGAAGGCGCAGGGCAGAGAGATCGTGATGGTGTCCTCCGGCGCCATCGTGTGCGGCATCGAGAAGCTCGGCCTGAAGGAATATCCCAAGAGCCTGCCGCTCAAGCAGGCCGCCGCCGCCGTCGGGCAATCGCGCCTCATGTGGGCCTACGAGAAGGCGTTCGAGAAGGAAGGCCAGAAGGTCGCGCAGGTGCTGCTCACGCGCGAGGACCTGACGAACCGCGCGCGGTTCCTCAATGCGCGCCATACCCTGACGGCCCTGCTCGAGTACGACGTCGTGCCGATCATCAACGAGAACGACACCGTCGCCGTGGACGAGATCCGGTTCGGCGACAACGACAGCCTGGCCGGCATGGTCACGCACCTCGTGGACGCCGATCTCCTCGTGATCCTCTCGGACGTCGAAGGGCTCTATACCGAGGACCCCCGCCACAATCCGAAGGCCACGCTGATTCCGGTGGTCACGGACGTGACGGCCGAGATTGAGCGGCGGGCGGGCGGGACGACCAGCTTCGAAGGCACCGGCGGTATGCGCACGAAGGTCCTGGCGGCCAAGCAGGCGGCCACGTACGGCGTCGCCACGGCCATCGTGAGCGGCGAGCAGCCCGGACAACTGACGGCGCTGTTCCAGGGCCACCAAGTCGGCACCTTCTTCCTGCCGAAGGGCGAGCGGCTCACGAGCCGCAAGCACTGGATCGGCTACACGGTCAAGGCCAAGGGCCGCCTCACACTGGACGACGGCGCCGTCGAAGCCCTCACGCGCAAGGGCAAGAGCCTGCTGCCCGCAGGCATCACGGCGGTGAGCGGCGACTTCGAGGCCGGCGACGCCGTCGCCTGCGCGGACCGGTCCGGGCGCGAGTTCGCGAAGGGGCTCGTGAACTACGGGTCCGAGGCCATCGCCAAGATCAAGGGCCTCAAGAGCGGCGAGATCCAGAAGACCCTCGGGTACAAGGACTACGACGAAGTCATCCACCGGGACAATCTGGTGATCCTATGAGCCTCACCGACTACGTCATCCAGAAGGCCTCGCAGGCCAAGGCCGCCGCGCGGCAGTTGGCAAATATCTCCACCGCCGTGAAGAACACGGCGCTCAAGGCCATGGCCGACGCGCTCGAAGCCCGCGAGAAGGAACTGCTGGAGGCCAACAAGAAAGACGTGGCGGCAGCCACCGGCCTGACGAACGCGGCGATCGACCGGCTCACGCTCAATACGAAGGGCATCAAGGAAATGGCGGCGGGCCTGCGCGAAGTGGCGGCGCTCCCCGACCCCGTCGGCGAGGTGACGAAGGTGTGGCTTCGGCCGAACGGCATGAAAGTCAGCCGGGTGCGCGTGCCGATCGGCGTGATCGGCATCATCTACGAGTCGCGTCCCAACGTGACGGCCGACGCTGCCTCGCTCTGCCTCAAGTCCGGCAACGCGGTCGTCCTGCGCGGCGGCTCGGAGGCGATCCAGTCCAACGCCGCCATCGTGAAGGTGCTGATGGAGGCCGGCGAGAAGGCGGGCATCCCCGCCGGCGCGATCACGTTCATCGACAACCCCGACCGCCAGGTCTCCACCCTGCTGCTCAAGCAGGACAAGCTCATCGACCTGATCATCCCGCGCGGCGGCGAGAGTCTGATGCAGTTCATCATGAAGGAGTCCACGATCCCGGTCATCAAGCACGACAAGGGCGTGTGCCACACCTACGTGGACGACAAGGCCGATCTCAAGATGGCCGCGGCCATCTGCTTCAACGCGAAGGTCCAGCGGCCCGGCACCTGCAACGCCATGGAGACGCTCCTGGTGCACCAGGCCGTCGCGCCGACGTTTCTGCCGCCGCTTATCAAGTGCTATCAGGAAGCCGGCGTGGACGTGCGCGGCTGCCCGAAGACCGTCACGCTCGCGCCGGGCGTCAAGCCCGCCGCCGACTCGGACTGGGGCACCGAGTTCCTGGACCTCATCCTGGCCGTCCGCGTCGTGGACGGCATGGAGCAGGCCATGGAGCACATCGCCCGCTACGGCTCGCAGCATTCCGAGGCAATCGTGACCCAGGACCAGGGGCGGGCCACGCGGTTCCTGAACGAAGTGGACGCCGCCGCCGTCTTCCACAACGCCTCGACGCGGCTCCACGACGGCTACCAGTTCGGCCTCGGCGCCGAGATCGGCATCAGCACGGCGCGCATCCACGCGCGCGGCGCGATGGGGCTGGAGGAGCTCACCAGCACCAAGTTCATCGTGCTCGGCACCGGCCAGCTCCGGGAATGAAGCTCGGCGCCGATTCCGAATGAGACTGGGTCTCTTTGGCGGCGCCTTCAATCCCATCCACCGGTGCCACCTGCTGGTGGCCGAAACCGCGCGCAGCCGGCTCGGCCTCGAGACGGTCCTCTTCATCCCGACCGGCGATCCGCCCCACAAACCGCCATCGGATTTCATTCCGGCCGCGCACCGGCTGGAGATGGTGCGCCTCGCCATCGAGCCCCACCCGTACTTCCAGGTGTCGGACATCGAGACCCGGCGGCCGGCGAAATCGTACACGATCGACACCGTCCGCCAACTCCAAAAAATCTATCCCCTCGACACCCGCCTCATCTTCGTCATCGGGCTTGACGCCTTTAAGGAACTACCGAGCTGGAGGGAGCCGGAACGCCTGCTGGAACTCTGCGAGTTCGCCGTGGTTTCCCGGCCGGGCGGCCTGTTCAACTCACTGAAAAACCTTTCGATTCTTGGGATCGAGGACGCCGCGCCACTGGAACGTCTGGACGCCGGCCAGGTCGCGGTCCAGGAGGTCCGCCTCGCAAGCGGAAAGCCTCTCTGGGGCCTGCCGATCCCCCCCTGCAACGTGTCCGCGAAGGACATCAGAAATCGCCTAGGACATAGGGAGAGCGTAGAAAACCTCTTGCCAGCTACGGTTTCGTCTTATATACTGAAGCATAATCTTTTTTCGGGAGGGCCACCGCAATAGTCCGAGAATCGCGGGCCAAAGCTCGTCTGGCTGCCCTGGCAGCCGAAGAGAAAAAAGCCTCTGAAATCGTCATTTTAGATGTCGCCCTCGCGTCTTGGGTGACGGATTATTTCGTGATCTGTTCCGCTGAATCCGAACGCCAAGTCCTCGCCGTAAAAGAACACATCGATCAGGTACTGTCCGAGAAGGGGTACCGGCTCATGGGCCTCGAAGGCGTCGCGGCGGGCGTGTGGGTGCTCATGGACTATGACGACGTCATCATTCATATCTTCAAGCGGGGCGTGCGCGAGCATTACGGGCTGGACCGGCTGTGGGCCGACACCAAGCGCGTACCGCTTCAGAAAGCCCGAACCGACGCGCCCGCGAGCGTCCCCAAGCGGCGCCCGGTCAAGGAAAGAGTGCTCAGGCAACGAGGATAAACGATGCGGTTCTTCTTCTGGGTCCTCACGCTGATCGCCGCCATCATTGCGGCCGTGCACTTCAGCGACCTGAACCCAGACCCGATCACCATCCATGTGCCGTTCGTCAAGCCATCCTCGGTCGAAGTCACCCCAATCTATCTCGTCCTCTCCTGTATCGCCGCCGGCGCGCTGGCGGTTGTGATGCTCGTGGGCGTGCGCGAGATGCGCGCCATGATTCTGAACTGGCGGTCCACTCAGCGGCTCAAGCGCGAGGAGAAGCTCCAGAGCTACTACACCAACGGCGTGCTGGCGTCGCTTTCCCGCCGGCCCAACGAAGCCATCTCCCAGCTGCAGAAGGTTCTGGCGCTGGACCCCAACCATACCCACGCGCTGCTCTCCCTCGGCAACATTTTCCGCAAGGAGAAGCATTACAACGAGGCCATCCGGCTGCACCGGAAGGCCCGGTTGCTCGAGGAAGGCAACATGGAGATCCTCTTGTCGCTGGCCCGCGACCTGGAGGACGCCAAGCGTTACGACGAGGCCATCCAGGCGCTGGAGGACGTGCTCAAGCTCGACGGCACCAATCCGACCGCCCTCCATCGTATCCGCGACATCCACATCCGGAACGACAAATGGAAGGACGCCCACGCCATCCAGGAGCGCCTCCTGAAGGCGGGCCTGTCCGAAGCCGAAGTCCGCGCCGAAACCCAGGTCCTCGCCGGCCTGAAATACGAGCTCGGACGGTATTTCGTGGAGCGCGGCGACCGCGATCAGGCCCGGCGCTGCTTCAAGGACGCCATCAAGCTGGACAAAAGCTTCCTGCCCGCGCGGATCGGCTTCGGCGAGACCCTGATCCGGGAGGGCAAGCTCCGGCAGGCGGCGGAGTCCTGGGAAAAGTCCTACGTCAAGACCGGCAACCCGATCTTCCTGCAGCGCCTGGAAGACCTCTACCTGGAGCTGGGCGAGC
Organism: uncultured Nitrospirales bacterium; assembly: GCA_964568195.1. Classification (GTDB taxonomy): domain Bacteria; phylum Nitrospirota; class Nitrospiria; order Nitrospirales; family NS-4; genus SCTG01. The sequence continues at coordinate 3,386 of CAZMPH010000098.1, read as the reverse complement.
CCGGCGAAATGCTCCGCATCTACCAGCAGGCCCTTGCGAAACGACACAACGATCCGTTCCTGAAGTTGGCCCTTGGGAAACTCTACTACCGGCTGGAGATGATCGACGACGCGCTCGACCTGCTCTCGACCATGGAAGACATCCAGGACCCGACCGGCGACCTCCCTCAGATCATGGCCAGCCTGTACATCCGGAAGGGGGAGACGGAGACCGCGCTGATGGCAATGCAGGAAGTGATCAGCAGATCACGGGCAGGCATGACCCCGCTTGTCTGCAGCGCCTGTCACTATGAGACCAGGGAATGGAGCGGGCGCTGCCCGGCCTGCGGCCGTTGGAACACGCTGGCCGTCACGACCCCCACGGTCGGCGCCGGGAGCCCGACTCGGGAAGACGCCCGTGAAGGCTCGCAGCCCCGGCCCTACCCGGCCGTGACCTCGCCGTTCGAGATCGTCTAGCCGACTCTCAAAAACTGTTGGCGCCCCTTCGACAAGCTCACGGTGATCGGGTATAGTTGCGTGACACCATGCACACCACGACCATCAAACCTGTTGCGCTGATCATCCTGGACGGCTGGGGCGTCAACCCACGCACGGACGCCAATGCCGTCGCGCTCGCCAAGCTGCCGTTTTACAACTCGCTGCTCCGGGACTACTCGCACACCCTGCTGTCGGCCTCCGGCGAGGACACGGGCCTCCCCGACAACCAGATGGGCAATTCCGAAGTCGGCCACATGAACATGGGCGCGGGCCGCATCGTGTACCAGGACTTCACCCGCATCAACCGGGCGATCCGCGACGGCTCCTTCGCGAACAACGCGGTGCTCAAAGATGTCCTCCACAAGACCCGCTCGACCGGCGGCCGCCTGCACCTCCTGGGGCTCTTGTCGGACGGCGGCGTGCACAGCCACATCTCGCACTTGGAGGCCATCTTGCAGATGGTGAAGGCGGAAGGCCGCCCGCCGGTCTTCGTGCACGCGTTCCTGGACGGGCGCGACACGCCTCCGCAGAGCGGCCTCGGCTACGTCAAGGCGGCCGAGGAGATCATGCGCAAGGTCGGCGTCGGCACGATCGCCACCGTGATGGGCCGCTACTACGCCATGGACCGCGATCAGCGCTGGGACCGCATCGCGAAGGCCTACGCCGCCCTCGTGGACGGCATCGGCGCGCGCCGCAAGTCGGCGGAGGAGGCCGTGACGGCCAGCTACGACGCGAAGGTCACGGATGAGTTCGTCATGCCCGCCGTCATCGCGGACCGGCACGGCAACCCGGTCGGCGGCATCGACGACGACGACGGGGTCTTCTTCTACAACTTCCGCGCGGACCGGGCCCGCGAGCTGACGCGCGCCCTGACCGACCCCGCGTTCGAAGCGTTCCCCCGCAAGACCGCCCGGAAGCTGGCTGCCTTCGCCACGATGACGTCCTACGACGAGACCTTCACCCACCCGGCGGCGTTCCCGCCGTTCCGCCTGACGCGGATCCTGCCGGAGCTCATCAGCGAGCGCGGGCTCAAGCAGCTCCGCATCGCCGAGACCGAGAAGTACGCGCACGTCACCTACTTCTTCAACGGCGGCGACGAGAAGACGTATGCGGGCGAAGATCGCGTGCTGATCCCCTCGCCGCGCGACGTCGCGACGTACGATCAGAAGCCGCAGATGTCCGCGCGGGAAGTCGCCGCCGAGGCCGTGCGGCGCATCGAGTCCGGCCAGTACCGTCTGATTGTGCTGAACTTCGCGAACCCGGACATGGTGGGCCATACGGGAATCCTGCCGGCGGCCGTCCAAGCGGCCGAGGTGATCGACGAATGCCTGAACAAGGTCATCACCGCCGTGCGCCGGATCGGCGGCACCGTCGTCCTGACCGCGGACCACGGGAACCTCGAGCAGATGGTGGACTACGAGACCGGCCAGCCGCACACGGCGCATACCCTGAATCCGGTGCCCTGCATCATTGTGGACGACAAGCAGCACGCCATGCGGGCCTCCGGCGTCCTGGCGGACATCGCGCCCACGATTCTCAACCTGATGAATATCCCTCAACCGCCGGAGATGACCGGCGTGTCCTTGATCAAGGAGTAACAACGATGGACTACCGCATACTGTCGGACAAAGCGATCGCAGGCGAGGCGCTGTCCCGCAATGAGGCTCGGGCCGTCCTGCAGACCCCGGACGACCGCGTGCTGGAATTGCTCGAGGCCGCGTTCACGGTGCGGCACAAATTCTTCGGGCGCAAGGTCCGCCTCCAGATGCTCCAGAATGCCAAGAGCGGGGCGTGCCAGGAAGACTGCGGCTACTGCTCGCAGTCGGCGGTCTCAACCGCGGACATCAAGAAGTACGGCCTGCTGAAGAAATCCCAGATGGTGGAGGCCGCGCGGCGGGCGGCGGCATCCAAGGCCATCCGGTACTGCATCGTGATCAGCGGGCGCGGCCCGCTGGATCGGGAGATCAGCGAGATCAGCGAGGCCGTGCGCGAGATCAAAGGCACGGTCCCCGTGCAAGTCTGCTGCTCGCTGGGCCTGCTCACGGAGAACGACGCGCGGCGTCTGAAGGAGGCCGGCGTGGACCGGATCAACCACAACCTGAACGCGTCGGAGCGGTTCCATCCGCAGATGGTCACGACGCACACCTATCAAGACCGGCTCGCGACGATCCAAAACGCGAGAGCCGCCGGCCTGGAAATCTGCTCCGGCGGGATCGCCGGCATGGGCGAGACGGACGAGGACTTGATCGACCTGGCCTTCGCGCTGCGCGAGGTGCGGCCGGACTCGATCCCGATGAACTTCCTGCATCCGGTGGAGGGCACGCCGATGCAGGGTCAGAAGAACCTGACGCCGCAACGCTGTTTAAAAATACTCTGCCTGTTCCGGTTCCTGCACCCGCGCACGGAGCTGCGCGTCGCGGGAGGCCGCGAGTTCAATCTGCGCTCCCTGCAGGCCCTGGCGCTCTATCCCGCCGACTCGCTCTTCGTCGGCGGCTATCTCACGACGCCGGGCATGCCCGCCGCCGAGGCCTGGAAGATGATCGAGGACCTCGGCTTCGAAGTGGACACCGTCGGGGCACCGGTAGAACCTTAATTTCTCGCGGGTCCTGTCGCCGGGCGTCCGGCCGTCTCGGACCGGCCTGCGCTTCGGCCGCCCCGGAACTCTGGCTCCGGCCTCAAGTCCTGCGCCGGTCCGGACAACCCGGCACCACCCGCTCAGTACTCTCCCCACCACTTCTTATTTTTGTTGTAGCGAATCGCGAAGAGAAAATAAATCTGTCCCGCTTTTAGGCAATGCCCTAGAAACAGACTTGCACGACCCCTGCAAGGACATTCAGATATTCTTGAGGGGAAGGCGATAGCAGACGTTGATTCACCCATGCGACCGACTTGGTCCCGCCATCACGACCT
>CAZMPH010000097.1:0-7815 GCA_964568195.1 uncultured Nitrospirales bacterium | reverse complement strand
ACATCGCGCACAGCCGCGTCGCCCGCTCCAACATCTACGCCCTCACGAAGATGGGCGCGGAGGTACGGGTCGTCGGGCCTCCCACGATGATGCCCCAGGAGATCGAGCGGTTGGGGGTCACAGTGCACTACGATCTGGACGAAGGCCTGCGCGGCGTGGACGTCATCATGATGCTGCGGCTTCAATTGGAGCGGCAGGGCATTGCCCTCTTCCCCAGCATCCGTGAGTACTCGAAGCTCTACTGCCTCACGCCGGAGCGCGTGAAGCTGGCCGGCCCGGACGTTCTGGTCATGCACCCCGGCCCGATCAATCGGGGAGTCGAAATCGCGCCCGAGGTGGCGGACAGCGTGTCGTCCGTGATCCTCGATCAGGTGACCAACGGCGTCGCCGTCCGCATGGCGGTGCTGTACTTGCTGTCGGGAGGCAAATGAGCGTCATCCTCCGCCGCGGCCGCGTCATCGACCCCGGCCGGATTAACGGCCCCGCCGATGTGCTCATCGACAACGGGAAGATCGCCGCGGTCGGTCCCGGCCTGAAAGCCCCGGCCGGCGCGACGGTCATTGACGCGACCGGCAAATGGGTGCTGCCGGGATTCGTGGACCTGCATGTGCATTTCAGGGAACCAGGGTTCGAATACAAGGAGACGATCGCGACCGGCGCGGCGGCCGCCGTCGCCGGCGGCTTCACGTCCGTCTGCTGCATGCCCAACACGCAGCCGGTCAACGACAACCAGTCGGTGACCGAATTCATCCTGGATAAGGCCCGAGCCGCAGGCCTTGCCAACGTCTTCCCCATCGGCGCGATCACGAAAGGCTCCGAGGGAAAAGAACTGGCGGAGTTCGGCGACCTCAGGGCGGCCGGCTGTGTCGCCGTCTCCGATGACGGCAAGCCGGTCATAAACGGCATGGTGATGCGCCGCGCGCTCGAATACGCGAGGACCTTCGACCTGCCGGTCGTAGACCACTGTGAGTGTACGCACCTCTCGGAGGGGGGCTGCATGCATGAGGGCCAGGTTGCCACCGAGATGGGCCTTCACGGAATTCCCGCGGCATCGGAGGACGTGATGGTGGCCAGGAATCTGGCTCTAGCCGAACTGACCGGCGGGCGCCTGCACCTGGCCCATCTGAGCACCGCGGGCTCCGTCCGGATGGTCCGGGAAGCCAAAGCCAGGGGCATCCGCGTCACTGCGGAGGCCTGCCCGCATCACTTTCTGCTGACCGAGGAAGCCGTGCGCGAGTTCAACACGAACGCCAAGATGAATCCCCCGCTGCGGAGCCGGAAGGACGTGGAGGCCATCAAGGCGGGATTGAAGGACGGGACCATCGACGTGATCGCCACGGACCATGCGCCGCACGCGGCTTTCGAGAAAGAGCGGGAGTTCGACTACGCGCCCTTCGGGATCGTGGGCCTGGAAACCGCCTGGGGGCTCGCCCTGGTGCTCGCCGAGGAAGGCGTGCTCACGGTCGAGCAGGTGGTGGCGGCGCTGACCGTCCAGCCGGCGCGCGCGTTCGGGCTGGCCAAAGGCACCCTGGCCGTCGGAGCGGACGCCGACGTGACGATCGTGGACCCCGAGGCCCCGTGGGTCGTGGATCCCGAGCGGTTCAAGTCCAAAGGACGCAATACCCCCTTCGCGGGATGGAAGCTGAAAGGGCAGGTCGTTTCCACGCTCGTCGGCGGGAGGGTCGTCCATCCGTAAAGTCGTTGTGACGTGCCACTGCGTGGAGGCGCTGGCGCTGGCGGTCTGGGTCGGGGGGCTGGCGTCCATCATCGCGGCCGTGATTCCCGCGGTTTTCACTACGATCGGCATGGAAACGGGCGGCCGCATGCTCACGCGGACGTTTCAAGGCTATGATCGCCTGGTGCTGGTCTCGGCCGGGCTCATCGTCGCCGGAACGCTGGTGCGTGTATTCGTGTCCGGACCCTGGAGAGAACAGATCGGCATGATCGAACTCGCGCTGCTGGCAACCATGATCGTCTTCGCCATGACCCTCACGTTCTGGCTCACTCCGGAGACCACGCGTCTCCAGGAACTGGCGTTCAGCGCGAAAGAGGGAGCGAAACGCGCCGCGTACGATGAGTTCTTCGTCTACCATCGCGTGGCCCGGGCGCTCTACATTCTCAACCTGGGATTGGGCATCGCGTTAGTGTGCGTGAAGGTGCGGAAATGGGTACGGTGAAGCCCGCGATCCTGGCGCTGGCCGACGGGACCGTCTTCAAGGGAACGGCCCTCGGGGCTTCCGGCGAGACCGCCGGCGAAGTGGTCTTTAACACCGCCCTGTCCGGTTATCAGGAGATCCTCACGGACCCTTCGTACCGGGGACAGATGATCACGATGACTTACCCGCACATCGGCAATTACGGGATCAACCCCGAGGACATCGAGTCCAAGAAGCCGTGGCTGGCCGGATTTATCGTGAAGGAGGCCTGCCCGTATCCGAGCAACTGGCGAAGCCGGCAGTCCCTGGACGACTACCTCCGGAGCCACGGCATCGCGGGCATCCAGGGCATCGATACGCGCGCGCTGACCACGCGCCTCCGCGACCACGGCTCGCAGCAGGGCGTGATCTCGCACCGCGACCTCGACCCCAAGCGGGTGATTCAGAAAGCGCGGGAGGCCCCCGGCATCATCGGCCGCGATCTGGTCAGGGAAGTGACGTGCGCCAAGACTTATAAATGGACGGAGGGCAGCGGAGTCTGGACAGTGAAAAGTGAGGGCACAGTCAAGCCATCCCCCCCCTCCCGATTTAGAGTCGTGGCCTTCGATTTCGGGATCAAGTACAATATTTTGCGGCGGCTCGTGGACGAAGGCTACGACGTGACGGTCGTCCCGGCCTCGACGACGGCCGAAGCAGCGTTGGCGTTGAATCCCGACGGCGTGTTTCTCTCCAACGGCCCGGGCGATCCGGAAGCCGTTCCCTACGCGATCGACGCCGTCCGCGCCTTGCTCAGCAAGAAACCCGTGTTCGGCATTTGTCTCGGGCACCAGATCATGGGGCTGGCGCTCGGCTTGCAAACGTACAAGTTGAAGTTCGGACATCACGGAGCGAATCACCCCGTCATGGATCTGGACACCAAAAAAGTCGAGATCACGTCGCAGAACCATAATTTCGCCGTGCGGGGAGGAGCCTCCATTGCCGCATCACAGGCGGCGCCGTGGGCCACGTCCCTGGGCCGTGTCCAGCTCACGCACACGAGCCTCAACGATGACGCCGTGGAGGGCATGCGCTGCCTGGATCTTCCGGCTTACTCCGTGCAGTATCACCCGGAGGCGTCGCCGGGCCCTCACGACGCGAGCTATCTCTTCCACCGGTTCACCAGTTTGATGACGAAAGGGAAGGAATGAAAAGCAGCATCCTGGTCACGGCAGCGGTCGCACTACTCACCGCCGGGTGTATCTCCATTTCCCTGTTCCCGATGCCAGGCCCCCTGCACGAGAAAACCGTTCAAGGGACGGCGGCGGACAAAATCCTGATGCTCGACGTCTCGGGGATCATCGCCGAGAAGTCGGGCAGCGGGCCGTTCGGCTCGTCGGAGGACATCGTCGCGCGGATCAAGGAAGAGCTGACCATGGCCGCCGAGGATGGGCAGATCAAGGCGCTGCTGCTGCGGGTCAACAGCCCGGGCGGCACCGTCACGGCCTCGGACGTCATCTATCACGAACTGACGACGTTCAAGGCCAGGCGCAAGATCCCCGTCGTCGCCGTCATCATGGACGTGGGCGCCTCCGGCGGCTACTACATCGCATCCTCGGCGGACCGGATCGTCGCGCACCCGACGAGCGTGACCGGCAGCGTGGGCGTCATCATGCTGCGGGTGAACGCGGAGGGGCTGCTCCAGAAGATCGGGGTGGAGGCCGGCGCGATCAAATCAGGCGCGAAAAAGGACATCGGCTCGCCGTTCCGTCCGATGAGCGAAGACGAGCGCGAGATCTTCCAGGCCATGATCAACGGGTTCCAGGCGCGTTTTCTTGAGGTCGTGACGAAAAGCCGCAGCGGGCTGACCCCGGAGCGGCTCAAGCTCATCGCGGACGGCCGCGTCCTGACGGGCCCCCAGGCCGTGCAGTTGGGGCTGGCGGACCAGGTCGGCTATCTGGACGACGGCATCGCGGCGGCCAAGCAACTAGCCGGTGTCGCCGACGCACGGGTCGTGATCTACCAGCGTCCCGGAACATATAAGCACAACATCTATTCGGAGTCGTCAGGCCTGAGCACTCTCGAGGCGCTCGCCCACCTGGACGTCATGGGATTGGTCCGGGGCGGAACCCCGCAGTTCCTCTATCTATGGATGCCGTGATCGGAAGACGCGAAGCCCTGGCTCGGGCATTGGGGCTTGCCAAGGGGATCTGCGGCCTGAGCCTGACCGGCGGGCTGTTGGAGGCGCTGTCGGGGTGTACCCGTGCGCCTGTGACGGGCCGCGAGCAGTTCATCCTGCCGAACTTCACGGAGGAAAAGGAGCGTGAGCTCGGCATCGCGGCCTATCGGGACGTTCTGAGGCACTACCCGCTGAGCACGGACCCGGAGATCAACGCAATGATCCGCCGGGTCGGCGAGCGGATCGCCGACGCTGCCAACAAACCGAACTATGAGTGGGAATTCGCGGTGATCAAGGATGACAAGATCGTCAACGCTTTCGCCTTGCCGGGCGGGAAAGTGGCCTTTTTCACCGGCATTCTCAAGCACACGCAAACCGAAGCGGGCGTCGCCACGGTGATGGGCCACGAGGTCACGCATGCCCTCTACCGGCACGGAGTGGAACGCATCAGCCGGAGCTATCTCGAAATGATCGCGCAAGCCGGGGCGCTCGCCGGCGCCGTCACCGGCGCGGTGAACCCGGCCGTCCTGCAGGGCGTCCTGATGGCATATGGCGTCAACGCCTCCCTGCCGTTCAACCGCAGCCAGGAGAGCGAAGCGGACTACATCGGCCTCCGCCTGATGGCCCAGGCTGGCTACGATCCGCATGAAGCGGTTGGGTTCTGGGAACGCATGAGCGGGTGCTCGCGGGAGTACATCGGCAAGCTATGCTTCCGCTCCGGCGCAGGCGTTCCGGAGTTCCTGAGCACGCATCCTTCCGAAGAAACCCGGATCAGAAATCTTGAAAAGTGGACGCCCGAGGCCATGAAGTACTACAACCCGCCGGCCGGTCCCCCGCCCGCGGCGTCGCCTCCAAAGGCCGCGGGCTGAGCCTCGACCGTGCCTAAGCGCACCGACATCCATACGATCCTGCTGATCGGCTCTGGCCCGATCGTGATCGGGCAGGCCTGCGAGTTTGACTACTCGGGGACCCAAGCCTGCAAGGCCTTGCGTGAGGAAGGCTACCGGATCGTCCTGATCAACAGCAATCCCGCGACGATCATGACCGATCCGGAGCTGGCGGACCGCACGTACATCGAGCCCATCACCACCGACATCATCGAGCAGGTCATCTCACGCGAGCAACCGGACGCCCTGCTGCCGACCATGGGCGGGCAGACCGCGCTCAACGCGGCCGTCGCGCTGGCGGAGCAGGGCATCCTGAAGAAGTACGGCGTGCAACTCATCGGCGCGAGCTACGAGGCGATCCGCAAGGCCGAGAATCGCGAGGAATTCAAGAAGGCGATGACGCGCATCGGACTGCGCACGCCGGCCAGCGCGATCGCGCGCTCCCGCGAGGACGCGCTGCGGGCGATGGACGAGATCGGTTTTCCCGCCATCATCCGGCCGTCCTTCACGCTGGGGGGCACGGGTGGGAACATCGCCTACAACCGCGAGGAGTACGAATCGTTTACCGAATGGGGCCTGAGCGCGAGCCCCGTCGGGGAGATCCTGATCGAACGCTCGATCATCGGCTGGAAGGAGTTCGAGCTGGAGGTGATGCGCGACACGAAGGACAACGTCGTCATCGTCTGCTCCATCGAGAACTTCGACCCCATGGGCATCCACACCGGCGACAGCATCACCGTGGCGCCCGCGCAGACCCTGACCGACAAGGAATATCAGGTCATGCGCGACGCGTCGCTGCGGATCATGCGGGAGATCGGCGTGGACACCGGCGGGTCCAATATTCAATTTGCCGTGAACCCGGCGGACGGGGACCTGGTCGTGATCGAGATGAACCCCCGGGTCTCCCGCAGCTCCGCCCTGGCCTCGAAGGCCACCGGCTTTCCGATCGCCAAGATCGCCGCCAAGCTCGCCGTCGGCTACACGCTGGACGAGATCCCGAACGACATCACCCGCGTGACGAAGGCGTCCTTCGAGCCCAGCATCGACTATGTGGTGGTCAAGATCCCGCGCTTCGCCTTCGAGAAGTTCCCCCAGACGGACCCCACCCTGACCACGCAGATGAAGTCGGTGGGGGAGGTGATGGCCATCGGGCGCACCTTCAAGGAATCGCTCCAGAAGGCCATCCGGTCCTTGGAAGTGGACCGGTACGGGTTCGAGCCGCACCCCTCATTGGAAGAAGGCGACCCGGAAGAGACCGTCGCGCAGATCCGCGAGCGCATCCGCCGCCCGGACGCCGAGCGCCTGTGGCACGTGGCCGACGGCCTGCGGATGGGCATCTCCGTCGAAGAACTGTACGGGCTGACGAAGATCGATCCCTGGTTCTTGAACCAGATGAAGGACATCCTCGCCGTCGAGGATCAGCTCGCGCGCGAGAAACACCCCTTGGCTGCCGAGCGGCTCCGCGAGGTGAAGGCACTGGGCTTTTCGGACCGGCGACTCGGCGAGTTGCTGCAGGTCCCTGAAGCGGAGATCCGCAAACAGCGGGTGAAGACAGGCGTGACGCCGACCTTCAAGCGGGTGGATACCTGCGGCGCCGAGTTCCAGGCGCTGACGCCCTATCTCTACTCCACGTACGAAGCCGAATGCGAGAGCCGCCCGCAGGACCGCCAGAAAGTGATGATCCTCGGGGGCGGGCCGAACCGCATCGGGCAGGGGATCGAATTCGATTACTGCTGCGTGCACGCCGCGCTGGCGCTGCGCGACATGGGCTACGAGACCATCATGGTCAACTGCAACCCGGAGACGGTGAGCACCGACTACGACACCTCCGACCGGCTCTATTTCGAGCCGCTCACCGAAGAGGACGTCCTCAGCATCGTGGAGACCGAGCGCCGGGCGGGCGACCTGCTGGGGGTCGTGGTGCAGTTCGGCGGGCAGACGCCGCTCAAGCTGGCCCTGCCGCTGGAAAAAGCCGGCGTGCCCATCCTGGGTACGTCGCCGGACGCGATCGACCGCGCGGAGGATCGGGGGCGGTTTAAAGCGTTGCTTGAGAAATTAGACCTGCAGCAGCCGGCCAGCGGCACCGCCCGGTCCGTCAAGGAGGCCACCGCCATTGCGGCGGCGATCACGTATCCCGTGATGGTGCGCCCGTCCTACGTCCTCGGCGGCCGGGCCATGGAGATCATCTACGACGAAAAGAGCCTCCAGGCCTACATCGGGCAGGCCATCAAGGCTTCGGTGAAGCATCCGGTCCTGATCGACAAGTACCTGGAGGACGCCATCGAGATCGACGTGGACGCGCTGTCGGACGGAAAGCAGGTGGTGATCGGCGGCATCATGGAGCACATCGAGGAGGCAGGGGTCCATTCGGGCGATTCGGCCTGCTCGCTGCCGCCGTATTCGCTCTCGCCCGCTCTCGTGGAGGAGATTCGTCGGCAGACGGTTGTCCTGGCCCGCGAGCTCCGCGTGATCGGCCTGATGAACATCCAGTTCGCGATCCGCGACGGGATCGTGTACGTCCTGGAGGTGAACCCCCGGGCGTCCCGGACCGTGCCGTTCGCCAGCAAGGCGATCGGGGTGCCGCTCGCCAAACTGGCCATGCAGGTGATGATGGGAC
>CAZMPH010000096.1:0-7861 GCA_964568195.1 uncultured Nitrospirales bacterium | reverse complement strand
CGGCCGACGACCTCACCGACCCGGCGCCGGCCACCGCCTTTGCGCACCTGGACGCGACGACCGTGCTGTCGCGGCAACTGGCCGAGCTGGGCATTTATCCCGCGGTGGACCCGTTGGACTCCACCTCGCGCATCCTCGACCCGCAGATCGTGGGCGAGGAGCACTACCAAGTGGCCCGCGGCGTCCAGGCCATCCTCCAGCGGTACAAGGACCTTCAGGACATCATCGCGATCCTGGGCATGGACGAGCTGTCGGAGGACGACAAGCTCACGGTGGCCCGCGCGCGCAAGATCCGGAAGTATGTGAAGCAGGCCGACACGGTCCGCAGCTTCAAGGAAGTCATCGAGGGCAAGCATGACGACTTGCCCGAGCAGGCCTTCTACATGGTGGGCGGGATCGAGGAAGTGCTGGAGAAGGCCGACCGCCTGAAAAAGGGATAATGGCAAAAATTCTTCTCGAAATCGTCACTCCCGACAAGCTCCTCCTCAGCAAGGAGGTGGACGAAGTCACCTGCCCAGGTTCTGAAGGGGAATTCGGCGTTCTCCCTGGGCATTGCCAATTTCTCTCCGCCCTGCGCGTCGGCGAGCTGAAATACCGCATCGGGGACGAGATCCACTACATGACGATCATGTGGGGGTATGTGGACGTCACGCCGAAGCGCGTCACGGTCCTGGCGGAGGTCGCCGAGAAGGCCGAGGACATCGATATTGAGCGCGCCCAGGCCAAGGTCGTGGAAGCCGAGGCCAAGGTGGCCGCGGGTGGCTCGCGCGAGCAGATCGAGGCCGCGCTCACCAGTCTGGAAAAGGCCCGCCTGCGCAAGAAAGTCGCCGAGCGCACGAAGAGCCGGGCGCACTAAGACTCACCCGCACATTTTTCTTCCGAGCTTATTCCTGATTAGCTCAGGCCGAGTGGCCGTTGCCGTTGGACTTCTCGTTGACACACTTGACGAGGTGCCAGAGGCGGAGAGGGTTGACCTTCTGCTTGTGGAGCACGGTGAGGTGGGTGCCGTCCAGGACGGTCGCCAGGGAGAGGTCGGTGCGCCAGCCGAGGTGTTTGCAGAAGGGCGAGAGCACTTTCTCGATCGCGTTGATGACCGGGTTGCCGTTGCTGAAATGGTTTAATAGAATTATGCGCCCGCCCGGCTTGCAGACCCGGATCATCTCCAGCATGACCTTGCGATAGTCCGGCACCGCCGTCACGACGTAGGCGGCCATCACGGCGTCGAAGCTGTCATCGGGAAACTCCATCGCCGAGGCGTCCATTTTCGTCAGACTGACGTGCTCGAGCGCGAGTTCCTGGACGCGTTCCCGGCACTTGGCCAGCATGCCTTCCGAGAGATCAATGCCGACCACTTCGCAGGAACGGGGGTAGAAAGGGAGGGCCAGCCCGGTGCCCACGCCCACTTCCAGCACTCGTTCGCCGGGGGAGAGGTTCAGCAGACGGACCGCGTGCTCGCGCCCGTCGTGGAAGATCTTGCCGAAGATGTGATCGTAGACTCTGGCGTAGTTGGTGTAGACCCGCTCGACTTTGGCCGTGTCCATAGCGCCTCGTAGCTCAACCAGCGAATCGACCGGTCCGATCTCTGCTGCAAGCGGCCGACGGATCCGTGTGGCTGGGACTCGCGGCACGTCAATGGGGAAAGCGGCCCCCAATCTAGCCAAAAGAGGTAAACTTGTCAAGGTGTTAAAAGAGGACAACTTCTTTGATTTCACTAAGCACTCAGCCCAGGTGGACGGCGTCGAATCCCAGGAGACGGAGGTGCTTGGCGAATTCGGGAAAACCATGGACGGTATAGACCTTCGTCGGCCGGGTCTGGCGGACCAGCGCAATGAGCTCCTGGAAATCCGCATGGTCGGAAAGGGGAATGGCCTCGTCCACCCGATAGCGGAAGCGGCAGCCGCGGTCCATCGCCCATCCGGTCAGCATGGCGGTGCGGCAGGGGCCCAAGTCTTCGATGATCTGGGAGCGCCGCAGATGCGGGGGCAGGATGACGACCTTGCCGGCCGCGCCGTCCGCGTCCAGGCCCGGGTACAGGAGTTCGTAGCGGCCGAACCGCACCCCGAACTCCTCGTAGATCTTGGCGATGTGAAAGGTCGGCTCGGCCACGACGCACGCGTACCCGCGATCGCCCAGGAGCTTCAAGGCTTCCTGGCTCTTGCCCAGCGCGTAGGCCAGCAACACCGGCGTCCGTCCCTCGCCCCACGTCCCTTCGATAAAGCGGCAGAGCCGCCGCGCCACCTCGGCCGGCTCCGGAAACACGTAGTGCGGGCGGCCGAACGTGCATTCCATCACCAGGACGTCGCAGGGCTCCACGGCGATCGGCTCGGCGGTGAGGCTCTCGCGCATCCGGCAGTCACCGGTGTACACGATCCGTCGGCCATCGTGCTCGATGAGGATCTGGGACGAGCCGAGGATATGGCCGGCCGGCAGCAGCCGGCAGACGGCCCCGTCCACCTCGAACGGAGCATGGTAGGCGTACGCGTCGGTCACCGTCCTGCCGAGGCGGTGCTCGTAGAGCCGGGCGGTCTGCGGGGAGGCGATGATCCGGCGATGGCGGATGGCGTGGTCGCTGTGCGCGTGCGAAACGAAGCACCGGTCGCGGGAGCGGGTGGCGTCCAGCCAGAGCGATGTGCCCTCTACCCTCAACCCGCCGTCATGCTCGATCATGGAATTCCATTTCTATACTCTTGCCATGACCGTTGCAAGAGCTTTGTGTTAACCTCTCGTGCCATGCATGCGGCGTTTCTCCTCGGCGCAGTCATCGTCCTGGGCTTGATCGTGGCGGATTGGGTGGCGTTCAGCCGGAAGACGTCCCCGGCCGTCCGGTATGGCATGGCCGTGGAGCGCCGGCAGGAAACCCTCTCGGTGCGGCACCACTCTTTCGACACCGACGGCATTCTTAAATTGCCGCGCGGCAGGGCGCGGCTCTTTCCCGAGCAGCGGGCCATACTGTTGGAGCCGGACCTCAGGCAGTTCGGCGTCACGTTCCGAACGGCCTGGCCGCTGAACGGATTCGTCCACTATGCGGGTTTTGATGAGTCGGGGCCGGTGACGCTCACCAAACGGATGCCGTGGTCCTCAGTGATCTTGACCGCGCTCTGGTTCCTGACGGTCGCGGGCGGGACGCTGGCCTATGTGGCGTCCTACGCCGTGGCCGGCGGCATGTCCTCGGCCGGCGGGGCCTTCCTGGCCGTCGCGCTGAGCGGGCTGGGCCTGCTGGTCTGTCTGTTCGGTCTCCTGGTCGTCGTCGTGGCGTACCGGTTGGAGAACAAGCGGCTGATGGCGGTGTATGAGGAGTTCAGAATCGCTCTCGGCGGGGTTTCAGCGGCGGAAGGCGTCCGCGAAGGAGCGGCACTCGGGAGCCAGCAGATCGGGACGGTCGGCCAGTAACTTGGCGATGATGCCGCGGCTCTTTTTCGCCAGGCCGGACTCGATAAAGACTTGCGCGAAGAGAGCGTCGAGCGGCGCCGGATCAGCATCTGCGGCACGCAGGTCCGATTCCGGCAGGTTCTTCAACGTGTCGCGCAGGGTGAGCATGGCCTTCTCCACGCTGTGATACGGCGGCGTGATCTGCAGAGAGCGGTAGAATAACGTCACGCGGTGCCGGAAATCGGCCTCCAGCCGGCTGCGGATCTCGCTGGCAGAGGCTGCAGAGGGGCTCGTCATGGCAGGCGCATTGTACCAGACTCAGGTGATCTGTTAAGGTTTCGCTTCGTGTGGACCCGGCGCCGATTCATCCAGGCTGCGCTGGCCTCAGGCCTGGGGGCTTTCGCGCCCGCCGTCGGCGGATGCTCCCAGGCGCCGTCGGCCGGCGCGATCCGCGAGGCGCTCGCCGCCTTGCGGAGCCAACGCGTCAAACCGCCGTTCCTGGAAGGCTATGCGGAGTTCCGCGGCGTCGTCCACGCCCACACCAATCTGTCGCACGACAGCACCGGAACGCCGCAGGAGATCAGCGAGGCCGCCCGTCTCGCGAAGCTGGATTTTCTCGTTGTCACCGACCATTACACGCCCCGCATTTTCACCGAAAGCATCGAGGGCCGCCGGGACTCGGTCCTCGTCGTTCACGGGGTCGAGATACCCCTGGGATGCACTCGCGGCGGCGCGCTCACGCGGCGGTGCGCCAGCGTTCTGGCGGTCGGTCTCCGGGAGCCGCTCATGCCGGGAGAGAACGGGCAATGGGACTGGGACGAACTGTTCAAGAACATTCAGAAGCAGGGGGCGCTCTCCATCATCGCGCATCCGCGGGGCATGATGTACCCCAGCTACTTCCGGCATGCTGATGGGATCGAGATCTACGACATCGCCGACACCCTTCGGGACCGTCTGATGGATGTCCCGCGGTATCTCGTGAGCTTCACCCTCGGCGGGACCGAGTATCACGAAGAGCTTGTGCTGCAGATGCTCGTGGAGCGGTCGAACTGGAATCTCGTCGAGTGGGACCACTTCACGCAGGAGCGGCGGTGCATCGGCTTGGCCGGGAACGACGCGCACCAGAATCTGCGGGTATTCGGCCGGCAGGTGGATCCCTACTCGTTGGCCTTCAAGATCGTGAACACCCACGTGCTGGTCCCCTCGGACACTGCGGAGAGCCTCAAGACCGTTGCCCCTGAGCTGACCACGAAAAAGCTTGTGGCGGCGCTTCGCGCGGGCCGGTGTTTCGCCTCCTTTAACCTCATGGCCGACGCGGCCGGCTTTCGCTTCGCAGCGCACGCCGGCGACGGCGGCGCGGTCGTCGCTGTGCTGGGCGATGAGGTTCCCAGGCAGGCAGGACTCGTCCTGGTCGCGCAGAGCCCGGTGCCGGGGCTCCTGGAGCTCCTGCGCGACGGCGTTCCGATCCGGCGCCAGGAAGGGCGTGGGCTGCGGCATCAAGTGGACAGGCCGGGCGTCTATCGGGTGGAGGTGTCGCTGAAAGTCGTGGACCGCTGGCGTCCCTGGATCTTCGCGAACCCGATCTACGTGCGCGCTTAGGAGAGTAGCGCCTGTGGCTTCTTCAGCCGCGACGTCGGGGAACCCGTTGCCTTACGTTGCAACGGGTCATGAGCAGCGTTTAAATGGAAAACACTTTTTTCAGGATGGCGACGGCCTGCTCGATCTGCTCGTGCGACGCATCGAGGTGTGTCACGGCGCGGAGCGTGGTCGGGCTGAAGGGCACCAGAAGCAAACCCTCGGCCTTCAGCGCCGCCAGCACTTCGTCCGCCGTGCGGCGTGTCTCGCTGATGTCGAACACGACGATGTTGGTTTCGACGTGCTCGGGACTGATCCTGACCCCGGGAAGTCCCGCCAGGGCGGCCGCCAGCCGCTTGGCGTGGGCGTGGTCCTCCGCCAGCCGCGCGATATTGTGGTCCAGCGCGTAGAGCCCAGCCGCCGCGAGAATGCCGGCCTGCCGCATCCCGCCCCCGAACATCTTCCGCAGACGCCGCAGCTTCGTGATGCGCTCCTTGTCGGCGCAGATCAGCGAGCCGACCGGCGCGCCTAATCCTTTCGACAGGCAGAACGACACCGTCTCGAAGTGCCGCGCGTAGTCCGTCGCCGGGATGCCGGTGGCGACGACTGCATTGAAGAGCCGCGCGCCGTCCAGGTGCATGGCGATCCCGCGCGCCTCGGCCACCTTCCGGATCGTCTTGATCGTGTCGAGGGGATAGATCGTACCGCCGCCGCGATTGTGCGTGTTTTCCAGGCAGATGAGGGTCGTGGGGGGATTGTGATAGTCGGGCGGGCGGATGGCCGCCTCGATCTGCTCGGGCTGGAGAATGCCACGCGTCCCAGGAAGCCAACAGGTCTGGACTCCGGAGAGCCCCGCCGCCGCGCCGCTCTCATAACGGACGACGTGCGCACCAGCCTCGACGATGATCTCATCGCCCGGTCTCGTGTGCAAACGGACCGAGAGCTGATTGGCCATCGTGCCGGATGGCACGAACAGGGCGGCCTCCTTGCCGAGCAGCCGTGCCGCCGTTTCCTGCAAGCGGTTGACGGTCGGGTCCTCGCCGAACACGTCGTCGCCGACTTCGGCCTTCGCCATCGCCTCGCGCATGGCCGGCGAGGGCTTCGTCACCGTATCGCTGCGCAGATCGATCATGTCGGCACCATCCAGAAGAACACCGCCGCCATGCGTTTGGAGCCCGGTTCGTGGTCCCAGCCGAAATAGGACGTGGCCGAGTGCACGATGTCGGACTTGTAGACGAGCAGGCGATTGAACACGTTCGGCACTTCGAGGTCCTCTTCCCACATCGTGAGATCGGACCCCTTCTCGAAACCGGGGACTTGCGCGAGGCTTTCGTACGGCGGGGGACAGATGTTGCCGCCCAGGGTCCCATTGGGAAGACGAAGCCGATAAAAGGAGGTGCCGGAGTGCTTGGTCGGCGGATACGGATGGAGGTAGAGGACCGCGGCGTAGTTACAGAGCTTGCTGGAGTCGACGTGCGGCCGCGCGACGGCGTTGCCCCCGCCCACGATCTGCACGTGGTTGTGTCCGCTCACGCCGGCGGGCGGCTCTCCTTGCTGGTGGAGGGCCTTGACGCCGATCTGCGACTTGACCCACTCCTCGACAATGGCGAGTTCATTCGGCCGCAAGGCGTCCGGCGCACGCATGCCCGGCCAGGCCTCCGCGCGCCATGGCCATCCCATGATCCATGCGGGTGTATTGAAGCAGCGCTCCGCGACTTCGAGGGCATTCGGCAGGATGTTGTCCTTGATCCAGTAATCCTTGCCGAGCTCCGGCTTTCTATAGGGCAGGGTGTCGGCTCGAAGGGTCATTTTTATTTCACGGATATCTTCACCGGCTCCGAGAACATGAGGCGCCCGCTTGCGCCGCTGGGGCCCCCGCGCGGCCCGGCCAGCCCATTGTGCATGATGGTTCCCATGGGCTGCCCCTTTTCGGTCCCATAGAAAAAGGCCGCGGCGATCGTATAAGTGCCGGGCTCCGGCGGGACCCGCAGCGCCCAGGTCGTACGGGTTTCGTCCACACGTCCCGCAAGGGCGTCGCCCTGGACGCCGTCGATCAGCACGGTCGCGAGCCCCATGTCCGATCCCCGGAAGCGCCGCTCGGCCCAACGCGCCTGCGGCTTCCCGTCCGGCCCCAGCGTGAGCGCGGGGCCGATGACCTTGAATCCGCTCGACGTGACCGGCCGGGCCTGGAAGCGCAGCGTGCTGTCCACGAGCGACACGCCCACGACGGGGCCCGCGCCGCCTTTCGTGACGACCGTCACGTTAATGCGGTCGTTCCGCCTGGCCTGGGTCGGCGACAAGATCTTGACCGAGGCGGACTGGTCCACCCATTTGACGGCCGCGATCAACGTATCGCGATCCTGGGAGCTAAGGTCTTTGTAAGCTGGATCCGTCTTGATCCGATTCAGATGCTTGCTGTCGACGGTTTCCCTGGCGGCCACGTCGGCGGGCAGCTCCCGCAACTGGTCGAGGCTGGTGGAGGCATGGCAACTGGCGCAAAACGGAGCCATGTCGGTGACGGCATGGGGCGGGCCGTAGGGGTCCGCCAGGGCCGCGGCGGCCGCGAGGATCGTGAGCGACAGGAAGGGAGCGATGATGCGCATCACTCCCCACTCTATCAGAAATCCCGTGGCGAGTGAACCGGGCGCCGTGCGCTACGGAGGCGGGGGTTCCCTCCGTCGTCTGAGCAGGTCGGCTGCGTACAGGACAATGAGCGCACCGATTGCCAACAGATAGGCCCCGCCGAAGGGGATGAAGAAAAATCGCTCGGCCAGTTGGAAGGCGGCGGTCTCGCCCAGCGAAGGCAGCGTCCAGGCGAGCGTCAGCCAGCCGAATGGGTACAGCAGTCCCAGCGACGCCCACAGGCTCAAGGCGGTCTTGGTCCGGGGCGAGAACCCCGTGTTCGCCAGGATCGTCA
>CAZMPH010000095.1:960-8002 GCA_964568195.1 uncultured Nitrospirales bacterium | reverse complement strand
GAGGCAAAGGCGACCATCGACGCGCTGGAACTCCAACTCGTCGCGTACGATGCCATCGACGGCCAACCAACCCTGCGCGATGAACTCCACAAGGCGCTGACAAGGGCCTACAAGACCTCGCAGCGGTCGAGCCTGGTCCGCGCGGCGGAGCGCATTATTTCCGGCGACCAACTCAACGTGCTGGCGCTGAGTCTGCGTGGACACACCATCGCGCACATCGCCTATGCTCGAGGGACACCGATTGTGACCGTAAGGGACCTCCTGCAACACACCGAGGCCGAACTGCTCCGGGTGAAGCACTTCGGTCGCCGGTCGCTACAGGAAGTGCAGGACTGCATGGCATCCATCGGTCTGAGGGTGGGTGGTCTGTTGCGCCCTGCTGCGGGGAGAGGGGAAAGCGAGCGATGACGCCAAACGACGCCGACATTATTGAGTTGGCCGACATTGAGGTTCGCCGTCAGTGCTATCCGGTGATCGAGGTGCTGGCCGACGGCTACCTGCGGCGCAGTTGGCTCATGAAGACGCGCGATGCGGTACCGGAGCAACCTGAACTCGATGCCGCAGTGGCACCCGTGCGGGCACAGATGCTCACGCTTGCCCGGAGCTACTTCGGCCAAGATCTCGCCTACCCCCGCGTCGGGTTGAGCCGCGTTGTCGACCGCGAACTCGTGACGATGGTCGACGTGCCAACGGGCGTGCAGACCTTCTTCGGCGTGCGCGATCCTGCGCGATCTGGACAGCGCGGCTACCTGTCGGACATCGAACTCATCGGAACCTGGGTGGTGCTGCGGGGCGTGGATCGACTCTGGCGACTTGAGTGGCTGCAGGGACTCCCTGCAGCCAGTTGGGGACCAATCTATAGGGGTCGCGACTCCGCAGGGAGGTCAGGGAGGTCGACATGACGACGATCCGCATCGCGCAGATGGTACCCGACACCGAGGCCGAGGGTCCGGGCCGGCGCTACGCCGTCTGGGTGCAGGGTTGCCCGATTCGCTGCCCCGGCTGCTGCAACCCCGAGATGTTCAAGGACGACGCTGGCACTGTCTGGGATGTCGCCGAGATCGCCGCTCGCATCACGCAGACCCCGGGCATCGAGGGCATGACGCTCCTCGCGCAGACCGAAGGCGTTTTCGCCGAGACGGCCGGCGGCGTGACCGTCGGCGTTCTCAAGAAGCTGGTGAAGCAGGGACTCATCAAACGAACCGACACGACGGTCGCCCTGATCACGGGCAACGGCCTCAAGACGCAGGAGGCCGTCATGCATGCCGTCGGCCGTCCGACGCGGATTTCCCCGAGCCTGGTCCATTTCGAGAAGATGTTCAACCTGGGCAAACACGAGAGGTAAGTTCCCGATGGTGACGGTTCGTATTCCCACGCCCCTGCGGACATTGACGGGAGGAAAAAGCGAGGTGGCGACCACGGCCTCGGACATCCAGTCCATGATCGAGTCGCTCAACGGGCAATTCCCCGGACTCAAGGATCGGGTCTGCGACGACAAGGGCGAAATCAGACGGTTCGTGAACATCTATCTCAACGAGGAAGACATCCGCTTCCTGCAAGGCAAGGACACGCCTCTCAAGGACGGCGACGAGATCTCCATCGTCCCCGCCATCGCCGGCGGATCTCCTCAAGGATACCGGTAATGGCGCACCTCCGCTTCCACCTGCGTTTTCCCGAGGACAAGATTAAGGAACCGGTCCTCTGCCAGATCAACCGGGAATTCCCGAAGGTCGATACGAACATCCGGCGAGCGGACGTCCGCGAGAAGACCGGGTGGATGGACATCGAGTTCGCGGGCGATCCCGCCGAAGTCGAACGGGCGATCGAAGGCATCCGGAAAAAGGGCGTCATCGTGGACCCCATCGAACTGAACGTGGTTGAATGACGGAACAGGAAAAACGTTAATCGTTATTCGTTAATCGGAGAAACCAGCTAAGCTCTTACCGTTTAACGTATAACGATTCACGATTAACGAACCATGGACTTCACCGAGCAACAGATCGAGCGCTACAGCCGGCACATCATCCTTCCCGATGTCGGCGGGAAGGGACAAATGAAGCTCGCCAACGCCAGGGTTCTCATCATCGGCGCCGGAGGCCTGGGCTCTCCGGCGGCATTCTATCTGGCCGCGGCCGGGGTCGGCACGGTCGGGCTGGTGGACGGCGACGTGGTGGACCTGTCCAACCTCCAGCGCCAGATCCTCCATACGACCGCCGGCATCGGCAAACCGAAGGTGGAATCAGGCCGGGAGACGCTGGCCGCGCTGAATCCGGACGTCACGATCAAGACCTGCCAGATGAACATCAACGCCGAGAACATCCTCGGCATCTTCGCGGACTACGATCTCGTCCTCGACGGCTCGGACAACTTCACCACCCGCTATCTGGTCAACGACGCCTGCTTCTTCGCCAAGAAAACACTGATCTCCGGCAGCATTTTCCGATTCGAAGGACAACTCACCGTCCTCAAACCAAACGACGGCTTTCCCTGCTATCGGTGCCTCTACGCAGAACCGCCCCCGGCCGGCCTCGTTCCGAATTGCCAGGAAGCCGGCGTCTTGGGCGTCCTCGCCGGGACGATCGGCGTGCTCCAGGCCGCCGAGGCCATCAAGGAGATTGTCGGCTTCGGCACATCCCTCGCCGGCTCCATGCTGATCTATGACGCCCTCGAGATGACCTTCCGCAAGACCCGCATCCCGAAGGATCCCGCGTGCCCGCTGTGCGGCGCGAACCCTCGCATCAAGGATCTCTCCGGCGACTACACGGTCTCGTGTTCAATCTGATCATTCCCCGACAGACCCTCGACGAGATGATCGCCCACGCGCGCGCGGTGGCCCCGCACGAGTGTTGCGGCCTGCTGGCCGGCAAGGACGGCCTGGTCACTCATTATTACAAGATCAAAAACATCGTCGCGAGCCAGGGCGCCGGCGTCGCGGAGCTGTTCGATACCGCCAAGATCGCCAACCTGGAGCGGCTGTCTCCCGAGGAGCGCGCCGATATCGCTTTCTGGATGGACGCCAAAGATATGTTCGCCGCTCAGAAAGACATGCGGGTTCAGGGGACGGCGATGCTGGCCAGTTATCACTCGCACCCCATCTCTCCGGCGCGGCCCTCTCCGACCGACATGAAAGCGTTGGCCTTCCATCCCGACATTGCCCACTTCATCGTGTCGCTTGCGAATGATGCGCAACCGGTGATCAATGCCTTTCGCATCGCGGACGGCACCGTCACCACGGTTGACTATACGATCGGCTAGATGGCCACATCCGCCTCGCCAAAGCTCAAACCGATAGGCGACCTCGCCTCCGAACTGGGGCTCCTCGACGAGGAGCTGATTCCTTACGGCCGCTTCAAGGGCAAGATCGCGCTGGCGGCGCTCGATCGCCTGAAGGACCGGCCGCTCGGCAAGTATATTCTGGTGACCGCCATCAACCCCACCCCGTTGGGCGAAGGCAAAACGGTCACCTCGATCGGGCTTGCGATGGGATTGAGTCGTCTCGGACGTCGGGCGGTGGTGACGCTCCGCCAACCCAGCCTGGGGCCCGTGTTCGGCATCAAGGGAGGCGCATCCGGGGGGGGCCGTTCGCAGGTGGTGCCGCAGGAAGAGGTCAATCTGCATCTCACCGGCGATGCGCATGCCGTCGCCTCGGCGCATAACCTGCTGGCGGCGTTCGTTGACAATCACCTCTCGCCCGGCAACGCGCTCAAGATCGACCCCGACCGGATCGCGTGGCCAAGGGTCATGGGGCTGAACGACCGCGATCTTCGTCACGTCACCCTGCAGAGCGGACGCCGCACCCAGTTCGTGATCACGGAAGCCTCCGAGGTGATGGCGATCCTCGCGCTGGCCTCCGATCTTGGAGACTTGCGCCGCCGGCTCGGCCGGATTCTTATAGGAATGACGCAGGATAACCGGCCGGTGCTGGCCGAGGAGCTGCGCTGCGCCGGAGCGATGGCCGCCTTGCTGCGGGACGCGATGCATCCCAACCTGCTGCAGACATCGGAGGGCACGCCGGCTATCCTTCACACAGGGCCTTTCGGCAACATCGCGCACGGCAACTGCTCGATCGTGGCCGACGCCCTCGCGCTCCGCTTGGCCGATTATGTCGTCACCGAAGCGGGCTTCGGCAGCGACCTGGGCGCGGAAAAGTTCTTCAACATCAAATGCCGAGCGTCCGGCCTGCGGCCGTCGGCCGCAGTCATCGTGGCTTCCTTGAGAGCCTTGAAGCTGCACGGGGGCGGCGGCCAGGCCAAGCCGGGTGCACCGCTCCCTTCCACCCTGACCGGCCCCAACCGCGAGGCCCTGGCGCGCGGCCTCGCCAATCTGGAGCAGCACATCGCGAACATCCGCGCGTTCGGCGTACCGGCCGTCGTCGCCGTAAACGCCTTCGGGGACGATCCGAAGGATGAGTTGGAATACGTGCAAGCGAAGGCGGTGGAATGCGGGGCCGTCGCCTCGGCCATCTCGACTCCGTGGGCGGACGGTGGAGCGGGCGCCGAAGCGCTCGCAATGGCCGTGTTACAGGCCTGCGAAAAGCCGACGGCCTACAGGCTTTTGTATGAGGACACGGCTGCCACCGCGCAAAAAATCGAAATCATTGCCCGGCGGATCTACGGAGCCCAGGGCGTGAACTTCGAGCCGGCCGCTGAGAACCAGATCGAACTGGCCGCCCGGTTGGGTTACGGCCGATTCCCGATCTGCGTGGCCAAGACCCAATATTCGTTGTCCCACGATCCTCAACTCTTCGGCCGCCCGACAGGTTTCACCCTTCCGATTCGCGAACTGCGGATACTAGCCGGCGCCGGGTTTCTGATGGCGGTGTGCGGGGGAATGCAACTCATGCCCGGACTGCCCCGGCACCCTGCCGGAGAGCAGATGGACCTCGACCCGGAAACGGGCCGCATTGTGGGACTGACCTGAACACAGGCGTGTGACAGGGAGCGGAAGAACGGATTCTGACCGAAGGAGAGAGCGGTAGCTAGCGCGACGGGATGGTTCGGATCGACTGACCGGTCGCCGCTTGGTAGGCCGCACCGAGCGTGCTCACCTCGGTGATCTTGATATCGCCCCCCATGCCCTTCAACGCGAGGTCCATGGAGGTCTGCCCGACCGGCACGACCATCTCACGATAGTTGAGTTGCCGGCATCCCTTAATTTTTTCCTCCAGCCCTCCAACGGACCCCACCTCCTGATTCTCATTGATCGTGCCCGACATGCAGACATCGGGGCGGATCGGATCGCCGAGCAAGGCCGCTGTCACACCGACCGCAAGGATGGCGCCCGCGCTCGGGCCGTCAATATACAGCCCGTTCTGGAGGATAGAGGTTCGGACGGAAAGCCGAACCCGCAGGAACCGGGGATCGTACCCCACGCCCTTGGCAGCCGCCGCGACGGCTGTCCGCAGGGACACATCGAGATGCCCGCCGAAATGCGAATCCGTCACCACTTCCGGACCGGTCCCTGCAGACACGTAACTGACGGCCATATCCGCCAGCACAACTTCACTGGGATTGGCCGCGTACGCCACGGGCTGGTCATGCTTGGCAGAGTATTGATTCACCATGAGGACCGGAACCCGTAGGCTGGTGGCCGGGAACGGCTGCGGCGCCTTGAGTGGTTGGATTTGAGCTGCAGGAACAGTCGGATCTGGAGGAGCAGATGAAGCAGGAGCCTCGGACGCCGCAGGTGCCTGGTGGAGTCCTCTCATCACCGGAGTGAAGCTCTCTTTGACTACGTCCTTATTGACCAGGCGACAGTCCTGGGCGCCACCGCGGTCGCTATAGAGGTTCGTGCCATTCGGTTGCATGCACAGCCAGACATCGGCAAGCACCCCTTGAGGCGCCAGCCCGAAGCCGAATGCGGCACCCACGATCGCCAAGCAGATGAGTCGTCGTCGCATCATGTCCATATTCAAGTCAGCAAAATTAGTGCCTTTTCTTCCCCTCCGGGGCCTGCACCCGGAACTGGGCCTAACTTCTACACATCATCGAATACATCACACATCACCGCAATCCATCAAATATGACAAGTTCGATCAGAAGGGCAGCTCGGCCTATCCAGAAAGATAGCCGGCTTATCCTTTCAGACAGCACCTACCCGCTCTGCTAGGTTGACCTCTCTGTCTGGATTTCTGATCGGCGGGATAACGACGGCTCAACGCGTAACGCTGGCGCCTCGAACGACGTTAGCTCGTCACCGCCCCCTCTGAGGCTGAAGAGACGTGCCGGGCGTACTTCGCCATGACGCCGGCCCGGTAGCGCGGCACCGGCGGCTTCCACTTGCTGAGTCGGGCCTTGATCTCCTTCCGGGTCAACTCGACGTTCAGCGTGCGGGCGACGATGTCGAAGACGATGCTGTCGCCATTCCTGAGCGCCGCGATGGGGCCTTTCTTCGCCGCTTCCGGCGCGACATGGCCGGCCATCAGGCCGTGCGTGGCGCCCGAAAAGCGGCCGTCGGTGAGCAGCGCGACGGACTCGCCGAGGCCCGCGCCGACGATGGCGGCCGTCACCCCCAGCATCTCGCGCATGCCCGGGCCGCCCGCCGGCCCTTCGTAGCGGATCACGACCACATCACCGGCCTTGATCTGCCCCGCTTGGACGGCGGCGAAGGCGTCCTCTTCCCGGTCGAACACCTTGGCGCGCCCTTTAAATGACATCATCGAGTGCCCCGCCATTTTCACGACGCACCCGTCCGGCGCCAGATTCCCCCTGAGAACGACGAGACCGCCGGTGGTTTTGATCGGATTGGAGAGCGGCCGCATCACCTGTTGCCCGGGCGTCTCTTGGGCCTGCTTCGCCTCCTCGCCGATGGTCCGGCCCGTGACGGTCGGTTGCTCGGCGTGCAGGATGCCGGCATCCAGCAGGCGCTTGGCGACGAGCGTCGTGCCGCCGGCTGCATAGAGATCGGCCGCCATAAACCGGCCGCCTGGCTTGAGGTCGGCCAACAAGGGCACCTTCCGGTTGATCTTGTCGAAGTCGTCAATGGTCAGTCGCACGCCGGCTTCCCGCGCGACCGCGAGCAGATGCAGGACGGCGTTCGTGGA
>CAZMPH010000095.1:645-914 GCA_964568195.1 uncultured Nitrospirales bacterium | reverse complement strand
CAGGTCCATCACTATTTGGCCGCATCGAAATGCCACCTCGTCCTTCCGCGGGTCCATGGCCGGAACGCCGTTGCAGCCCATGGGCGAAATGCCCAGAAACTCGAACGCGATGGCCATCGTATTGGCGGTGAACTGCCCCCCGCACGCGCCCGCCCCCGGACAGGCATGGTCTTCCAGATCGTGCAGTTCCGTGTCGGTCATCTTGCCCGCCGCGTGCTTCCCCACCCCTTCGAAAACATCCTGGATGGTGACGTCGTGGCCTTGAAACC
>CAZMPH010000095.1:0-635 GCA_964568195.1 uncultured Nitrospirales bacterium | reverse complement strand
GATTCAGGCGGGCCAGCGCCATGACGGTGCCCGGAATCGTCTTGTCGCATCCGGAGAGCGCCACGACCGCATCGAACAAATGCCCGCGGGCGACCAGTTCGATGGAGTCGGCAATCACCTCGCGGCTGATGAGAGACGCCTTCATACCCTCTGTGCCCATCGCGATGCCGTCGGAGACGGCAATGGTGTTGTATTCGATGGGCGTGCCCCCGGCCGCGCGGATGCCGGCTTTGACCTTCTCCGCAAGGCGGCGGAGGTGGGAATTGCAGGGCATCACCTCGATCCAGGTGTTCGCCACCCCCACCAGCGGGCGGGCCAGGTCGTCGTCGGTGAACCCGACCGCCTTGAGCATGGCGCGCGCCGGCGCGCGGCCGGGGCCGTCGGTCAGATCGTGGCTTTTGTGCTTCAGGTCGCTCGTCATGGAGTCTCCTTCAATAGGGCAATAGTTATACCATCTAGCGGTCTCCGGGAAAAGCTGATTCGGCTCGGCCTCAGCAGCTTATAAGTGATTGATGGAAGGGGTAGGCCAGCAACCGGGCCACCTGTCCGCTACCCCGCAACCCGGGCGCAACCCGCTTCCCATAACCTACCCCCTGCAATCGAACCGCTCTCTCTATTGAGAAGTCCGAGGACCC
>CAZMPH010000094.1:0-8115 GCA_964568195.1 uncultured Nitrospirales bacterium | reverse complement strand
GAAGGGGTACAGGAGTCCCAGCGACACCCATAGGCTCAAGGCGGTCCTGGTCCGGGGCGAGAACCCCGTGTTCGCCAGGATCGTCAGGAGGATGATCGTGACCAACCCCAGGCCATGGCTGTGGAGGTGGAAGGTGTGCACGCGGGCCAGGGAGCGGTCGGCCACCCGCTCGAGGATCACCTGGTCAATGTCCTCCACTCCCGTGAGCTGATGGACGGCGGGGTGCGCCTGCGCCATGGCGATCGCGTATTGGCGGATATCCTGAGGGTAGCCGCCCTGCAAAGCTCCTGAGAGCTCGCCGAACCCGAACAGGACCAGGCAAGCGAGAATGCCCAGGCCTGGCGGGGCCTTGAGAGCGCGGGCGCTCACCCGGGCAACCCCGGCAGCAACTCAGCCGCAAAATGTGACAGCAAAGCCTGGCTCAACTGCCGCCTTAAGTGCTCGAACCGGGGGGCCGCTTGCTGCCGCACCGCGCCGTCCATGCGGTCCAGGATCTGTTCCAGCGCCTTGATCTGAGCGGGCTTTCGGCGACTGAAGGTCTCCTCGAAGATATGGGAGAAGTAGTCGCGGGCCAGGTCCATCACCACCTTGCGGGTTTCGGGCTTGACGTCCCGGTTCGGGAGCATGGCGGTGAGCTGGTCCAATTTCTCGAGCATCAGGAGGTAGGTCAGCGAATAGATGACGCTCTTCAGCCGAGCCGCGTCGCGCGCCGCAAGTGCCAGCCCCAACTCGTCGGCCACTGCCGTCCGATAGGCCTGATCCAGCTTGGCCGCCGTCTGGGTCAAACCGAGCAACCCTTTCACCTGCAGCAACTCTTCGACTGTCCCGATCAGGTAGATCGCCTCATTCGTCTTTCCTCGCTCCAGCAGGAGCAGCACGCCGTACATGCGGTCCAGCAGAATCGGGATCGGTTGCCGCATGTCGTGGGCCTCGGCGGGCGGAGCGGCGAGACTCACGAGCAGCAATACCCACAAGACCCGGACCATCAGAGGCCTACGATCTGGCGC
The DNA here is from genome assembly GCA_964568195.1 of uncultured Nitrospirales bacterium. GTDB lineage: Bacteria > Nitrospirota > Nitrospiria > Nitrospirales > NS-4 > SCTG01. The sequence continues at coordinate 7,108 of CAZMPH010000094.1, read as the reverse complement.
AGGGCCGCGGGTCCTGTCTCCGAACAGCCCGGACGTGCTCACGGCCTTTCGCCGTCGCAGCCACGCAGACTCGGCTGTAGGCCATTCCGCTCCGCCCGGGCGCCCGTTCGTCGCCACCCGCGGGAATGTATGGTCCTCACAACTTGCAGGCGTTCTGGTCCCGGCTGCCCGCGACGGCGTCGCCCGGCACCGTGGCCATAATCTGGTAGTGGCCGAGGCCCAATTCCTTGCCGTAGGCCTGGCCGACCAGCACGTCTTGCACGTGCTGGTGGTCCCAGGCGCGGAAGTAGGAGCGGCCTTCCTTGCAGCCGTCGAACTCGTGCCCCTCCAGGGCCTTGATCACCGCCGCCGTGTCGGTCGTGCCGGCGCGGCGCACCGCCTCCAGGATTTGCGTCATGGCCGCGTAGCCGAGGTAACAGCGCGACGTGGGCGTGTGGTTGTACTTGTCTATCACGCCCTGGATGAACCGCCGCGAGCTCTCCGTGTTGATCTTCGGGTCCCAGATCAGGCCCCAGACGCCGGCGTTGTTCGCGTACCCCAGCGGCCGGCCGATCTGCTCGCCGCCGATCATGCCGCCCACGCCGATCTTCTCCTTGGCCAGCTCCAGCTTCGCGTAGGCCTTCAGCGCGTTGACCAGGTCCCAGCCGTAGAGGTTCAGGATCACGACGCTCGGCTTCGCCGCTTTCGCCTCGGTGAGCGCCGCGGTGAAGTCGGTCGTCCCGAATGGTGTCGTCGTGGCGCCGGCCACTTCGCCCCCGTTCGCCTTGAGGGCGTCGGTCATGGCCTGCAGGGCCGACTTGCCGTCTACCGTGTCCGCGGTGATCATGTACCACCGGTTCCCGTGGACCTTCACGATATGCGGCGCGACGGCCTGCGCCATCATGCGGGCGTTGGGCATAAACGCAAACGTGTGCGAGTCGCACCGCGATCCCGTGAGTTCCATGATGTGAGGACAGGTGGCCATGAATAACTTGTTCTCTTGCTTGGCCACCTCGCCGACGGCGAGGGCCACGTCGCCGTTGAAGGTGCCCATCAGGAAGTCCACGCGGTCTTCCTTGAGCAGCTTGGTCGCCGCCTTGATCGCCGTCTGCACGTTCGAGGCGTCGTCGGCCTCGACGATGCTGACTTGGCGCCCAAGGACGCCCGCGCGTTTATTGAACATCTCCAGCGCCACTGTCGCGCCGTGCACGTCATGGATCGAGGAGGTCTTGTAGGGGCTGGACAGCGGATCAATGATGCCGACCTTGATCGGCTCGGCCGCGTAGGCCCGCCTCGCCGGCCAAGTAAGGCCCAACACCTGATCGGCCAGGTCGCCGAAGGCCAGCGCGCCGCCGGCCGCCGCCGACAGTTGAAGAAATTTTCTGCGTGAAAGTTCGGTCATGAGAGCCTCCTTTTATCGAGCACCGTGCTCGTGCTGTTTCGAATTGCGATGCTGCGGTAATACGACAAGTCTGTCTTTGTGCTCATAAAATGGTCCCCCTAGGCGCGAATTGCCTCGCATGCATGTTCCGCGACCAATTCAACAGCGTCGCCGACTTGAATCTCTCCGCCCTGGATCACATAACAGTTTAGGGCGAGCGTACCACCGAATTTCTGTACGATGCCCGTGAGCACCCGACGGTCTTGTTTCAGCGTGTCAGGATCAAACGTCGTCATGATGCAGCGCCCACGAAGGTCCTGGATTCCTATCATGACCTCTCCGATACGCAGACATTGCCCAGGCCACGAACGCTCAGCTAGGCCCTCGACACCGCTGATGACAAGGTTGGGTCTGAGCCGCCGGCCGTCATGCCCAAAGGCCGCGATGGCTCCATCCGTCGCAACCAACAAGGGAAGCACATCAAAACGATCGCCTGTGTCATCGCGAACAAGCCGGGCGCCCGGGCCGACGATTTTCACGATGTCATCGCGCACGTCAGGCTCTGTCCACAACAGGCCGCCGACCAGAGGCTCACCGGACGCATTGAGCGTGGCGCGGTGACCGAGAAGCCGATGGTGCGTTCTGGCCGTGATCACGTGACCGCGAGCATCCTCAACATGGACGACGCGATCCCCCTCGATGCCGAGAGGACCGATGCGCGCGTGTTCCAGCCGTTCGCCGGCCATCGACTTTACGGGATATCGCAAAATCTGTGCAACCTTCATAGTCAGAATTTCTTTCTCGCTCAAGAACGCGGGCGAGTTGGCATACACAAGCTGCTGACCAACCTCTCTTCAATTATTTTTCGTCGGTTAGCGGTTAAATGGCTGCCATCGGGGGTGTGCGATGGCTGTTTCACAGGCACTGTCTAGCTAACCTTCAAAACGTTACATTGACGGTTATACATCAGATAGGCTAACCTGTCAAGTACTGTTTTGATGGTGTGCACTTAAGGGGGGGGAGTGGTCTGCGGCGATGCGTAAAGGACGGCCGGAAAACCCGTTTATTTTCGTCGGTAACCAGACCTGCCTGGATTTCGTCAACACCCAGATGATCCAGCAGGGCCGGCTGGTGGAGCTGCTCGGGGACTTCTCCGACCTGATAGCATGGATGGTCCAAGCCCGTATCCTTGACGCGGGGGATGCGAAGGAGGCGATCCGCAAGTGGGGCGGTCGGCGGGAGGGCCTGCGCACGTTTGAGCGAGCGCGGAAGTTGCGCGCGACCCTGCGGGAAATGGCCGGGCGGATCGCGGCGGGGCAGGCGGCGCCGCAGTCGGCGGTCGAGGCCATCAACGGGCTGCTGCGCCACCGTCTTGGCTATGCCCAGCTGACCAAGACGCGCGGCGGCTTCGAGCGGCGATTCCACGTGGAGACCAAGGAGGCGATCCACCTGCTTGTACCAATTGCGGAGTCTGCAAGCGATCTGCTGGCCCACTGCGACCGCTCTCTCATCAAAAGGTGCAAGAATCGGGAGTGCATACTCTTTTTTTATGACACGACGAAGAACCACGCCCGGCACTGGTGCAGCATGAGCATCTGCGGGAATAAGATAAAAGTGGCCGAATACTATCGGCGAAAGCGGCGGACGAAAGAGCGATGAGTCGGTGGAAAGAGCCTGTGGTATAGTGCGGAAAAGGCTTGGAGAGGCAGCTCATGCAGGATTTCAGGACGGTGGCGGTGGCGGCGGCGCAGCAGGCCGGGAAGATCATCGCGGACGCCTATCGCACCGACTTCCGCGTGGACTACAAGCAGGGCACGACGACGAACCTGGTCACCGAGGTGGATCGCCGCTCCGAGAAGGCAATCGTGGACATCTTGTCGTCGGCCTTTCCCGACCACCGGATTCTCGCGGAGGAAGGCGGCGAGGGTTCCCAGAAGCCGTCGTCGTACAAATGGATCGTGGACCCGCTGGACGGGACCACGAACTTCGCGCACGGGTACCCGGCGTTCTGTGTCTCGATCGGGCTTGAGCTGGAGGGGCGCGTCGTCCTCGGCGTGGTGTACGACCCGCTCCGCCAGGAGCTCTTCGAGGCCGAGGCGGGCAAGGGCGCCTTCCTCAACGGCGGACGCATTCACGTCTCCAAGGTCGCCTCGCTCAGCAAGGCGCTTCTCATCACGGGGTTTGCCTACGACCGGGAGAATCGGCAGCGCAATCTGGTTCACTTTTCGCGGTTCGCGTTGGAGTCCCACGGGATCAGGCGGTCGGGGTCGGCGGCCCTGGATCTCTCCAGCATCGCCGCCGGCCGCGCGGATGGGTTCTGGGAGCTCAGGCTGTCGCCCTGGGACGTGGCGGCCGGGAGCCTGATCGTGACCGAGGCCGGGGGACGCATCACCGACTTTGCCGGCAACGCCTTCGAGACCGACGGCGCTGAAACGCTCGCGACCAATGGGTTGATCCATCAGGAGATGGCGGAGATTCTGGCCGGGCGTTAGCCGAAGGGGTTGTGGTCTTTTTCCTCGCGCACCGTCGTGGAGGGGCCGTGGCCGGGAAACAGAATGAAATTCTCGGGCAGTGTCAGCACGCGTTGCCTGACGCTCTTTAGGTGAGTGGGATAGAGAGTCGACGGATTGGCCCGCCCGATCGAGCCTGCGAACAGCGTGTCCCCCACGAAGCAGTGCATCTCTGTCTTGTAGCACACCCCGCCCGGCGTGTGGCCCGGCGTCGTCACACACCTGACCTCCCGGCCGCCGACTCGAATCGTCTCGCCGTCGCCGACGAACTTCCGCGATGAATCCGGCGGCTGCCAGCCGAGAATGTCCCAGTCGCCTTCGCCGATGTACACGGGTACCGGATGGCGCGCGAGGATCGCGTCCAGGCCGCCGGCATGGTCGGCGTGGCCGTGCGTCAGGCAGACGGCGGTCAGCTTGAGGCGCTCCCGCTCGATGGCGCGCAGCATGGCCTCCGGGTTGTAGCCGGTGTCGATCATAACGGCGTCGCGCGTGGAGGGATCGTAGAAGAGATAGCCCTTGACCTCGTATCCGCCGATGTCGCCGCGAACCAGGATCACGTCCTTGGCCGTCTGGTGGGTCGGGTGGGCCGGCTGCCAGTGGTCGCAGGCGATGGCCGCCAGCTTGGCCCCGTCGAGCGTGAGCGCGGCGGCCAGCGCAAGGACTTCCTCGCGAGCGGGAGCGCGCCGCCCGGCTTCGAGCTCGCGCAAGGCTGCCTGGTCGAGCCCGGACGATGCGCACGCCTGGTCGAGGCCGAGCCCTTGGCCGGTGCGCGCCTTCTTGATGATGTCGCAGAAGTCGTCTTCCAGCATGGCGGTGCAGGCTCCTTGTCGGGCCGAGTATACCCGTTGCCATTGACCGGCGCACCTCGCGGCGACTATTCTCTTACCCGGGGCAGCCAACCATGACGACTGACGAAGCGCGGCTCCGCATCCAATCGGCGATCGAGCAATTCGGCCCGAAGGCCGCGCCCATGATCGATCTCGTGATCAGCGAGACCCGGTCGGCCCTCGGGAACGAGACGGCGAACGAACTGATCGACGAGTTCAACCTGGAACTGCAATACAACATCTGCCCGCTCGAGTTCGAGTGACCGCCGCCAGACTCCGCGCCGCTCTCGCCAAGCCGTTCCTGCCGGTAGCCTTTTTCTTCTCCGGCGTGACCTTCGACAGCGTCACGCTGACCCGCATTGACAGCTTGCTGGACAACCTGGTCCTGCTCCTGTATTTGAGTCTGCTGGGCGCGCTGATCGTCATGACGGCCCGGGTCGACATGGGCCAAGGTGCGGCTGACGTTTCGGGCGGGGCCGGCTGGGCGTCGAGTTTCGTGTTCCGCGTGCGACCTTACGCGCCGCATGTCATCCAGTTCCTGCTGGGCGGACTCTTCAGCGCCTACACCATCTTCTATTCGCAGAGCGCGTCGCTGACCGCGACGGCGGTCTTCTTCGCCGTCCTCGTCGCGTTGCTGGTGGGGAACGAGTTCCTGCACGACCGCCTCTCCAACCTGCGCCTGCTGGTCAGCCTGTACGCGCTGGTCGTCTTCAGCTTCTTCACGTTCTTTCTGCCGATGCTGACCGGGTGGATGAACACATGGGTGTTTCTGCTCGGCGCCATCTTGAGCGCGGCCGTGACGCTGAAAGTGGTGGAGTTGATCTATCAGGGCCGTTCGACCGCGTCGCGGTGGGAGCCCGTCCTCTCCGGGCTGCCGGCGCTCGGGCTGATCGTCGTACTGGTGGGCTTCTATTTCCTCAACTGGATCCCGCCGGTGCCGCTCTCCATGAAGTTCGGCGGGGTCTACCACAAAATCACGAAAGCCGACGGAACCTATCGCCTGACTTTCGAAGAGGGCGCCTGGTACCAGTTCTGGAAACGCTCGGACGATCCCTTTCGGGGCGAGGAGCCCGCCTATTGCTTTACCGCCGTGTTCGCGCCCGTCGATCTGCACACGACGGTCTACCATCGCTGGCAATACCGGCCACGCGGCGCCGGCGACTTCTCCACGACGGACCGGATCGGGTTTACGATTTCGGGCGGGCGCGAAGGCGGGTACCGGGGCTATACCGCCAAGCAGCGGGTGATGCCGGGGGACTGGCGTGTGGATGTGGAAACGCCGGAGGGCCGCATCATCGGGCGCGTCAGCTTTCGGGTGGACGAGCCGGGCGTTGAGATGCCGGCATTCGAAGCCATCACGTACTGATCAGTAGTACTTCTCGCGATAGATGGGACACAGGCCTTTCTTCTGGGTGACCGCGGTCACGTCCTGGAGCATACCCTCGTTCCCGCAGAGATAGACGGCGAGATTCTGCACGGAGGCGATGCGCTTCTCCACCAGAGGGGTCACGCGCCCGCGCTCGCCGGACCATCCGTTCTCCGGCCGGGACAGCGTCGTGATGAAGGAGAAGTTCGGATACGCCCGCGCCCAGGCCTCCAGCTCGTCCTGATAGTAGAGGTCCCGCCGGCTGCGGAGTCCCCAGAAGAACGTGACCGGGCGGGGGAATCCCCGCTCGGCCAGGGTGAAGAACATCGAGCGGAGAGGCGCGATCCCTGTGCCGGTCGCGACGAACAGGAGGTCGCGCGCCGGGTCGTCCCGCAGGTAGAAGGCTCCGGTCGGGCCCTTGAATTGGGTGTCATCCCCTTCTTTCAGGCTGAAGAGATAGGTAGAGCCGGGCCCGCCGGGAACCAGGTTGAACAGCAGCGTAATTACATCTACTTTGCTGGGCGGGGAGGCGATCGAGTAGGGCCTGATGATCGTGCGCTTCTTCTCGTCCTGCCCGACTTCGAACGAGAGGAATTGGCCGGCCTTGAACGTGATCTTCGAGGGTTCCACGAGACGCAGGTCGATCTCCCGCACGTCATGGGTGAGGTCCCGAACGCGGCACACCGTGGCTTTGAAGAGCTGAAGCGGCATGGCAGTATTATACCGGGGACGGTGTCAGGAAGGCGGCGCGTCGGGCCAGTCGACGCAGAGGCCGCCGTTACCGACGATCACGCCGGCCGTCTCGGATTTTTTGAGCGTCCGCTCCATCTGCCAGCGGCGCAAGATGTCTTCGATTTCTTCCGGCGCATGGTCGTCAAGAAACGAGCGTTTGACGGTCACGTTGTAGGCCGAGCCGCTGCGGGAGAGCTTGAAATCGTGACCGTTCGCGCCTCGTGATCTGTCTTGGATCTCATGTTGTGGGAAGGTGGCCTGGAGGTAGCTTCGGACCGCGTCGATCTTCGAAGGGTCGGTCATGGCGTGAGGG
>CAZMPH010000093.1:2440-8236 GCA_964568195.1 uncultured Nitrospirales bacterium | reverse complement strand
GCCGCGGCCGGCCAGGCGGGACGGCGGGCCGCCGATCTCATCCGCCAGCTCCTGACCATCGGCCGGCGATCGAAGGGCGAAGCCTGTCTCGTGGCGCTCCCGTCCCTCATCGAGGACGTGGTCAAGCAGGTGCGTCGGACGTGCGACCACGGGATCGAGGTAGTCGTCCAGGCGGATCCCGACATCTGGCCGGTGAACGCCCATCCCGGAGAGCTGCGGCAGGCCCTGCTGCATCTCTGCGAGAACGCCTGCGACGCGATGCCGCGTGGAGGCCGCCTGCAGATTGAAGTGAGGAACCTCGAGAAGAATGAAAGCGCGTTCGTCCGTCTTGCCGTCAGCGATACCGGCACGGGGATGGACACGGAGACCACCGCGCGCATCTTCGAGCCGTTCTTTACGACGAAGCCAGCTGGGAAGAGCCTTGGATTGGGGCTGACGGTCGCTCAGACGATCGTCACCCGTCTCGGGGGGACCATCGCGGTGGAGAGCGAGCCTGGCCGGGGATCCCGATTCGTGATCGAGATTCCGAGACGCGTTGAAGAGAAGGCTGTGCCTGAGCCTGCGCCCCCGCCGCCCGCGGTTCAGAAGGGCAACGGCGAGGTCGTCCTGGTCGTGGACGACGAGGAGATCCTCCGGGTCGTGGCGCGGGCGGCCTTGGAACAGGCCGGCTATGCGGTGCTGGAGGCCGAAGACGCCGTTAGCGCCATGGCCGTTTTTCAGCGGGAGCGGGAGCGCATTGCGGCCGTCGTGACGGATGTGAAAATGCCGGGCCGGTCGGGTGTTGACATGCTTGCCGATCTGCGCAAGCTCGACCCGAACGTGCGGGTGATCCTCTGCAGCGGTTCCCTGGCCGAAGGGACCAAGGCGGACCTTCCCCGGCTCGGCGCCAAGGCGTATCTGCCGAAACCCTATTCCGCCCGTGAACTCGTCGAGATCGTGTATCAGGTGCTCAGCGCCGCACCGTAGCCGTCAGGGCCGGGGTTCCGGCGAAGCCGTTATTCCGACGCGCCCTGGCGGATGGGGGCCTGTTCCTTTTCCAGGTGGCGGTAGTAGCGCCACAGGTAATCGTGGTAGTCGTCGAGCGTGGCCAGCAGGTAGTGCACCTCGACGGCGTCGTTGCCCTCGATCGCTTTGACCATGCGGTCCCCGAGAAACGCCGCCACCTGCTTGGTCTTCTCGATGGCGGTGAACTGCTTGAGCGGCCCGCCGATCTTATAGTCGGACATCGCGTACACTCCTTTCAGAGTTTGTAGGTCTTGCCGCCAGTATCAACCCGCTCGCGTCGGCCGCTGGAGAAACAGGATATACGCCAGCAGTGTGGGCAGCGGCGCGAGGAGGAACGGCAGCAGCCACGGCCACACGTTCGCGCCGCGGACCTTGGCCTGATCGTACATCCAGATGAACACCCACACGGTGAGCAGGCTGTAGTTGACCAGGATGTATTGGATCGTGTGGGGGTGGATACTGCTCGGCCCCCCCCCATGGTCTGCGAAATCAGAAAAGCCTCAATCGCTGCAAAGAGGATCAGTGCTGCGACGGCAAACCGTTTGCTCCAGACGAACATAAATTCCCCCTAGGGTGAGATGTGTGGATGCCTTACATGAAGCACGCCGACGCCCTATGCTAGAATATTGCAGGGCTTTCGTAAAGCCCAGAAGTGAGGAGGGGGCGGTTCATGCGCAGGAAGGTGAGTGTGCTGATGGCTTCCGCCTTGACGCTCGCGATCCAGGCCCCCGAGGCCTTCGCGTTCCAATTGGCCGAACCCAGGAACGGGGCGATGGTCAGGCCGGGAGGGATGATAAAGGTGAAGGTCGCGATCCCGCCGGGGCTCCCCGTCGTGCAAGTGACCTACACGCTCTATGAAGAGGACCGGGCTCCGGAGGACAAAGTAGAGTCTCCGCCCCAAGTTGTGGCGCAGTCCGCGCCGTTTGAGGCGGCGGTGCCGGTGCCTTTGGAGGCGGCGGGCGGTATGCGTCTCCTTGCCGTGGCACAGGTGGCCGAGCGCCGGGGGCAATACGTCCTGTTCGACGAAATCACGTTCCGGGTCGAACCCGCCGCCGCCCTCACCGGCCTGCAGGCGGAGGTGCCGGTGCGATTCAGCCAGACCCTTGGCGAGGTCAAGTTTTTGAGCGTCCGGGGGAAATATGCGGACAAGGTCGTGCGGGATCTGACCCCTGGACATACTAATACAGCCTATCGGTCAAGCAATGACAAAATCGTGCGGGTCAATTCGGATGGGCGTGCGCAAGCCGTCGGGGTCGGGAATGCGGAGATCGTCGCGAGCAATAACCGAAAAGAGTTCAAGGTCCCCGTTGTGGTGCAGCCTGAGAATCGCGAGAACCTTCCTCCGGTGGCTCATGCGGGGACCGACCAGACCGTGAAGCAGGGCACGCGGGTCCGGCTCGATGCGCTCCTCAGCGGAGACCCGGAAGGGAAGAATCCGCTCTACTACTGGTCGCAGGTCAGGGGGATGCCGATCACCATCCAGGATCCCCTGACGCTCAGACCCTCATTCGTCGCGCCGGTCGTGACCGCGCCGCGTCTTCTCCGGTTCCGCCTGATCGTGAAGGATGAAGAAGGGGCTGAGAGTTTTCCCGCCTACGTGAACGTGACGGTCGTGCCCTAATTAATGACGCGGTGGCCGCGGCCCTCCAGGCACTTGATATAGCTGCGTTTGTACTGCCGTTCGGCGGACGCGCCTTCATGCACACCGCCGCCGGTCCCGCCGACCGCCGCTCCCAGCGCGGCGCCGTGTCCGGCACTGCCGGAGACCGCGCCGATCACGGCCCCGGCCGCCGCTCCGATGACGGCGCCGGCGCCGGTGCCTTTGGCGGCTTCGGTCGCCGTGCCTCCCGACGCCTTGCTCGCGAGCTCTTTGCACTCGGCGAGGTCCTGCTCCAGTGTGGCTTTGTGGGTGTCTCTGCCGGTGTCAACGGTGGGTTCCCATCCCCCGTACGAGGCGCACCCGGTGGCCCACAAGGTCACCATGCCTGCGGCGATGATACCGTAGTATACCGCAATATTCGGGGGTCAGGGGCTGAGGGCGGATGGAGAAAGTTTGCGCCAGGTGAAACCGCCGCCGAAGTCCGGATCGGGAATGACCTGAGTGCCGACTCGCGAGTACCACCAGCGCCCCGTGGCCGAGGTGCCGTCCGCCGAAAGCTCGACGGTGAATCCGCCGTCGCGGTCATTGCCGGATTGCTTCCACGAGGCGGACCATCGCGTTCCTTCGATCTTGCTGTTGAAGATGACGCCGTTCTGCCAGGTGTAGGTCCCGTTGCCGGTCCCGTCGACCGTGGCCTGGTATGTCCGCTCCTCTTCGACGACTTCCCAGACTCCGCCGACGTCGAGGGCCAGAGCGGGGAACGAGAGTGTGAAAGAGGCCCCTATCAGAAGAACGACATGCGAGGCGAGGCGGACGGTACTATTCACAGGCGCCGGGTGAGACATAGAGGAGGTAATTGCCCATGCCGTGGAGATCCAAGGATTCCTGACGATTGAGATGGTACGCCATCGTCATCTCGTACTCGTCTTTCATGGTCACCGGGAAGCCCTTGGTGCTGCTGTAGACTTGATGGGAGAGAAAGCCGCGCAGGTTGCCGGTGCTCTCCACATCGGGCACGCTGCGCAGCAGCGTCTGGTTCGTGGTCTTGTTGTCCAAGGCGATCAGGAGCAGGCCGTCGTGCCCGTGGGGGTAGGCGTATTTGACGCATCCGTCCACGGTAAACTTGAGGGGCTTCGAGTCCACCTGCACTGCGCCGACTTTCAATTCCCGGCCCTCGTCCGATTCATTGGACGGCCGCTTGCTGAACTGGCTGTAACAGACCACGTTGACGCCCACCGTGTAGGCCTTGATCGGCTTGACGGCGGCGCCATCGGGAGCCAGGTCCATGGTGAACGTCGCCACGACGTCCTTGGTCGGCGGCACCTTGTGATAGAAGGCCACGACCGCGACCAGCTTGCTGTCTTTTTTGATGGACACGCCGTATCCCGGCGGGAACTTGGCGTCCGTGACCTCGATCCCGGCCCCGGCAAAATAGGTCGGCTCTCCGGGGCAGGAGAGGCTCTTTTCTTCCAGATTCTGAAGCAGAATATGGTGCAGATACTGGCCGGGCAGTTCCTTGCCGTCCTTTGTGAAGATCCGCGACTTGTAGCCGACCACGGCCATATCCTTGGGGGCTTTGAAGAAGTGGATTGGCAGGCTGGAGGCCAGTTCGCCGCTGTGCCCGGCCGGCAGATCAAGCGGCCCGAAGGTCAGGACGAGAGAGTTGCCTTCCAGCGTGACCGTCGTCGTGGCCTTGGCCTGAGGCGCCGTCGGAGCATGCCCATGCGAATTGACCCCAGCGAGGACCGGTGAGGCAACGAAAAGCAGCAGAACGGAGAGGATGAGCACCAGTCGAACCATAGAGCCCTCCCGTTGAGTTGTGATTCGGTGCTGCTTCACTATCGCAATAGCATAGCAGAACGGACCGGAAGTCCATACAGATTTTTAATATATTAATAATTATACGAGGTTTTAGTAGTCTTGTTATGAGAGTAATAGGCGGAATTGTTTCCACTTGACTACACTTGACCAAACGAGGCTGAAAATGTGTCATATTCCAGGGAGAAGGTCTGATCATATTGTCAGGGAGAAGGTCTGAAATGGCGGCGCGCGCTCTCGCAGTCGGAACCGGGTTGCTCGTCCTCCTGCTGATCATCACGTGCGCGGCGGCGGATCCATTTGCCTTCGAAGTTCCGCTGGACCCGGACGGGATCCAACGGGCCGTGGTCGAAGCCGACAGCTATGAGTTTAGCCCGCGCCACCTCGTCGTGAAGGCGGGGAAGCCGGTCGAGTTGACTTTCAAGAGCGTGACCTGGCTCGTGCCCCACAATCTCGTCCTTGATGATCCTCGATCGGGTCTGACAATACGCGAGGAGATTCCTGCGGGGGGGAGCGTGACCGTCAAATTCACCCCGGCGGTGGCGGGGACCTTTGCGATCTACTGCGACAAGAAGCTACTGTTCTTCAAGAGCCATCGGGAGAAGGGGATGGAGGGCACGCTGGAAGTGAGGTAATTATGCGCTCCCTTGAAAGAGCGCCTTGACCCGCTCCACGAGCCTTGTGATGACTCCCGTTGTCCTCGCCGCCGCCGGGTGCGCCTTTGCGGGGGGCGCGATCGGTCGCGCCTGCAGCACGTAGAGTTTCCCTCCCGCGAACGCCCATTCCATGTCAATCGGGCGGCCGTAGCGTCCCTCGATGGCGATCAGGGCCTCGGTCAAGGCCTGGATCTGCCCGTCCTGCAGCGACAGTTGCTCGTGCCGCGGGTCCTCCCGTTCGTGCGTCCCGCCGCTTGCGAGCAGCACACAGGCCCGTTCCTTCCGGCCCAGACGGCGCTCCGTGATCCTCCGTGTCGTCTTGTGGACGACGAAATGATCGGGGGAGACTCTCCCACCGACGACGGTCTCCCCGAGCCCCCAGTTCGACTCGAACACCGCCTGATCCGGATCCCCTGTGTGCGGATGCGCCGAGAAGCCGACGCCGGCGACTTCGCTGGCGACCTGCTCTTGCACGATGACCGCGATGCGCGGCTCCAGGTGCTCAATCCCGCGTTCGCGCTTGTAGGCGACGATGCGGGCGTCGAGGCAGGAGGCAAATGCGGTATGGAGAGCGGTCTCCAGCCGGTCCGGCGGGACGCCCAGCATCGTCTCGTAGCAGCCGGCGAAAGAGGACCCCGCCAGGTCTTCTTCCGGCGAGGACGAGCGCACGGCGAAAAGGATCTTGTCGTCGAACGCGAACAAGGTTTCCCGGAGACG
>CAZMPH010000093.1:0-2430 GCA_964568195.1 uncultured Nitrospirales bacterium | reverse complement strand
AGACGTTTCTTCTGCTCGGGGTTCAGCTCGTAGCCGCTGCTGATCTGCTTGAGCCGTTGGCACGCCTCCCGGAGGCCGGCCTGATCGGCGGCGAGAAATTGCTTCCAGGCCGGAGTGGCCTTCAGCAGGACGATCCACGGCTCGAAAAACGAGACCGTGAGCACGAAGCCGTTCGGGACGGGGAGTCCCGCCTGATAGAGCGTGATGAGGGACAGCCCCTTGCCGCCCACTTCGTCGCGGGCGGGGAGCGGGCTGTCGCCGAACCGGTAGACCAGCCTCATGAGACAACAAAAAAAGGGGGGACGGATATGGCTCCGTCCCCCTCCACCTTCTGTCGCGCCCTGTTTACGCCAACCGCCGGAGAGCCGCGATCCGCTCCTCGATGGGCGGGTGGGTGGCCCAGAGACGCATCAATCCACCGGCGTTCCCGGAGATTTTCATCGTGGCGAGCGCGTCCTGAGTCGAGTATTCCACCTGCGCCGCTTCGACAAAGCGCTGAATACCCTCAAGGGCCGAGATCATCGGCGCGGGCCCATAGGCCTTGGCCGAGAACTTATCGGCCTCGAACTCCCTCCGCCGTGAGAACCAGCAGATCGGGATCATAGCCAGGAACGACAACACGATCTGGAGGAAGAAGTAAGAAATGAACCCCAACGCGGCATTGCGTTCAGCCAGGTGGCGGGCGATGAAGTTGCTGATGAAGTACACGAAAGTGTTCATCAGGCCCATCAACACCGTGGTGGTGAACATGTCGCCGTTCCAGACGTGGCCCATCTCGTGGGCCAGGACCGAGCGGACTTCCCCCTCGCTCAGGTTCTCCAGCAGGCCGGTGGACACCGCCACCATGGCGTTGTTCTTCGTCGGCCCGGTCGCGAAGGCGTTCGGGTCCGGCGCGTCGTAAATCCAGACCTCCGGCATCTGAACGTGGAGTCGCTGGGAGAGCTCGCGGACGGTCTGGAACACTACTTCTTCCTGGCGGGTTTTGGGCTCGGTGATCCGATAGCAGTCCAGCATGGCCCTGGCGAACTGCTTGGAAAAGGCCAGCGAAATGAAAGCCCCTCCAAAACCGATAAGCATGGCCCAGATGAGTTGTGTCTGGTCGACGGAACCCCGGACGTCAATGCCGAAGGCCGGCAGCAGAATATTAATCAGCAACGGGAAGGTGAGAGACAGGGTCACAAAAATCAGGATGTTGGCCAAAATCAGCAACCCGATCCCCTTCAACTTTTTAAGCATCTGAATGGTTCCTCCTTCACGTGCGGGGTTAAAGGAGCCGCACGCGTACCTGATCTGATAATGTTACCATCGCATGGCCCCGTGTCAAGGCCTTCCGCCGCGATCTTCTTGACCGGAGCGGATTGAAAGGGTACAAATCTTTCAAATGGTTACGCGGACCACCGTACAGACCCTCCTGCGTCCGCTCCTCAAATCCGTTTCGCGCTCCTTTTACCTCACATTGGCCGTCGTGCCGAACGATGTCAGGGCTCAGGTGGGAACGGCCTACCTGCTGGCCCGCGCGGCAGATACCGTCGCGGATACCGAGCTGATCGAACGCCCGCGCCGGCTCCAGTATCTGACCCGGCTTCGGGGATGGATCCTGGATCCGGCGAAGCATCGGGAAGCCGTGCGGGAGGTCCAAACGGAGCTGCTCGCCGCCCGCCCTGCCGCTCAGTCCGGCCAGAGCGAGCGCGTCCTGCTGTCGCAACTCGACGAGTGCGGAGCCCTGCTGGAGTCGTTCGCGCCGGAAGATCAGGCCTTGATTCGCGGGGTGCTCGGGATCTTGACCCAGGGCATGCAGAAGGATTTGACGGATTTCCCGGGTGCAACCATTCGAACGGGAGGAGGTGGGACGCTCACCGCGTTGAAGACGATGGCCGACCTCGATCTGTACACCTATAACGCCGCCGGCTGCGTCGGCGAGTTCTGGACCAGGCTCATGTGCGCGCATCGGGCGGCCCTGCGGGACTGGGACGTCGAGCGGATGTCGCAGATGGGGATCCGGTTCGGCAAGGGACTCCAATACACGAACGTCCTCCGCGACCTGGCGGTGGATCTCCGGCGCGGCCGGTGCTATATCCCGATTGAATTGCTGGAGGCGGCGGGGGTGAAGCCGGCCGCTCTGCTCGATCCGGCTGCGTTCCAGCAATTCAAGCCCGCGCTCAATCAGCTGCTGCGCATCGCGCTGGAGCATCTCGATCAGGGGTGGCTCTATACGATGGCGATTCCCCGGTCTGAACTGCGCCTGCGGCTGGCCTGTGCCTGGCCGATCCTGTTCGCCCTGAAGACCCTGCAGCGGGTGAGCGTCTCGGAGAGCCTGCTGGATTCGGCGGTCACCATCAAAATGACGAGGGCGGAAATCTACCGGATCATGGCGCTGACCGCGGGCACGCTGGGCTGCGCGCGCGCGCTCACTGCCTACTACGGCCACCC
>CAZMPH010000092.1:4128-8269 GCA_964568195.1 uncultured Nitrospirales bacterium | reverse complement strand
CGTGGTAACGATACGCTCATCGGGGGAGGGAATAATGACACTTTGTTGGGCGGTCCAGGCTTCGACACTTACATTTACAACGCCGGCGATGGGAATGACAAGATTGAGGACAGTGACGGTCGTGGGGAGATTATCGCCGATCATCAGTTGCTGGTGGGCGGGGTTCGGCTGGCTGGGGCCACAGAATGGGTCAGTCTGGATGGCAAGTTTCATTACCGGCTCTCCGGCACCGATTTGATCGCCAGCGTGAGCGGAAACGAGCTCACCATCAATCAAAACTTCACGAGCGGCCAACTTGGCATCAAGCTGTTCAATCTACCCGACTTCGATGCCAATGGTTTTCCCACACGCACGTCGTTCACCCGCGTGGTGAGCAATCCGGATGGCACGACCAGCACGGTGCCGTTCTTCGATGACAACAGTAATGACACCCGCTTGCCGGCCTTGCAGCCGGATCTGAGCGGGAATACGAACAACCTCATCCATGCGCTTGGGGGGGGTGATTTTGTCCTCAGCGGGCCTGGCAATGATCAGGTATTTGGCGATGACGGGAACGATCAACTGTTGGGCGAGGGCGGCGATGACCGACTCTTTGGCGGTGCGGGAAGCGACATCCTCATCGGCGATGACTCGGCTGATCCGAATAGCGGTGGGGCGGACTTTCTCGATGGTAGTGACGGAAATGATCTGCTGCAAGGCAATGCGGGCAACGATGTGCTACTCGGCGGCGGCGGCAACGACAATCTGAACGGGGATGATCCGCTAGCGGCGAACACCGGCAACAACGATGACTGGCTGGATAGTGGGGAGGGCAACGATGAACTTCACGGAGCGGCCGGGAGCGATGTGTTGATTGGGGGACCCGGCGACGATCTGCTCATTGGAGATACCACGCAATTTCAGGGCGGCACCCCCGAAATGGGTGGCAATGACACGCTCGACGGCGGCGACGGGATCGATCAACTCTACGGCCTGTATGGCGACGATGTGCTGGAGGGGGGACTCGGCAACGACTTTCTGGCTGGCCAGGACGGCAGCGATGTCCTGTATGGGGACGACGGCAACGATACGCTATCCGGAGACCTGCGCATTGATTTTGTAACCGGTCTGTATGATACCAGCGAATTCAGAGGCGCAGGCGCGAATGACTTGCTCGACGGCGGCGCGGGCAACGACATCCTGCACGGCGGGGAAGGTGACGATGTGCTCGTCGGGGGGAGCGGAGATGATGTCATTTTCGGTGATTATAACTTTAATCTCATTCCTATCGGAGGCCCCCTCCGCGCCACCCTCGTAGCATTGGGCGGCAATGACGTTCTTGACGGAGGGGAGGGGAACGATCGACTGTTCGGCGGCGCCGGCGATGATACGTTGCTGGGAGGAGCGGATAACGACATTCTTCTAGGCGGTGATGGTAATGACACGCTGGACGGCGGCGAGGGGATCGATAGCCTCGACGGGGGATCGGGCCAGGATATTTTACATGCTGGCGGAGGCAGCGACTTTCTCGCCGCGGGCTCGGGGAATTCTGTGCTGTTCGGCGATGAGGGCGATGATCGCCTCGACAGCGGTGGGTATAACGGCTTCGGGAATGCGGTCTTGGAGGGGGGGGCCGGCAATGACACCTATATGGTGGACAGCGTTGCAGATACGGTTATTGAAGCGGCTGATGAAGGCACTGATAGCATATTCGCCTCCAGCTTGAGCGGGTCCATTAGCTACACACTGTCGGAGAATGTGGAGAATATCAGCTGGGCGAATGCTGGTGCTGGTGCTCTCACTTTCATCGGCAACGACTTGGATAACACGCTGAGTGGTGACAAGGGATTCACGCTTGATGGCCGTGGAGGCAATGACGCTCTGAACGGATTTAACGGAGGCACCACGTTCATTTTCGCTCCGGGCGGGGGACAAGACACTGTTCGCTCCTTCGACGGCGCGAGCCTCGATTTTCTCGTGCCGGATACCCTCCAACTGCAAGATGTCTTACCGAGCGATGTCACTGTTGTACGCAACGTTGATAACGTCGTGATCAGCCGCAACGGCACTACTGACCAGGTCACGATCCAGTCCTTTTTCACGTTCAATGGCTTCAACCCGGGCAACACTTTTCCTCATCAGGTCGAGCAAGTCCAGTTCGAGGATGGCACGGTGTGGGGCATCCCGGCGCTCACAGACAAGATCGTTCGGGTGACCGGCACAGACGGCGCGGATGAATTGAGAGGCTTCGACAACAAGGACGACACCATCCTGGGGTTTGCGGGTGATGACACGTTGGTCGGTTTGTCAGGCAATGACGTGCTGGATGGCGGCCCGGGAAACGATATCCTGATTGGGGGACCAGGCAGCGATTCTTACATCTTCAACCTTGGTGACGGGGTTGACACCATCGAGGATCATGCGGAAGGCGGTCAAGGCGGAGGAAATGCTGAAGCAATCTCCACGGGAAATACCGTGGTCTTTGGGGACGGCATCACCCAAGCTGACCTCACCCTGGAGCAGCAGGCGAATAGCTTAATCATCCACTACGGCTCTCTCGGGGATGCCATTCAACTCACTGACTTTGATCCAACCAATGTCAATGGCTCCCTTGTCGTGGACACCCTGGAATTTGCCGACGGGAACCTGGTGAATCTGGCCGATCTGTTTGCGCCGGCGAATACGGCGCCGACGGTGACCAATCCGATCGCAGATCTATCGACTGCCGAAGACTCGGCCTTCAGTTTCATCGTTCCGGCCTACACGTTTGCCGATCCCGATGCGGGCGACGTGCTGACGCTGAGCGCGAGTCTGGACAGTGGGGATCCGCTGCCCGCGTGGCTGGGCTTCGATGCGCAGACCCGCACGTTCAGCGGCACGCCGGACGATCCGGATGTGGGCGCGCTCAGCCTCAAGGTGACAGCCACGGACACGGGCAATCTGAGTGCGGCGGACACGTTCGGTCTGACGGTGACGCCTGCCACGGTTCACGTCTTGACCGGTACGGGGAGGAACGATGTGATTAGGGGCAGTTCCGGCAAGGATGTGATTAACGCGAAGGGCGGCAATGACCATGTGTACGCTGGTGCGGGGAATGACACAGTGAGAGGCGGCAAGGGCGACGATCGCCTCTTTGGGGAGACCGGCGACGACGCGCTGGCCGGCGGCAAAGGGGACGACCTGCTGGACGGGGGCGCCGGCGATGATCTTCTGAAAGGGGGAAAAGGCGACGATACCGTGCTCGGCGGCGCGGGGGATGACACCCTCCGAGGCGGGAAGGGCAAGGATACGCTCCAGGGTGGGCTGGGTAATGACACCTATCTGTTCAACCGTGGGCATGGACAGGATACGATATCGGAGAACGATACGACGCCGGGCAACACCGACACCGCAGCATTTGCGAGCGGAATCAATCCGATCGATCTCGTGCTCAGTCGCCAGGCCAAGGACCTGCATCTTGCGATTCATGGATCAACGGATCAGATGACAGTCCAGAATTGGTACAAGGGCTCGGCAAACCAGATCGAAGTCATCCAGGCCGGCGACGGCAGCCAGTTGCTCAACACGCAAGTGGATCAATTGATTCAGGCGATGGCTCAGTTCTCGGCGGCCACGGGGTTGACGTGGGATCAGGCCATCGATCAGCGGCCACAGGACGTGCAGACGATCCTGGCGGCCAGTTGGCAGTGACGATGAGGCGAGGGCGTAACGGTGTCAGGCGTGAGGCGTCAGGGGTGGCTCAGCGCTTGCGGTCCTGGATGCGTTCGATAAGCTTCAGGGCACCGACGGCGGCGATTGCAAAGACCCCGAGCAAGATGAGCCAGAGATCGATGGGTTCCATGCTCATGTCCTTTCTTCGGGTGTGACAAGCAGCGCGATAACCAAAAGCACGAATGCAATGAAGGAGCCGACCAATGCGGTCCAGCCTGCGATCTTGCTGTCCGGAAGAATCGCTCCGACTCCGATAACAGTCAACAAGTACTTCACAAGATCGAACAAGAGTGAAGAAAGTTTTTCTCGCTTGTGATGATGTTGTCTTTTCACTGGTTTTAAATGTAGCGCATGGAAGCCCACGAAGTAAAGAAAGATCATGACGCCACAGTGGGCACGGGAGGGGCGTCTGCGGGGCCCCCTCCCGCTGTAGTAGGTGAAGGAGGAGCGT
>CAZMPH010000092.1:0-4118 GCA_964568195.1 uncultured Nitrospirales bacterium | reverse complement strand
TCTCCTGATCCTGGCGCGGTACTATGCGGTGCCGGCGGATGGGGAGCAGATCCAACATCTCTTCGGGCAATCCGGTAAGGCGCTTGACGAGACCGACCTGCTGCGCGCGGCCAAGCACCTGGACTTCAAAGCCGCCGTGGTGGACAGCGACTGGTCGCGTCTGCCCACCGTCCCGCTCCCCGCCATCGCCCGGCAGAAGGACGGCCGCTATCTCGTGCTGGCCAAGGCCGATGCCGAGAAGGTGCTGATTCAGGACCCCTGCCAACAAAGCCCACAGATACTCCAGAGGCAGGCCTTCGAGGACGCGTGGAGCGGGCAACTGATCCTGATCACCAAACGGGCGAATCTCCGGCCCGAAGACCACAAGTTCGATTTCACGTGGTTCATTCCCGCCATTGTCAAGTACCGGAAGCACCTCGGCGAAGTCCTGCTGGCCTCGTTCTTCATCCAGGTGTTCGCGCTGCTCACCCCGCTGTTCATCCAAGTGGTCATCGACAAGGTGCTGGTCCACAAGGGGATGACGACGCTGCACGTGCTCGCGATCGGCATGTTGGCGCTCACCCTGTTCGAGGTGATCCTGGGCGGGCTCCGGACCTATGTGTTCTCGCACACGTCGTGCCGGATCGACGTGGGGTTGGGCGCGCAGGTGTTCCGGCATCTGCTGGCGCTGCCGCTCGCGTATTTCGAGGCGCGCCGTGTCGGGGACTCGATCGCGCGCGTCCGCGAGTTGAGCACCATCCGCCAGTTCCTTACCGGTTCGGCAGTGACCGTCGTCATCGACCTGTTCTTCGCCGTGGTGTTTATTGCGGTGATGGTGTTCTACAGCCCGCTTCTGACCCTCCTGGTGGTAGGGGCCCTTCCTTTATATATAGCGCTCTCGGTCATCGTCACCCCGATCTTCCGCGCCCGGCTGAATGAAAAGTTCAACAGGGGCGCGGATAACCAGGCCTTTCTGGTGGAGGCGATCAACGGCATCCAGACCCTCAAGGCGATGGCGATCGAGCCGCCGATGCAGCGCAAGTGGGAGGAGCAACTGGCAGGGTACGTCCAGGCCGGCTTTCGCGCGACGACGCTCGGCAATGTCGCGGGCCAGAGCGCGTCCTTGATCAGCAAGGTGACCACGATCGCCATCATCTGGCTCGGCGCGCAGTTGGTGATCGACGGCCAGCTCAGCATCGGCCAGTTGATCGCCTTTACGATGCTGGCCGGTCAGGTCAACGCCCCGGTGTTGCGCTTGGTGCAGTTATGGCAGGATTTTCAGCAGGCCGGCATCTCGGTCCAGCGGCTGGGCGATATTCTCAATGCGCCGATGGAGGCCGCCCACCCGAATCGGACGACCCTGCCGAACCTGTCGGGGCGCGTGGTTCTTGAGGACGTCTCCTTTCGCTACCGGCCGGACGGTCCGGAGGTCCTGCGCCGGGTCTCCTTCCAGGTGGCGCCGGGAAAAGTCATCGGCATCGTCGGCCGTTCGGGCTCCGGCAAGAGCACCATCGCCAAGCTGATCCAACGCTTGTACATTCCGGAGCGGGGCCGGGTGCTGGTTGACGGGATCGATCTCGCGCAGATCGACCCCGTCTGGCTGCGCCGCCAAGTGGGCGTGGTGCTCCAGGAAAATTTCCTGTTCAATCGCTCGGTGCGGGACAACATTGCGCTATCGGACCCCGGCATGGCGATGGAACGGGTGGTCCAGGCGGCGAAGCTCGCGGGCGCGCACGACTTTGTCTTGGAGCTGCCGGAGGCCTACGACACGGTAGTCGGCGAGCATGGCTGCTCGCTGTCCGGAGGGCAGCGCCAGCGAATCGCCATCGCCCGCGCGCTCGTGACCAACCCGCGCATTCTAATCTTCGACGAGGCGACCAGCGCGCTGGACTACGAATCCGAAGCCATCATCCAGGCCAACCTGGCCCAGATCTGCCAGGGGCGCACGGTCTTCATCATCGCGCACCGCCTCAGCACCGTGCGGCCCGCGAACCGCATCTTCGTCATCGAAAAAGGCGAGCTCATCGAGCAGGGCGCCCACGACGAACTGCTGAAGCTCAATGGCTATTATGCGCGCCTGCACCGACACCAGGACGGCGACTATGCGGTGGCGTGATTCCCTCTCGCTGCATCTGGGAGTCTGGCGCACGGCCTGGGCGGAGCAGCGGCGTCAGCCCCGAACCGCGGTGCCGAGTCGCCGGGAGGCCGAGTTCCTGCCGGCGGTGCTGGAGATCCAGGATTCGCCGCCGTCCCCCGTCGGGCGCGCGGTCGGCGGCACGATCGTCGCCGTCTTTCTCGCCGGCATCGTGTGGTCGTGTCTCGGGCAGATCGATGTCGTGGCAGTGGCGCCGGGTAAGATCATTCCCAGCGGGTATTCCAAGGTGATCCAGCCCCTGGATAGCGGGGTCATCCGCGCGATCTATGTGAAGAACGGGCAAGCGGTTCGGAAAGGTGAAGCGCTGATCGAGCTCGATCCCACGGTGACCGGAGCGGAACGGGAACGTCTGTCCAACGAACATCAGGCCGCGCTGGTCCAGACCACTCGCCTGCGCGCGCTGATCGCCGGCAGGAGCATGATGGATCCGCCGAAAGGCGCAGACCCGAAGCTCGCGGCGCTCCAGCAGCATATGTTGCGGAATCAGCTGGCCGAGCACCGGTCGCGAGTCGAGGCCGCGCAGCATGCGATCGAGCAGCGCCAGGCGGCGATCGAGGCGACCAAGACGAACATCGCGCGATTGGAAACGACCGTGCCGATGCAGAACGAGCGGGCGAGCGCCTACAAGCAACTGGTGGATGAAAACTTCATCTCCAAGATGGAGTACCTGGCGGCCGAGAAGCAGCGGGTGGAGGAAACGCAGGAACTCGCCAGGCAGAAGGAGATCCGTGGCCAGGACCTGGCGGCGCTGGCGGAGGCGCAACAGAATTATCAGACGCTGATCGCCGAGTTCCAGCAGGCCCGCCACGCCGAATTGTCCGAGCAGGAGACGAAGGCGGCCTCGCTCGCGCAGGAGCTGGTCAAGGCCGAACAGCGGACCGGCCTACAGACCTTGACGGCGCCGATTGAGGGCGTCGTCCAGCAGCTCGCCGTCCATACCGTCGGCGGCGTGGTCACGCCGGCGCAGCAGTTGCTGATGGTGGTGCCCTCCGAGCATCAATTGGAAGTCGAAGTCATGGTGGAGAACAAGGACATCGGGTTCGTCAAGGAGGGCCAGGCCGTCGAGATGAAAATCGAGACGTTCCTCTTCACGCGCTACGGCCTCATCGACGGCCGGATCGTCAATGTCTCCAACGACGCCGTACAGCTGGAAAAAGGTGGATTGGTCTATCCCGCGCGGGTGAGCCTGGCCCGCTCCGTCATTCAGGTGGACGGCAAGGATGTCAAGCTCTCACCCGGCATGGCGGTGTCGGCCGAGATCAAGACCGGCACGCGCCGGCTGATCGAGTTCTTCCTGAGCCCGCTGTTGAAGTCCGTGCAGGAAACCGCGCGGGAGCGTTAGCTGAAGGCCTGCGTTCACCATTCCGTCAGACAGACGTTGCATCAAATGATAGCATTGGATAGCATATGACATCATCCTTATTGGAGGAGGTGCGGCATGAAAACATTGGGCGTCCCGGTAGGGGCAAGGATTCCCCAGGCGCTGAAGAAAAAACTTGATCAATTTTGTCAGGAGCATGGGCTGAAGATGGGCTATGTGGTTGCAGCGGCGCTTGCAGACAAGCTGGGCGAGTTGGAAGAAGAACTTGAAGATCGCGCTCTGGGTCGGGAGAGGCTGAAAGACGCGGATTTTGTGCCGCAGGATGAATTTAACCGTTATGTGAAACGGCGGCGTGCATCGCGCTGATGTACAGGCTGCTGTTTGAGAAGAGAGTTTTCAAGGACTTCGATAGGCTTCCTCAAAATGATCTTGACCGGCTAGAGAACAGCATCCAGATGTTGAACCAGACCCCTTGCCTCCCGGCTCTAAAAAACTTGTCGGTGAGCGGAACATGTATCGGATCAGGCAGGGCGTGTATCGAGTGATTTACACGGTTGATCACAAGCTGAAAGAAGTGCACATCTTAGGCGTGCGCCACCGCAAGGATTCTTATCGGTAGCAACGCTTATGGTTCGTTGGCGAGGGTCCAGACGAGGGCCAGCG
>CAZMPH010000091.1:0-8331 GCA_964568195.1 uncultured Nitrospirales bacterium | reverse complement strand
AGGTCGTCGCGGACCGACTGGCCCGCCTGGATGAAAAAGTAGACTCGGTGTGGAACCGCCTGGCCGATCTGGAGGAGCGCCTTGAGGGTGAGCGCGCAGGCCGCGGTCGTGACGCCGACGACTTCGACGAAGCGCCGGAAAAGGATTATTACGAACGTTGACCTCAAGTAGGTGAAATCAATTAATCCCCTCGCATTGACTCGCCGGTGAAGCCTGTGATACGGTTCCCGCATGAACACTGGCGGATACACTCCTGATTTCAAAGAGTTTTGCGCGCTGGCCAAGCAGGGAAACCTGATTCCCGTCTCCAGGGAAGTCCTGGCCGACTTCGAGACCCCGGTTTCGGCTCTAGCCAAGATCGACCGGGGGCCGTGCGCCTACCTGCTGGAAAGCGTGGAGGGCGGTGAAAAGTGGGCGCGGTACTCGTTTTTGGGAAGCGGCTCGCCCACCCTGATTCGTGGCAATGATCGAGAAGTGGTTGTGTCGGATGGCCGCCGCCGCCGGATCCCGGTGAAGACGGATGTGTTGGCCTGCCTCCGCGACATCATGGCGGAATACCGTCCGGTCCCGGTTCCGGGATTGCCCCGATTCTGCGGGGGCGCGGTGGGGTATCTGAGCTACGACGTGGTCCGCCAGTTCGAGCGGCTCCCCGCGCTGCGAAAAGACGTCCTGGGGTTGCCCCAGGCCTGCTTTCTGCTCACGGATACACTCCTCGTCTTCGACAACGTGGCCCAGACGATCAGGATCGTGGCGAACGCCCATGTCGGTGCGCGCAATCATAAGGCTGCCTATGCCGACGCCGTCCGACGGATCGACGACATGATCGCGCGACTCCGCACGGGCCGCCGCCCGGCTTCACGGCGTCCCCAAAGCCGCCGTCCGCCCGCCTTCACGTCCAACATGAGCAAAGCCGATTTCGAGAAGGTGGTGGTGCAGACGAAGGACTACATCAAGGCCGGCGATATTTTCCAGGGCGTGCTCTCGCAGCGGTGGCAGGCCTCCATGCGGGCCCGCCCCTTTGATATTTACCGGGCTCTGCGGGTCATCAATCCCTCACCGTACATGTACTATCTGCGGTTTCCCGAGGTGGAGCTGGTGGGGGCGTCGCCGGAGGTGTTGGTCCGCTGCGAGGACGACCTCGTGCAGTTGCGGCCGATCGCCGGCACCCGCCGTCGCGGGATCACCGAGGAGGAGGACCGCGTCTTGCGTGAGGAGTTGCTGGCCAACGAGAAGGAGCGCGCCGAGCACGTGATGCTGGTGGATCTGGGCCGTAACGATGTCGGGCGGGTGGCGCGCCCCGGAACCGTCCGCGTCAAGGACTTCATGGTCGTGGAGCAGTATTCGCACGTCATGCATCTGGTCTCCCAGGTCGAGGGCCGACTGCAAGCGGGCAAGGACGCCTATGACGTGCTGCGGGCGTGCTTTCCGGCCGGGACGGTCTCCGGCGCACCCAAGATCCGCGCCATGGAGATCATCGAGGAGTTGGAGCCGTCGAGGCGGGGACCCTATGCGGGCGCGGTCGGGTACTTCGGGTTCTCGGGCAATATGGACACCTGCATCAATATTCGGACCGTGGTGGTCAAGGGCCGCCAGGCTTTCATTCAGGCGGGCGCCGGGATCGTGGCGGACTCCGATCCCGAGGCCGAGTATGTCGAGACCTGCAACAAGGCCAAGGCCATGATGCGCGCCGTCGACATGGCCGAACGAGGCCTCGATTAAGGAAGGAAACCGTTATACGTTAATCGTTAATCGGCAACCAGGAATCTTCTACGTTTAACGTTTAACGAATAACGATTAACGCTCATGCTGCTCGTGATCGACAACTACGACTCCTTCACCTACAACCTCGTGCAGTATCTCGGCGAGCTTGGGGAGGACGTGCAGGTCGTCCGCAACGACGCGATCACGGTGGACGAGATCGCCGCGCTCAAACCGTCGCGGATCGTGATCTCGCCCGGGCCCTGTACGCCGAAAGAAGCCGGGGTGTCGGTCGAGACCATCAAACGGCTGGCCGGGAAGATTCCGATTTTGGGCGTGTGCCTGGGACATCAGAGCATCGGCGAGGCCTTCGGCGGCGAAGTGGTCCGCGCCGAGCGGCTGATGCATGGGAAGACGTCTTGGATCAAGCATGACGGGAAAACGATCTTCCGCGACCTGCCGAATCCCTTCGAGGCCACGCGCTATCATTCGCTGATCGTGCGGCGGGAGACGCTCCCATCCTGTCTGGAAATCTCGGCCGAGGCCGCTGAAGGGGAGATCATGGGACTCCGTCATCGGACCCTTCCGGTCGAAGGCGTGCAATTCCATCCCGAATCCATCCTGACGCGTCCGGGCAAGGACCTGCTCCGCAATTTTCTGGGTCGGTAGCAGGACCAGACGGTTCCGATCATGATTAAAGACGCCATCGCCAAGCTCATCGAGCGGCAGCATCTGACGGAGGCCGAGGCCGAAGCGGTGATGCTGGAAATCATGGAGGGGCAGGCGACGCCGGCGCAGATCGCGGCCTATCTCACGGCGCTTTGCATGAAGGGCGAAACCGTGGACGAGATTACGGGATCCGCCCGGGCCATGCGGGCGAAAGCCGTGCGTATCCGGCCGGCCGATCCGCTGGTTGTAGACACGTGCGGCACGGGCGGAGACGGGGGGACGACCTTCAATGTGTCCACGACGGTCGCCTTTGTGGTGGCCGGTGCGGGGATCACCGTCGCCAAGCACGGCAATCGGGCCGTGTCATCGCGCTCCGGCAGCGCGGATGTGTTGAAATGCCTCGGCGTGCGCATCGACCTCCCGCCCGAGCAGGTGGAAGAGTGCGTGAACGAGATCGGCGTTGGGTTCCTCTTCGCGCCGGTATTTCACGGCGCCATGAAACATGCCGTCGGTCCGCGGCAGGAGATCGGCGTGCGCACGATCTTCAATCTCCTGGGCCCGCTGACGAATCCGGCCGGCGCGACCGTCCAGATCGTCGGGGTGTACGAGGAGAGCCTGACCGACCTGATGGCGAGCGTCTTGATGAGGCTCGGGGTCCGGCATTGTTACGTGGTGCACGGCATGGATGGGCTGGATGAGATCACGCTCACGGACCGGACCCGCGTCTGCGAAGGCAAGGCAGGCCGCTTGACCAGCTATGTCGTGGAGCCCCGCGATTTCGGGTTCCAGCGGGCGCGGCCCAAGGACCTGGCTGGCGGGGACGCCGAGGAGA
Organism: uncultured Nitrospirales bacterium; assembly: GCA_964568195.1. GTDB lineage: Bacteria > Nitrospirota > Nitrospiria > Nitrospirales > NS-4 > SCTG01. The sequence goes on along the minus strand of CAZMPH010000091.1, from coordinate 5,132 downwards.
ACGCGCGCATCATCCGAGACGTCCTGTCCGGCAGAGAAGGGCCGCGTCAGCAGCTCGTCCAGCTCAATGCTGCTCCGGCGCTGGTCGCCTGCGGGAAAGCCGCGACGCTGCAGGACGGCGTTGCGCTGGCGCAGACGATCATCCGATCGGGGGCTGCGATGGACAAGCTGGAACGCCTGATCAAGTGGACCAACCGTTAGGACGTTAATCGTTACACGTTATACGTTAATCGGAAGGCCAACTCGGAATACGGGGAACGGAAATAATCCTGAACCGTTTAACGATTAACGAATAACGTGTAACGGTAATCCCATGATTCTCGACAAAATCCTTGAGCACAAAAAGCGGGAAATTAAAGAGAAGAAGAACGCCCGTTATTTAGCCGACCTCAAGACGAAGATCCGTGACCTGCCGGCGCCGATCGGGTTCTACCAGGCGCTGGTTGCGCTTCCTGCCCGGCCTGCGGTCGGGCCGGCGCGTCCGGCCGCCATCCCCCAAGGGGAGACGCCCCGCTTGATCGCCGAGGTCAAGAAAGCGTCGCCGAGCAAGGGGGTCATCCGCGAGGACTTCGATCCGCTCGCGATCGCCAGAACCTATCGTGACCACGGCGCCTCCGCGCTCTCCGTCCTGACGGACACGGAATTTTTCCAAGGAAGTCTCGGCGGCCTCCGCGCGATCCGGGAGGAGGTCCTGCTCCCTGCTCTGAACAAGGAGTTCATGGTGGACGAGCTCCAGTTCTACGAAGCGAGGGCGCATCTGGCGGATGCCGTGTTGCTGATCGTGGCGGCGCTCGACTGCGTGCAATTGATCGACTTTTACCACCTGGCGCGGCAGGAGTTCGGCCTCGACGTGTTGATCGAAGTGCACCATGAGCGCGAGCTTGATCTCGTGCTGGAACGGCTTCCCGAGGTACGGATCATCGGCATCAACAACCGCGATCTGACGACGTTCGTGACGTCGCTCGACGTCACCGTCCGGCTGGCCAAGCGCATTCCCGGGGACAAGCTGATCGTGAGCGAGAGCGGGATTGCCACGCGGGACGACGTGAAGCGCGTCGCTGAAGCCGGCGTGCGGGCTATTCTGGTCGGCGAGTCCCTCATGGCCGCCAAGGACATCGGGGCAAAGATCAAGGAACTGATCGGCCCCGAAGGTGAGTAGACGCGTAGGAAGCTAGGCAAGCCCCCGCAGTCCCAACGCTTCCAGCAATCCCTGCACATCCAGTCGCCCGGCCAGCAGGCTCCGGTGTTGCTGCCACGCGGCGGGAAGCCCCTCGCAATAGGGCAGTTCGCCGAACGAGCGGAGTCCGGAAAGCTGCAGGATGGTGTGGACTGTTTCGGCCTCATCCGGATCCGCCGGCGGGCGAGCCGGGTTGTTGAAGATCAGGCCGAGGATCGGCACCCCACGACTCCGCAGGCATTCCAGCGTCAGGAGGGTGTGATTGATGCTGCCCAAGCTTGCGCGGGCGACGACGAGGACGGGTAGACCCATCCGCTTCACCAGATCAACGACCAACAAATCCGGAGTCAGGGGAACCATGACACCGCCGATGCCTTCCACGACGACGCAATCGTGCCGAGTTGAGAGGGCCTGGAACGCATCGAGGATGCGCTTCAGGTTGATGAGTTGGCCCGTGCGGGCCGCCGCCACCAGAGGGGCGGCGGGAGTCGGGAAACGATACGGGGCGATGAAATCGGGAGGATCGGTTACGCCCATGGCGGACACGAGCCAATCAGGGTCAGACAATCCGGTGCTACTTTCCGCCACCCCTGTCGTGATGGGTTTCATGACCCCGGCGTTGACTCCATGTGCCGTGAACGCCGTCGCGAGGGTTGCCGTGACGATGGTTTTACCGACGCCGGTATCGGTGCCGGCGATGAAGACTCCGCAGGGCTTCTGAACGGGGCGAATCAAAAGGGGGTGATCCGGCTGTCGAGGGTAAAGACCTGACCGGAAACGTCCGGCATGGCCGCAAGCGCGACGACAAAAGTCGCGACGGCTGCCGGGGTAGTGCCGCGGCTGAGGGCCGGCGCAAACGGAGGGGGAGTCGGATCGTCGCGAAATCCCGTGAGGGCTGTGGCATGCCAGCCCGGCAGGATCGCATTGACGCGCACGCCGCTGGCTCCCCATTCACGCGCCGCAGTCCTCATCAGGCCCAGCAAGCCCGCCTTGGCCGCCGCGTAGGGCGCATGGCCGGCCCGCCCCTGGAGACCCGACAGCGATCCGATAAGAATGACGGCCCCGGCCCGCTGGGCCTGCATCACGGTGCCCGCGTGTTGCAAGCAGTGAAACGCGCCGGTCAAGGTCGTGGCGACGGTCTTGTCCCACGCCTCATCCGATACGCGGACCACGAGACGATCCTCGGTCGCCGCTGCGTTGCAGACCAAGACGTCCAATCGTCCCCAACGGTCCACCGCGGCGGCAACCATGGCAGCCACGTTCTTGGCGTCCCGGACATCCGCCTGATGCGCGACCGCGGTTCCACCGGCTTCTTCGATGACTCGGACGGTCTGATCGGCTTCTGCAGCGCTCGTACGATAGTTGACGACGACTCGATCGCCGGCTTGCCCAAAGCCCACGGCGATGGCGCGACCGAGTCCTCGGGAGGCCCCGGTTACCAGTACCACGCGGCTCTCGGACGACGGCCTGCGTCCCATGGGTGTCCGCTTTCTCACAAGCAGGGGGCGAATTATAGCATGACTTGATGGCGCAAGAGGGTTGTGCTAATTTACGGCTCACCCGGTATGGCGTACCGTCGATTCCATTCTAGGTTAGAGTGTCACGTGGACAGGAAGCTCATCATCCCGGCGTTGGTCATCCTCGCGGCCTGCTTCCTGCCGGGGTCCGGACTCGATGCAGCCGGGACGAATCCCGTCGCCAAGGAAATCCAGAACACGGAAGAATATTTCCCCGACGAGATCGGGAGTGTGTGGCGTTATAAAGGCCGCACCCGTACGGATACGGTCGAACGTGTCTCCGAGAAGACGTTCACCAATGAGGTTTCCGCCATCGGCACGACCAACATCAAAGGCGAGACCGTCAAGATTTTTCGGGAGACCAACCAGGGCAACAAGGGGCCCACCGACGGCTTCTTCCGTCGCGATAAAACGGGCATCACCTATTACGGGAGCCAGCCTACCACGCCCTTCGAGCAGCAATTGATCCCCTACCGGGTACTGGTGTTCCCGCTGGTGATGGAGGGAACCTTCCGGCAGCTCGAGAAGAAGGGCGTCGACATACGAGCGGATCTGGACGGGGATGGCCGCCACGAACGGGCGGATGTGACGGCGGATGTCCGGGTTGTCGCACACGCGCCCGTGACGGTTCCTGCCGGAACCTGGAGCGACGCCGTCCAGATCGATGCGTCGATGACCATCGTCATCACCTTGACGAAGAGCCGACGTGTGATCACGAGTCGGGACAGGATCACGAGCTGGTTCGCCCGGGGGGTGGGCCTGGTCAAGTATGTGGAAGAGATCGAGGCTCCCCCTGTGATGGAGACCCGGGGCGAGGTGACCCACGTCAGCGAGGAGTTGGAAGGCTATGCCCTCAAAGGGACGGTGGGCGCGTCTTCCGCCCCCTTGTCTCCGCCCCAGCCTCACGGACGCTTGTAACTCGCTCCTGCAGTCGCTTGTCTGACGCGACGACCTTACTCAGTACTTCCACGGCATAATCGATCTGCTCCGGCGTGTGGCCGGCCGTCACGCTCATACGGATGCGGCTGGTGCCGGCCGGCACCGTCGGGGGACGGATGGCCGGGGCGTACAGGCCGCGCGCCAGGAGCGCCTCGGACAGGGAGAGCGCCGCATCCGCGTCACCGACCAGGAGGGGAATGATCGGCGATCGGCTGTCGAGCGTGTCGAATCCCATCTGCCGGATGCCGTCATACAGGCGGTCGCGCAGGCTCCAGAGCCGCGCCCGCCGTTCCGGTTCGGCTTCTATCACGTCCAGCGCGGCGAGCGCGGCTGCGGCCATCGCCGGCGGGAGCGCCGTCGTGTAGATGAATGGGCGCGCACGATTCACGAGATACTCGATCAAGTCTCGGGTTCCTGCGACGAAGCCGCCCAGCCCGCCCAGCGCTTTGCTGAGGGTGCCCATTTGCACGAGCGGCGCACCTTCCATGCCGAAGTGTTCCACCGTGCCGCGCCCTTCCGGTCCCATCACGCCTGTCCCGTGCGCGTCGTCCACGACCAGGATCGCGTCCGCCTGGTGTGCCTCTTTGTACAGCTCGGGGAGGGGCGCCAGATCTCCATCCATGCTGAAGACCCCGTCCGTGACGACGAGCGCGGACCGTGGAGAACCTCCTCGATGGAGGAGCCGCGCAAGGTGGGCGTGGTCCCGATGGCGGAACACCCGTAGCGAGGCGCCACTGAGCCGGCTGGCGTCAATCAGGCTCGCGTGGCAGAGACGGTCGGCGTAGATGACCTTCCGGTCTTCCGCCAGCGTTGGGATCAGGCCCAGATTGGCTTGGTAGCCGGTGGAAAAAACCAGAACGGCCTCCACGTGTTTGAACGCCGCGAGGCGTTCTTCGAGTTCGCGGTGCGGGCGCAGGCTTCCGGATACCAACCGTGATGCGCCCGCGCCGACGCCGTAGCGCCTGATCGCGTTGATGGCGGCTTCGGTGACGCGTGGGTGTGCGGCCAGATCCAGATAGTTATTCGACGAGAAGAGCAGGACCCGGCGCCCGTCCATCTCCACTTCGGCGCCGGGCGCCGAGTCGATCGTCCGCAGCCGCCGAAGAAGAGCGCAGCGAGCCAGATCATCCAAGCGCGATTTGAACATCAGTTTCCCTATACCCGCAGATCATCAGGGTGTCAATCAGGGCGCCTGTCGGCGGACCGCCGGCGCGCGTGCACAATCAAGCCGATGCACAGGAGGACGCCGGTAAAAGACGCCCAGGCGCCGGCTTTCAGCAGAGGAGTCCGGTAGGAGAACGTGACGACGTGCGTGCCGGCCGGCACGACCACCGCCCGCACCAGCGCATTGGCCCGCAGAATGGGGAGGGCAGTACCGTTCTCCAGCGCGGCCGTCCAGCCTTTGTCGTACGCGTCCAGGAGAACCAGGACGGCCGGCTGCGGCGTCTCAACCCGTACCCGCACCTCTTCCGGCTCGTACCGCTCGATGGTGGCATGCCC
>CAZMPH010000090.1:0-8576 GCA_964568195.1 uncultured Nitrospirales bacterium | reverse complement strand
GCTCTTCAGCGATGGTCAGGCGCCCGCACTCCCACTGCTTGCCCATCTCGGCGAGGGCGACGGCGATCTCGTCGGCGACGCGCCACCAGGACCCAAGCCGACTTCTCGCCTCAAGGAGCCTACCGTCGATGTCATGGCGTCTTCCGTCCACCAGGCAGCGGACCCATGCGGTGGCCAACGGGTCGCCCGAGAATCCCGACGTTGGGGGCTCACGGAGCAGTCGCTCGATGGCGAAGCGCTCGAACCGGCGGTGACCGCCCGCTGTCCGCGAAAACGGCAAAATCCCCCGATCGGCCCAGCGCTTGATGGTGGAAGGCGCTACCGCCGCCACCCTGGCTGCCTCGGTCGTCGTGAGCATGGTTGCCACCCTCATGGACAGCATATAATACGAATTGGTCGATTTTCAAGTTGAAATCGACCGAAAAGACCATGATACTGAGGGAGAAAGGAGGATTTCATGAAGGCGCTCATCACCGGAGGAACGGGTCTGCTCGGCAAAGAGTTGCTCGCGAACCTGCAGGACGCAGTGGTGCTGAGCCGCGATCCGGCCAAAACCACCCGTAAGCTCGGCGTCGGACGAGCCGTTCGCTGGGATCCCGCGGCCGAGTCCGCGCCGCTCGAGGCGCTGCAGGGAATCGACGCGGTGTTCAACCTCGCCGGCGAACCCGTGGCCGAGGGTCGTTGGACCGAGGAGAAGAAGCGCCGCATCCGCGACAGCCGAGTCATCGGTACGCGCAACCTTCTCGCCGGCCTCCGGGCGCTCGACAGAAAGCCGGAGGTCCTCGTCTCCGCGTCGGCGGTCGGTTACTACGGCGACCGCGGCGACGAGGAGCTGGACGAGACGTCACCGGCGGGACGGGGCTTCCTCACCGAGGTCTGCAGCCAGTGGGAGCGCGAGGCTCAGGCCGCCGAGGCGCTCGGCGTCCGCGTGGTGTGCGTGCGCATCGGGATCGTGCTCGCGCCGGGAGGTGGCGCGCTCGCTCGCATGCTCACGCCCTTCAAGATGGGCGCGGGTGGTCGGCTCGGCAGTGGCAAGCAGTGGATGCCCTGGATTCACATCGACGATGTCGTCGGAGTGCTCCTGCACGCTGCCCGAACCGCGGCTGTCCGCGGGGCCATCAACGCGGTGTCGCCGCACCCTGTGACCAACGCCGAGTTCACGAGGGCGCTTGGGCACGCCGTCCACCGGCCCGCGTTCCTGCCCGTCCCGAAGACCGCGCTGCGCATCGCGTTCGGCGAGATGAGCGAGATCTTGATGGCCTCCCAGCGGGTGCTGCCGCGCGTGGCCGAACGCACCGGATATGCGTTCGAACACACCGGGCTCGACAGGGCGCTCGCTGCAGTGATGGCGGGTCCCCATCGGACGGCGGCCTGAGGTCAGCATGGGACGCCTTCGCCAACTCTCCCGAACCCAGATGGTGGGCAGTCCGATGCCGGAGATCTTCGCTTTCTTCGCCGACGCGTCGAACCTCGAGGCGTTGACGCCGCCCTTTCTCCACTTTCGCATCCTCACCCCGATGCCCATCGAGCTGTGCGCCGGCGCGCAACTCGACTACCAGCTGTCCTTGTTTGGCGTTCCGGTACGGTGGCGCACCCGCATCACCGACTGGAAGCCCCAAGAGCGCTTCGTCGACGAGCAGGAGTCCGGCCCCTACGCGCTCTGGCGCCACACGCACGAGTTCGAGGCGCGCGGAACCTCCACGCTGATGCGCGATGTCGTCGACTACTCGGAGCCGCTCGGACCAGTCGGCACGGTCGCGCATGTCCTTTTCGTCCGCCGCACGCTCGACCGCATCTTCGACTTCAGGCGGGATGCGATCGGACGCCTGCTCGATCACTCGCGCGCCGGGCAGCCCGCCCGAGATTGGGAGACGAACCATGCGCACGCGCCATGATCGGGAGCGCCAGGGGCCGAAGAGCGTTCCATACCAGGCGATGGCTGACTTCGAGATCGAGGTCTTCCATGCGGATGGCTCCGACACGGCCTCGCTTGGCCTGACCTGGGAGGCGCTGATGGACCGGATTCATGGCCGCCTGCCCGGCATGACGCGGCTCCTCAAAGTTGCCTATCACTGTTTCGCCAAGAATCGGCTCCGGCTGAACGGTCGTTGTGCGCACGGCGCTTGCGAGCTCCACACCAAGCCGCGCGCGCTTTCGGCGAGTCGGCTGTGACCACGAGGACCATCGTCTGGTTTCGCGGCAAGGACCTTCGCCTCTCGGACCATGCGCCGCTCAGGGACGCGCTCGCCGCCGGCGAGGTCATCCCGCTGTTCGTCCTCGACCCCTATTTCTTCACGTCCACCCGCGCTCCCGAGCTGCCGCACCGCATGCAGTTCCTGCTCGACTCGCTGCGCGCCCTCCAGACCGCGCTCGCAGATCGTGGTTCGCGCCTCTTGTTCGTTGCGGGCAAGAGCGTGGAGGTTATCCCGCGTCTCGTGCGGGAATGGAAAGCCGATCGCGTGGTCGCGCAGCGGTGGGTCGAGCCGTTCGCGCGCGAGCGCGACCGGCGCATACGTGAAGCTCTCGGCACGAAGTTCGAGCTGTACGAGGGCGAGACACTGATGCCTCCGGGCACGCTGCGAACGGGAGCAGGAAAGCCGTACTCGGTGTTCAGCCAGTTTGCCCGTGTGTTTCGTCAAACGGCGACGATCGGCAAGCCCCTGCCGCCGCCGCGTGCCCTGCCTCCGCTACCGAGGGACATTCGAGCACGCGTGACCGCCCTCCCGACCTGCGAAGAGATCGGCATCGATCGCAATCCCGCCCTCCTGCCCGGAGGAGAGCAGGCCGCGAAGGCGCGGCTCAGGCGGTTCCTGCGGGATGCCGCGGCGGCGTATCCAGAGCACCGCGACCGGATGGACCTCGCGGGCACGAGTCGACTGTCGGCAGATCTCAAGTTTGGCACCATCTCGGCGCGCCAGGTGTGGACCGCAGTCGAGAACGCTCTCGACGGAACGCCGGCTGCGCGCTCGTTTCTGAACGAGCTCCTCTGGCGGGAGTTCACCCACAGCACATTGTGGGACCGGCCAAAGCTGCTCGAGAAGCCCTTCCGGCCCGCTTTCGCGGGCTTCCCTTGGCAATACGACGAGAGGCTGTGGCGGGCGTGGGTGGTCGGCAAGACCGGATATCCCATCGTCGACGCCGCTTCCCGTCAGCTGCTCGGCGAGGGCTTCGTGCACAACCGCGCCCGTATGGTCTCGGCGAGCTTCCTCTGCAAGCACCTGCTCATCGACTACCGGCGCGGCGAGGCACACTACATGAAGCACCTCACGGACGGGGACTGGGCGCAGAACAACGCCGGCTGGCAGTGGTCGGCGGGCTGCGGTTGCGACGCGCAGCCCTACTTCCGCATCTTCAACCCCGTCACGCAGGGCAGAAAGTTCGATCCCGAGGGTGACTACGTCCGTCGCTGGGTGCCCGAGCTCGAGCGGATGCCAGCGCGCTACATCCATTGCCCGTGGGAGGCGCCCGACGCCGTGCTGCGCGCTGCCCGGGTTCGGCTCGAGGAGACCTATCCGCGGCCCGTCGTCGACCATCGCTTCGCGCGCGAGCGGTTCCTCGCGGTGGCGGCCCGGCACCTCAAACGCGGACAGCGAGATGGTGACCTGCCCCCCTTAAACCGGTCGAGTTGCTGAGGTAGGATTTCACTCTCCGTGGCCGGGGTGCCGGAAAGGCGATCCGGCGGATAAAGGCATATCGTGTACAACAACCGGATCATTTTCGCTGCCAGCAAGCTGATACCGGCATCAGCGGACGCCGTCTTCAATTGGCATGAATCCCCTGGCGCCTTTGAGCGATTGACGCCGCCGCTGGAGCCGGTGCAAGTGCTCCGGATCGAAGGCGGCATCAAAGATGGGACTCGCGTCTCCCTGCTCGTGCGTCCCTGGCCGTTTTCCCTGGAGTGGGAACTGGAGCACCGGGACTATCGGCCTGGCCGCAGTTTCACCGACCAGCAGGTCAGGGGTCCATTCCGCTTCTGGAGGCATCAACACCGGATGGTTCCTCAGGGGCCGGAGGGCTGCCTGCTGGAGGATACGATCGAGTATGAACTGCCACTGGGCCTCATCAGGCGGTTGGTTGGAAAACCATTCATGCAGAGAAGACTGAGGCGGGCGTTCGAGCGACCGGCCGCCCACTCCCCTGCGAAGGTCCGGGGCTGAAGGGCATGACGTCCCTGCGCGAGACGCTCCGGGGCGCCCTCGTGCTGGCGCCGATGACCAAGGGGGGGAACCTGCCCTATCGCCAGCTCTGCCAGGAGCTGGGGGCGCCGGTGACCATGGGCGAGATGGCCGTCGCGCGGCGACTGAGACAGAAGCGTCGGAGTGAGTTCGCGCTCCTCCGCCGGGCGCCCGGCGAACGATTCTTCGGGGTGCAGCTGGCCGGCAACAATCCGGAGGAGATGGCGTGGGCGGCGGGGCTGGCCGAGGCGCGAGGCGCCGATCTCGTCGACGTGAACCTCGGCTGCCCGATCGAGTACTTTACGAGCAAGGGACTGGGCGCGGCCCTCGCCCGCCAACCCAGCCGCGTTCGGCGCATCGTCGAGGCCATGACGCGTGGCGTCCAGCGGATCCCGATCACCGTGAAGATCCGCCTCGGGTGGAACGACGAGGACCGGAACTGTCTCGACGTGGCGCGAGCGGCGGTTGAGGGCGGCGCCCAGGCGATCTTTGTCCACGGCCGCACCCGCGCCGCCCGCTACAGCCGGGCGGCCGACTGGGACGCCATCGGCGAGGTCGCGGCCGCGGTCCCGGTGCCGGTCGTCGGCAACGGCGATCTGCTGTTTCGCCACGAGATCGACACAGCGCTGCGGAGCGCTGGGTGCGCAGGCGTGATGACCGGGCGAGGGGCGCTGATCAAGCCGTGGCTGTTCCGCGAGGCGACCGAGGGTGACCTCGATCCGACCGGCGATGAGCGGCTCGGGACGTACCGGCGCTACGTCGCGCTCGCGAAGGCGCACTGGGGGGCGGACGAACACGGCGTGACCAGAATCCGCGAGTTCCTGCGATGGCACCTGGGGTTCTGGTGCCGCTACGCTCCGCGTCGCGCCGACGGAACCTACCCGGCGATGCAGCAGCGCGAGTCCTGGCTCCCGCGCACGCAACTCGAAGCCCTGCTGGCGCGCGCCGATGGCCAGGCGCACACGTACCTCGCCGACTGCATCCTCAGCGATCGGCCGGTCGACCCCGAGACAGCGCCCGACCCGGGCGCCGCGCCCGGGATCGACGACGACCTTGCCGAAGCGGGATGATCGGATGCCGTCGGCTCCATCAGGCATCGGGCTCGGCCAGGAACTCCTGGAGGTTCGTCTTCCCGTAGAGGCTATGGGGCACGATCTGTCGGATGCGACGCGCGACCAGGGCCATGAGTCGCTTGACCGCCGGCGTCTTCTCACCGGGATCGGTGAGCGGCAGCAGGCGCACGGTGACCGCTTGACCCTTCTGCGAGAGCTGCACGAAGAAGGACCGTGATCGTGGTTTGTCGACCACGACGGCTTCGAGCAGAATGGTCGTGTGCCGCCGATTGAGAAAGACATCGTTGATCTTGAGGATCGAGTTGCTGTCCGCCACGACGAATGGATCGAGCGAGGCAAACACCTTTTCGAGTGGACCCGCCTGTTCAATGACGACGTGCGGCATCAGACTTCCCTCCTGAAACGCAGTATGTCGGCTGTCCGTTGCGCCGGCGCAGGTTGTGGCGAAAGAGGTCGAAGACGCTGTGGCGCGGGCCGCATGCCCTGCGTACCCGGACGGGCACCCAGTGCGATTGTATGGTAGAAATTGGAAGTAGGATGGTTGTCCGACCGTGCGGGCGCACGGGCGGGCCTGATCCGACGCGCCCGGCGGTTTGTCACATGGTGCGAGATCGATGACAAAAGAAGAGCTCCAGATGCCAAAATGCGATGCCCTGCTGTTGGTTTCCTTTGGTGGCCCCGAGCGCTCCGAAGACGTCATGCCCTTCCTGGAAAACGTTACCCGGGGGCGCGGCATCCCCCAGGAGCGGCTCCAGAGCGTCGCCGAGCATTACCATCACCTGGGCGGCAGAAGCCCCATCAACGACCAGAACCGGGCTCTCATCTCCGCCCTCCGGCAGGACTTCGCAAGTCACGGCCTGGAGCTTCCGATCTACTTCGGCAACCGGAACTGGGCGCCGCTGCTCAAGGACACCGTCGAGGAGATGAAAGCGGCCGGGGTGCAACGGGCCCTGGCGTTCATCACGTCCGCCTACAGCTCCTACTCCGGCTGCCGACAGTACCTGGGCGACATCGAGCAGGCCCGCGCGGCGGTCGACGGGGCGCCCCGCATAGAACCGCTGCGGCGCTTCTTCAATCACCCCGGCTTCGTGGAGGCCTGTGTTGAACGGGTGCGAGCGGCCTGGGACCAACTGGGCGCCGCGCTCGGCCCGCGTTCGCGTGCCCAGGCGCGCATCGTCTTCACCGCGCACAGCATTCCGCGGTCGATGGCTTACACGTGCGACTATGAAAAGCAGCTGCGCGCCAATGCGGCGTGGATTGCCGAACACCTCGGGCATGCCCATTGGGACCTGGTCTGGCAAAGCCGCAGCGGCCCGCCGCAGGTTCCCTGGCTCGAGCCCGACATCCTGGATCATGTGCGGGCCCTGCAAGCGCGCGGCACGCCCGGGCTCGTCATCGCCCCGATCGGGTTTCTCTCCGATCACGTCGAGGTGCTGTACGACCTCGACGAGGAAGCGCGGCGGCTTTGCGATGCGCTCGGATTGTCAATGGTGCGTGCGGCGACCCTGGGCACCCATCCGCGTTTCGTCGAGACCATCCGCGAGCTGGTGCTCGAACGGGTCCTCGGTGACCCGCCACGCAGTGTCGGTCCGCTGCCGCCCTGCTCCCACGTATGCGCGCCCGGCTGCTGCCCCGCGCCGGTGCGGCTCCCCGGAGCGCCGCCCGGCCGGCGCGCGCCTGGTGAGTGAGCGCATGAGAAGTTGAAACGAGGCCTCAGACCCGCCAGGGGCTACCCCGTCAACCCAGCGCAGCCGTCGACACACGTCGGTCGGACCCCAGCATCCAGGCTAGAAGAGCGCCGGGCGCCGACCATCGCGCGCCGCGGGAGCCGGCCCCGGCTCCAAGACCAGGCGGCCGATCCGCTCCATCCGCGCGCGGTTGGCGCCGAAGTCGTAGTAGCCGACCCGCGAGGCGGATCGGAACTCGATGCGCTTCAGGGCGTCGTCGAAGAGAAACTCCACATCGTCGACGAATCCGAACAGTGGCGAGCGGAACTCGACCCTGAGGTAGACGCCGTCGTCCTCGGCTATGCGAGCGTCGGTCATCGTCCCGAGCGTTTCGATGAGCCGGTGCCGCGCCCCTTCCGTCGGCCCCGTGTAGGCGAGCGCCTTCATCGCCCGTCGCGGGTCGGCGTCGCGCATCGAGACACAATTGGGGGGTCCGGGGCAGGCGGATGGTAGATCTTGCCTGCGGCTGGGGTTCCGGTGTCGTTGTAGCACGTACTCATGGGGTCAACGATGCGCAGGGGGGAACGGAACGTGGACGGAGGCGGAGGTGGAGGGGACGGAACCAAGTCTCGAGGTGTCAGGCCGGCGGCCACGGGATCATCCCGGCCGGGATCGCGTCCCGGCCGGGAGTCTCTTCGCGAATCCCGCGACAAGTAGGAGTCGCGGGGTTGCCTACGTCGTGATCAGCGTGATGAGGCCCCTCGCGTAGGCCTCGAGGTAGTCGGCGTTGGCTGGGGATATCGCCTTGCCGCGCTGCCCCTCGACTTGATCGATGAAGTCCTGGAGCTTGTTTTTCGCAACGTTCGTGCTGCCCCGATCGAGCGCCTTTTGGGCCTCGTCGAGCTTGCCCAGGAGGCCGCTCTGCACGTTGCTGGGCCAGCCGTATCCCAGCTGATTGACGATGTTCTTGAGGTCCGCGATCGCATCGGTGCAGTCGTTCTGGTCGGTATCGATGCCGAGCCTCGGCGCCGCAAACTTGCACTGGTCAAGGTGGTCAAACACGCCGTCGCCATCGGTGTCGGTGGCGAACAGGGGTGGCTCGTACACGACGACGCGGTTGTTGCTCTGGTCGGCGACGTAGAGACGCTCCGAGGAGTCCGTCGCGAGGTGCCACTTGGACACCGGCTGCCGAAGCCGCAAGGCCTTGCGCAACTTCCGGGAGAATCTCTTGCTCGCCTTCGTTTACGACGTCATGAGCGTGTCGGTCGCCGCGCGAGTGCCGTACCCCGCGATCACATCGTCCTTGGCACGATCATCACGCGCCGCAAGGCACAGACCACCACCGGCCAGGTGTCCACCTGGGTGTCCATAACCATCGTAAAATACGGTCGCTCCCCGTAACTATTGGAAACGGGAAAGGGCAACGAGTTAGCAACATACTGATTCTGCTGGCCCGTCAGTACCGCCTTAAAATCCCCTGGGGCTTAGGCCCATCTGGGTTCGAGTCTCTCCCCCGGCACTAAGGTCAATCTTGGACTGTGGGAAACGCCATCCGCGTTAGGCGCTGTTGAAGCGACTCCACGAAGCTCCGCAACTCAGATACCGGACAGCCTCCCGGAATATCGGCGTCGTCTCCAATTCGGATCTCCGAGAGGACCCAT
>CAZMPH010000089.1:6923-8705 GCA_964568195.1 uncultured Nitrospirales bacterium | reverse complement strand
GGCGAAGGCGCAGGCTCTCGGCAGGCAGGCCTCCCCAGCCGATGAACCGGCCGGTATCACGACGCTGGCCACGGCCGTGCTCCGACTCTGCGCGCGTGTCGGCGGCAAGGATCGCTATGAACGCTATCTGGAGCGATATCACGCGGCGGCGACGCCTGAAGACCGGGAGCGATACCTCATCGCCTTGGGGGATTTTGCCGAGCCGGGCCTTACGCCCGCAATCCTGGCGCTCATTCTTACCGAGGCGATCAGAGGGCAGGACATTTGGAAGCCGTTACGGGGGCTGCTCTCGAATCCCATGACGCAGGGGGAGTCGTGGTCTTTCGTCAAAGCCAACTGGCCGGCCCTCCGGAAGAAAGGGGGGAGTGTAGGCGCCCAGCGGATCATCAGTGGAACGAAAGCGCTCTGGGGGGAGGAATGGCTGACCGATGTGGAGCGCTTTTTCAGCGATCCGGCGAATCGTGTGGCTTCGGCGGAACGGACGCTGACCCAGATGCTGGAGTGGATCCGGTTAGGACTGACGTTTCGGCGGGAGCAGCAGGGGAAGCTTTCCGAGTGGCTGAAAGGCAGGGGTTCGCCTTCTTCCTGATTCCTCATGAAAGCCATGGTGCTCAGAGAGACTGCCGGCGTCGGCAAGACTCCCCTTGTGCTGGAGGAGATGCCTGCACCGGAGCCTGGGCCCGGCGACGTGCGCGTGCGGGTGCGCGTGTGCGGCGTCTGCCGCACCGATCTGCATATCGTCGAGGGCGATCTGCCGCCCGCGAAGCGGCCTGTCGTTCCCGGCCATGAGGTGGTCGGCATCGTCGATCGGGTGGGCACCGGTGTCCGGGCGATCAAAGAAGGGGACCGGGTCGGCATCGCTTGGCTCCAGCACACATGCGGCCGCTGCGAGTTTTGTCTCGACCGCCGGGAGAACCTGTGCTTGGAGGCGCGGTTTACCGGCTACCACGCGGACGGGGGCTACGCCGAATATGCCGTGGCGCCGGCGGCGTTTGCCTATCCGATCCCCGGCGCCTTCACCGACGAGGAAGTGGCGCCCCTGCTCTGCGCGGGGATCATCGGGTACCGCGCCCTCCGGCTCAGCGGGGTGAAGCCCGGCCAGCGCCTGGGCCTCTACGGGTTCGGGGCCTCGGCGCACATCACGATCCAGGTGGCCCGTCACTGGGGCTGCGAGGTGTTCGTCTGCTCACTGCGGGAGGAGCATCGAGCGCTGGCGCGCGAGCTGGGCGCGGTGTGGGTAGGCGGTGCGGCCGAGCCTCCGCCCGAGAAGCTGCATGGCGCGATCTTGTTCGCGCCGGCCGGCGAGCTGGTCCCGCCGGCGCTCAGGGCCTTGCGGAGGGGAGGCACCCTGGCGATCGCGGGTATTCACCTATCGCCCATCCCGGCGATCGATTATGACCACGATCTCTTCGGCGAGCGGGCGATCCGCAGCGTGACCGCGAACACGAAACAGGACGGCTTGGATCTCCTCCTGGAAGCCGCGGCGATTCCCATCCGTCCGCACACCCAGCGGTTCAGGCTGGAAGACGCCAACGCGGCGTTGCAGGCGTTGAAGGCCGGCGCGATCAAAGGGGCCGGAGTGCTGAAAGTGGCATCGTGACGAGAAGCGCGCGGGAAAGAAATCGGTATGGGCCGGTCTTTCTCGGACGCCTGGCCGTCGTTCTCGGCTGCTTGTGCGGGTTCGGGTCTGCGGGTGCGCAGTCGGACGCACCGTCGCTGCCGCCGGAGCGCGCGGAGGCCATCGCCCGCCTGGCCGTGCCGGCACCGATGGTGAACGTTCCA
>CAZMPH010000089.1:3986-6913 GCA_964568195.1 uncultured Nitrospirales bacterium | reverse complement strand
CAGCCGGCTGGTTTCTGATGGGGACGGCCCGCGTGGACGAGATCTTGTTGGGATTTGAAGGGCCGTATGACGATACCGAGCAGCCGCAGCGACGGATCTGGCTGGACGCCTATGAGATTGATCGCGACGAAGTCAGCCTGGGCAATTACCTGGCGTGGGTTCTCCGCGCCTCCCGCCGGCTTGACCCGCAGCTTGCGAACGAGCTTGCCGTTGCAAAGCGTCTCCCTGACGCGACGCTGTCGGCCTGGCCGGCATTTTATGCGCGCTGGCAAGACGCCGATGACTATTGCCGCTCCCTTGGAAAGCGCCTGCCCAGCGAAGCGGAGTGGGAAAAGGCTGCGCGGGGCCCCAAGGGCCAGCTCTTTCCGTGGGGGACGACGGCGCCGTCCCCCTGGCTCGCGGTGTTCAACCGGCAAATCGAAGACTCGATGCTACCCATCGCGCCGGTGGACAGCCTCGTGGAGGGACGCAGCCCGTACGGCCTTCATCACATGGCCGGCAACGTGGCGGAGTGGGTGCAGGATTGGGGTGGGGTCGACTCCTACGTGATGATGCCGGACCGCAATCCGCCCGGGCCGGCGACCGGGCGATACAAAATCGTCCGCGGCGGCTCGTGGCGAAGCGGCCCGGCCATGCTCAGGACCGCGACGCGGGGCGGCGCTCCTCCCATGTTCAGTTCCTCGACCATCGGGTTCCGCTGCGCACGTTCCCTTCCTTAACCGTCTGTCTTGACACCCTCCCCGGGTTTCTCCAGAATCCTCTCATGCAGGTGAAGAAACTGCTGCACACCCGGATGCGGGTCAGCGACATGGATCAGACGATCCGATTTTACACGGAAGTGCTTGGGCTCGAAGTTCTCGAGCGTAAAACGTCCCCGCGGGGCTCGCACCTGGCGTTCCTCAAGGTGCCGAACAGCGAAGAGCTGATCGAGCTGTGCAGTTTCCCGCCGAGCGGACCCGTGAAGGTCCAGGAAGACCTCGTGCACCTCGCGTTTCAGGTCGAGAATCTGGACGACACGATCCGAACGTTAAATGAGAAGGGAATCAAGATTACCGACGGCCCCACGGTTACTTCATCCGGCAGCCGCTTCATCTTCATCGACGCGCCGGACGGCTACGAAATCGAACTGATCGAGCGCCCGCCCGGCACGGCGATCGTCTGACATGTCGTACGACGCGCGATTGAGCGAGTTGAGTATCACCCTGCCGCCGGCGCCGAAACCGGTCGCCACGTATATCCCGGCCGTGCGGGTGGGTGAGTTGCTCTTTCTGAGCGGCACCGGCCCGTTCAAAGACGGCGCGATCGTTTATTCAGGCAAGCTGGGCAAGGACCTCACGGTGGAGCAGGGTTACGAAGCGGCGCGCCTGACCCTGTTGAACGCCCTGGCCATAGTCCGTCAGGAGCTAGGCACGCTCGACCGCGTGACTCGCATCGTGCGACTGACCGGTCACGTGGCCTCCGCCGAAGGCTTCACCCAGCAGCCGGCCGTCCTCAACGGCGCATCGGATCTCCTCGTCCAGATTTTTGGAGAGGCCGGACGCCACGCCCGCCTGGCCCTGGGCGCGGCCGAGCTGCCCCTGAACATGGCGATCGAGCTGGAGCTCATCGTGCAGGTCCACTAATTGCTCTCGAGCGGGTCCTGTCGGCGAGCAGCCGGGGTGCCTGTTGCTCTTCTGTTGCAACGGGCCATTCGCGGACGCCTTTCGCCGTCGAAGCCCCGCAGACTCGGCTGCAGGCTAAGGCCGCATTCGGGGCGCCCAGCTCGCCGCCACCCGCTCGTCCCAAAGACCCACTTACCTGCCTTGACACCTCGCAAACGCGCCGTGTTATAGTGCAGAAGTTGCTTGAAGAACGCGGATTTTTCGAATGAGAAGGCTTTATCCATGAAAACGTTTTTGCTTCCGGCAGCCCTCGCAATCGGCGTTGTGGTGGGTGGGCCCACCTGGGCAGCGGCCACGATCAATCCCGACTCCGGCCCGATCGGCATCGCGATCACCATCACCGGCGAGGGATTCGGGAAGTTCGTCTCGACAAGGGACAATACCGTGCTCTTCGGGAAAGCTCCGGGACTTGTGGAACATTGGGAGGATACGCGCATCACCGTCCGCGTCCCCCGCAAGGCGGCCACGGGTCTCGTGACGCTCAAGTCCGGCAAGAAGAGCAAGAGCGTCGGGTCCTTTACCGTCGAGACGCCGCTCGTGAAGGAAGTGTCCCCGGCGGAGGCTCAGCCCGGACAGATCGTGCAGATCATCGGCCGGAACTTCGGCCCGACGATAGGGCACAAAGACAGCGAAATGCAGTTCGGAGTCAACGAGGTGTTCTTCAACGGGGTCCCGGCCGAGGTCGTGCGCTGGAGAGACACACGGATCGAGGTGAAAGTGCCGTCGAATGCGACGACCGGGCCCTTGCTGGTGCGGCTCGCGTCGGTGGACCCTTTGCCCGACGGCTCCTGCTGCGCTCCTGCCGAGTACAGCACGACTTCTCCGGTGACCTTCTCGGTGGTGTCTCCGATCACGCTGGAGCCCACGGAAGGGCCGCTGGGAACCCCGGTCGTCATCTCGGGAATAGGGTTCGGCCAGCGCAAGCCGGGAGAAGACGCCGTGCTGTTCAACGGGATCCCGGCGCCGATCCTGAATTGGACCAATACACAGGTCCGCGCAATGTTCCCGTTGAACGGCGCATCGGGTCCGGTCACGCTCAAACGCGGGGGCCAATCGAAAGTGGTGGGAGAGTTCCGGCTGACGCCCCACAGGGTCATCGGGTTCAATCCCGACACGGCTCCCGTCGGCGCGCTCGTCACGATCAGCGGGGAGAATTTCGGAGTTTTTTTTGAGGGCGGTTCCAACCAAGTCCTCTTCGGGGACGTGCCTGCACGGGTGTTCCAGTGGTCGGACCGGGCCATCGACGTGTGGGTTCCGGTGAGCGCA
>CAZMPH010000089.1:0-3976 GCA_964568195.1 uncultured Nitrospirales bacterium | reverse complement strand
GGAGCGGTCCGCTGGTGGTCCGCCGGGGCGCGGGGACGGCCAAGGCCGACGGCACATGCTGCGCGGCGCGCGGGTTCGCCGCGGTCGAGGGCGGCGCCTTCACGCTGTCGGTGCCCGCGGTTTCGGCGATCACGCCGACGACGGCGGAGGTCGGCGGCTTGATCACCATCACCGGGACCGGCTTCGGGGAGTTCCTCAAGACCGACGAGCGCACGCAGGACGACATCTCGCGCGCGGGACACCAGAATAAACTCGCGCCGTTCGGCGTGAACATCGCGCGGACGGCGGTGCTGTTCCCGGCGAACAAGGATTTCGTCAAGGCGACCCACGTGGCCGGCTATGTCGAGAGCTGGACCGATACCGAGATCAAGGTGCGCGTGCCCCAGGTCGCCGTGCCCGGGACGGTGCTGATCACGCGAGGCTCCTGGGACATGCTGCCGGATGGAACCTGCTGCAAGGACAAGGAGTGGATTCAGAGCGAAGCCGGTCTCTTTACGCCGACGGGGCTCGACAAGATTACCTCGGAATACATGAAAAAGAGTCCAAGCGGCGGGTCTGGGCAATGATGAACGGCAAGAGCTTGCTCCGCGCGCTCGGTCTTGCAACGCTTGTAGGATGGGCCGGCTTCCTCCCGGCCACCCTGCTGTGGGCCGCCGACCCGCTGCACGTGGTGAAGAGCGGGACGACCCTCACCCTGTACGGAGTCGCCTTCGCCTCGCCGTCGGCCGGGTGGGTGGTCGGCGGCGGCGGCACGATTCTCGCGACCGCCGACGGCGGCGCGACGTGGAAGCCGCAGAAGAGCGGAAGCCAGGAAAGCCTGTATGATATCGCCGTTCCCGCACCGAAAACGGGATGGGCGGTGGGGGCGAACGGCACGATTCTCATGACCGCGGACGGCGGCGCCAGGTGGACGCCGCGGAAGAGCGGGACCGCCGCCAACCTGTTCGATGTCATGTTTCTTGACGCCACGCATGGGTGGATCGCCGGTGCGGAGGGGACGATCCTGTCGACCGACGACGGCGGGAAAACCTGGCAGGACCAGCCGACCGGCAGCCGCGCCAATCTGTACAGCGTCCTGTTCATGAACGACAAGGTCGGGTGGGCGGTCGGCGCACTGGGGACTGTTCTGGCATCGAAGGACGGAGGCCGGACGTGGGCGGCTCAGGAAAGCCGGACGCATAGCACCTTGTTTGATATTGCCTTCCCTGATCAGACGGTCGGCTGGATCGCGGGCAACGGGGGCGCGCTGCTTCAGACCCTCGACGGCGGAGCCAAATGGGAAGACCGGTCGCTATCCCGTCCGGCGGACCTGACCGGCCTGGCGTTCACGGACTTCAAGAACGGTTGGGTCGTCGGCGATCGGGGAACGATCCTCAGAACGACGGACGGCGGGCTCAATTGGGCCCCGTATGGGCGCAGTCCTCGCACCACGTTTTACGGGACGGTGTTCCTGAACGGGAAACAGGGGATTGCGGTCGGCGACAAGGGGACGATCCTGCAGATCGTCACTCCCTAGCCCAGGTTTCCCCATTCGTACTGCACGATAGCCAGCGCCGCGAGGACGGCACTCTCCGCCCTCAAGATTCGAGCCCCCAGAGAGACGGTTTCAAACCCATGCCCCTCCGCCCGCTCGATCTCTCCGGGGTCGAACCCGCCCTCCGGCCCAATCGCCAGCACCACGGATTCCGGGCTGGGTTTCCCGTAGAGTCGCTTCCGCAGCGATGGTCCGCCCGGCTTCTCCCACAGGATCAGCCGGCAGGCGGTTGAGTCGGATTCGGCGCACCAGGCGTCGAACGATACCGGCTCCGCCACGGCCGGCACGTCCCATCGCATGCTCTGCTGCGCGGCCTCGAGCGCGATGCTCTGCCAGCGCCGCGTCTGCTGGCCGGCGCGCGCGGCTTGGGGGCGCACAACCGTCCGGGCGGTGATCAGGGGAACCAGGCGGGAGGCGCCGAGCTCGGTCGCTTTCTGGATCGCCCATTCCATGCCCTCGCCTTTAATGAGCGCGACCCCCACCGTGATGCGCGGGAGACGTGGAGGAGGAGAGGGGATTTCGGAAAGGACCCGGCCGGTCAGGCGGTCGCCGTCCGCGGCGGTGATCCGGACCTCGTAGCGCGGTCCGCCCGCTTCCGCGAGCCACACGTTCTCGCCGGGCCGCACGCGGAGGCTTCCCTTCAAGTGGCGGGCCAGCGGGCCGGTGATGGAGACCGTTTTTCCCTGAATGGCCCCCCGCTCGATGAAGAAGACAGGCATGAAGCCGGGTAGTCCGGGCTACTCGAACATGTTCTTCATTTTGTCGATGAGGCCGCTGCCTTCGGCGTCAAGCGACTCGCCGCCGGCCTTGGCGAATTCTTCCAAGAGTTCTTTCTGCTTCGGGGTCAGCTTGGCGGGGATCTCGACTTTCACGCGGATGAGCTGATCGCCGGTCCCGTTGCCCCGCAGGCTGGGAGCCCCGAGGCCCTTGATCCGGAAGACCTTGTCGTGCTGCGTGCCCGGCCCGATCTTGATGACCGTGCGCTCTCCGTTCAGCGTCGGCACCTGGATCTTGGCGCCGAGCGTGGCCGCGGCGAAGCTGATGGGAACCTCGCAGATGATGTCGTTTCCCTTGCGGGTGAACAGGGGATGCGCGCTGACGTTGACCAGCACGTAGAGATCGCCGGGGGGCCCGCCGTTCTCGCCGGGCTCGCCTTCGTTCGCCAGGCGGAGGCGCGTGCCGGTTTCGACGCCCGCCGGGATGTGCACGCTCAGGACGCGTTCCGTCCGCACCCGCTGCTGGCCGCGGCACGTCGGACAGTAGGCGGTGATGGTGTGGCCCATTCCCTGGCAGCGGCCGCACGTCTTGTTGATGGTGAAGAAGCCCTGCTGGAACCGGAGTTGGCCGGCGCCCTTGCAGCTCTGGCAGGTCTTGACATGGTCGGGGCTCTGGGCGCCGCTGCCCCGGCACTCTTTGCAGGTCTTCCAGCGGGGTATCTTCAGGGAGGCCGCTTTGCCGTACACCGCGTCTTCGAAGGCCAGCGTCAGGCGGTATTCAATGTCGGAGCCGCGAAAGACCCGCTGCCCGCCCTGTCGTCCCCCGAAAAAGTCTTCGAAGATGTCGTTGAAGATGTCGCCGAACCCGCCCTGTCCGAAGCCTTCGAAGCCCTGGGCGCCGTCGGCGTGGCCGAACGTGTCATAGCGCCGGCGCTTGTCCTGGTCGCTGAGGACGGCGTAGGCTTCGTTGATTTCCTTGAACTTCTCCTCGGCGTCTTTTTTCTCTTTCTCGCCCGCGTGGGTGTCGGGATGGTGCTGGCGCGCGAGCCTGCGGTAGGCCTTCTTGAGCTCCTCCTCGTTGGCGCTCCGATCGACGCCGAGGGTCTCGTAGTAGTCGCGTTTCACCGTCGCGGCCATGGCGCGCCAAGGCGGGCCACGATCACTTTTTGTCCTTGTTCACTTCGGTGTACTCGGCGTCCACGACCTTTTCGTCCCCGCCGGCGCCGCCGGTCTGGCTCTCGCTCCCGCCTTCGCTCCCGCCTCCGTCCGGCCCGGATGGCCCCGCGCTGCTTGCCGCGGCACGCTTGTACATCTCCTCGCCGATCTTCTGCGAGGCCTTGACCAGGTTCTGGGTGGCGGATTGGATGGCGTCCAGATCGTTGCTTTCCATCGCCTTGCGGGCTGCGGCGATCTCGTCCTGGATATTCTTTCGATCCTCCTCGCCGATCTTGTCGCCGTGCTCGGCAAGGAGTTTTTCGATGCCGTAGATGCGGTTGTCGGCCTCGTTGCGGATTTCCACGAGCTCGCGCTTTTTCTTGTCCTCCGCCGCATGGGCCTGGGCGTCCTTGACCATCTTGTCGATCTCGTCCTTGTTCAGGCCGCTGGACGCGGTGATCCGGATCGACTGCTCCTTCTGCGTCGCCATGTCCTTGGCGGCCACGTGGACGATGCCGTTCGCGTCAATGTCGAACGAGACTTCGATTTGCGGCATGCCCCGAGGAGCAGG
>CAZMPH010000088.1:1527-8840 GCA_964568195.1 uncultured Nitrospirales bacterium | reverse complement strand
GACGCCGAGCCCGCGGTGCGTGCCGAACTCCTCGCTCTCGGTGAACAGCAATTGAAACCCCAGGCAGATGCCCAGGAACGGCTTGCCGGCGGCGATCGCCTTCGTGACCGGCTCGACCAACCCGTACCGCTCGAGATTGCGCATGCAATCGCCGAAGGCCCCCACCCCCGGCAGGACCACGTGGCTCGCGTCGGCGATCGCCTTGGGATCGCGCGTGACCGTCGCCTGGTGCCCCACGGCCTCGAAGGCCTTCTGGACCGACTTGAGATTGCCCATGTCATAGTCAATGATCGCGATCATCGCTTCGCCGCTCATGTTATTCGTTATACGTTAATCGTTAAACGGCAAGCATTCGCTGGGTTCATCACGTTTAACGAATAACGATTAACGTTTAACGGTCTCATAGAGACCCCTTGGTCGAGAGAACGCCCTTGACTCTGGCGTCGACCGCGACCGCTTGATCCAGCGCCTTCGCCAGGGCCTTGAAGATGCTCTCCATGATGTGGTGCGGGTTCCGCCCGTACTGCACGTTGATATGCAGGTTCATGGCCGCGTGCGTCGTCAGGGCCTGGAAGAAATCTTCGAAGAGATACAGGTCGAGGCCCTTGATGCGCCGGTGCGGCAGCTTGACGTTATAGACCAGATAGGGCCGCCCGCTGAGGTCCACCGTGACCTGCGCCAGCGTCTCGTCGAGCGGGACCCACGCCGTCCCGAAACGTCGGATCCCTTCCTTCTTGCCGAGCGCCTTCTTCAGCGCCTCGCCGAGCACGATGCCGATGTCCTCCACCGTGTGGTGATCGTCGATGTGCGTGTCCCCCGCAGCCTTGATCGTGAGATCGAAGAAGCCGTGCTTGGCCAGCAGGTCCAGCATGTGGTCCAGGAAGGGAATGGACGTGCTGATCCGGCGCTTGCCGGTCCCGTCCAGGCCCAGCCCGATCGTGATCCGGCTCTCGGTGGTGTTCCGCTCGATCGTGGCCCGCCGCGCGGTCTTCATCGCAGGCGGACTTCTACGGAATGGGCGTGCGCTTCCAATCCCTCCATATGGGCCAGGCGGACGATGTGGTCCTTGGCCTTGGAAAGATCCTCCTTCGCATACGAGACGATGTTTGACCTTCGCACGTAAGCCTCCAAAGAAAGAGCCGAGTGAAAGCGCGCCGAGCCCCCGGTCGGAAGAATGTGGTTTGGCCCGGCCACGTAATCGGCGACGGCCGGCGCCGTGTGCCGCCCGATGAACAGCGCCCCCGCGTGGCGGACCTTCTCGATGTACGCGAAGGCATTGTCCACCGAGAGCGACAGATGCTCCGGGGCGATCTCGTTCGCCAGGGCGATCGCCTCGTCCATCGTAGGGACGACGAAGGCCATCGCGTTCTGGTCGATGGCGCGCGCGGCGATTTTCCGGCGCGCCAGGGACTTGAGCTGCTCCTTGACCTGCTTGACAACTTCCTTCGCCAGCGGCGCGGAGGTGGTCACCAGCCAGACGGCGGTCTGCTCGTCATGCTCCGCTTCGCAGAGGAGGTCCGCCGCCACATGAACGGGATTGGCTCCCTCGTCGGCGATGACCAGCAATTCGCTGGGCCCGGCGATCATATCGATGCCCACGGTGCCGTACATCAGCCGCTTGGCGGTCGCCACGAAGATGTTGCCCGGCCCGACGATCTTGTCCACGCGGGGAATCGTCTTGGTCCCGTAGGCCATGGCCGCGATGGCCTGCACGCCCCCGATGCGATAAACCTCGTCCACGCCGGCGATGTCCGCCGCCACCAGCAGGTACGGGCTCAGCTCCCCTTTGGGCGCCGGCACGCACATGACGATCCGCTTCACGCCGGCCACCTTGGCCGGGATCGCGCTCATCAGCACCGAGGACGGGTACACGGCCTTCCCGCCGGGCACGTAGAGCCCGACGACGCCCAGGGGCAGGATCGTCTGCCCGAGGGTGATGGTCCCGTCCTGCCACATCCAGGTCTGCGTGCGAGGCCTCTCCCTTTCGTGAAAGGCCGTGATGCGGTGGGCCGCGTACCGCAGCGCATCCCCTTCTTCCTTGCGGATCTTGTAGTAGGCCTCTTTGATCTGATCCGGATTCACCCGGAACTGGTCGGGCTTCAAGGACACCTTATCGAACTTGCGGGTATAGCGGCTGACCGCGCTGTCGCCTCCTCGCTCCACCGCCTTGAGAATCGTCTTCACCGCGGCTTCGATCTTGCCGCCTCCCAGGTTCGAACGCGTGGCGATCTTCTTCACGGCCGCCTTGTAAGAGCGATCCGATACCGCCAAGATCTTCATGAACGTTCCCCTTGAAGCCCCGCCCGCAACGCCTCGATCAAGCCGTTCACCCGTTTGTGCTTCAACTTGAGGCTGGCCCGGTTCACAATGAGGCGGGCCGTCGATTCCGTGATCACGTCCGTCACGACAAGGTTGTGGGCGCGCAGGGTTTTCCCGGAGGAGACCAGGTCCACGGTGCGGTCCGCCAATCCTACCAACGGCGCGAGCTCGACCGATCCATACAGCTTGATGATCTCGATGGGGATCCCTTTTTGCGTAAAGTACCGCTCCGTCAGATTCGGGTATTTGGTCGCCACGCGCAGTCTGGTCCCGTGCCGCCCGTTTCGCTTGACGGCCGATTCAGGCGCCGCGACAGCGAGACGGCAGGCCCCGAATCCCAGGTCGAGCGGCTCGTAGACGTCGGTCGCCTGCTCCATCAGCACGTCTGCGCCGACGATCCCCGCGTCCACGGCTCCGTATTCCACGTAGGTCGGCACGTCGCTGGGCCGGACGATCATGAGCGTAGTCCCGCTTGCCGGGTGCTCGAAGATCAGCCGGCGGCTGTCGGGGGAGGCGTCCTTCGGCGCGAGCCCCACGCGCCTGAACAGATCAAGCGCGGGCTCCAGCAGTTTTCCTTTCGAGAGGGCAATCGCGAGGGTGTCCGTCATACCCGCTCCGTCTCCCGGCGGATCTGCGCCCCCAACCCGGTCAGCTTGGCGTCAAGGCGCTCGTAGCCTCTATCCAAGTGATAGACGCGGGACACGCGGGTCTCGCCTTCGGCGGCCAGTCCGGCCAGGATGAGACAGGCGCTGGCTCTGAGATCGGACGCCATGACCGGCGCTCCGCCCAGACGCTCGACGCCGGTTACGACGGCGTGATTCCCCTCGATCCGGATGTCCGCACCCATGCGCTGGAGCTCCAGGACGTGGATGAAGCGGCTTTCGAAGACGGTCTCGGTGATCACGCTGCTCCCGCTTGAGATCGCCATCAGGGCCATCATCTGGGCCTGCATATCGGTGGGAAAGCCGGGATACGGAAGGGTCTTCAAATCGACGGCTCGAAGTTTCCCGCCGGCCCGCACCTGGATCGCTTCCTTTTCCACCTTCAGCTCCGCGCCCGCCTCCCTGAGCTTGGCGAGCAGGGCCTCGCA
Source organism: uncultured Nitrospirales bacterium (assembly GCA_964568195.1). GTDB lineage: Bacteria > Nitrospirota > Nitrospiria > Nitrospirales > NS-4 > SCTG01. The sequence goes on along the minus strand of CAZMPH010000088.1, from coordinate 5,431 downwards.
GTGATCGGGCCGGCAGCGCGCGACGCGGACCTCGCCGCCCGTAATGGCGCCAGCGACCAGATACGTGCCCGTCTCGACGCGATCCGGCACGATCTCATGATCCGCCCCGCGCAGCTCCGGCACGCCTTCGATCGTGATGACGTCGGTGCCGGCCCCCGAGATTCGCGCGCCCCGCTTGCTCAGAAAATTCGCCAGGTCGGAGATTTCCGGCTCGCGGGCGGCGTTCTCGAGGACCGTAGTCCCCTCCGCCAAACAGGCGGCCATCATGACGTTCTCCGTGCCGGTGACGGTCTGAAGATCGAAGTAAATCCTCGCGCCTTGCAGCCGGCCGCGAACCCGGGCGTGCACGTTCCCGTGCTCGATCCGGATCTCGGCCCCCATTTTTTCGAGCGCGGCCAGGTGCAGGTTGATGGGCCGCGCCCCGATGGCGCACCCGCCGGGGAGCGCGACGACCGCTACGCGCCATCGCGCGACGAGCGGGCCCAGCACCATGACCGAGGCCCGCATCGTCTTGACCAGGTCGTAGGGAGCCTCGCGGGAGGTGATCGCATCAAGCGACACCGTATAGCGGTCCCCTTCGGCCTCCACGCTCGCGCCAAGATGAGTCAGCACCTTCGACATAGTGACCACATCCCGCACAGTGGGTATGTTGGTCAAAGTGCAGGTTCCCTTGCCCAGGAGCGTCGCCGCGAGGATCGGCAGGGCCGCGTTCTTGGCCCCGCTGATGTGGACTTCACCCGCCAGGCGCCGGCCGCCCTGAATGACCATGCACTCCATCACGATCCTCTTTGACCACCACGCTTGGCGATGAGCACCCGCTCGATGCCGGCCGCGTCCTTGCGGCACTCGATCGAACCGAATGTTCCGCCCTGAAGCGCCAGCCGCTTTACGGTGGCGGACTGGCCGCATCCCAGTTCCATGATCAGATGACCGCCCGGCTTCAACAGCGGCGGCGCCTCCCGCAGGAGCCGGCGATAAAAGGCCAGGCCGTCCTGCCCGGCGGCCAGCGCCGCGCGCGGCTCATAGCGAGCGACTTCCGGCTGAAGACCCTCCACGTCTTGAAGAGGGATGTAGGGCGGGTTGGAGACGATGACGTCAAAGGCCCCCGCGGCCGCGGCGCAAAACGCCTCCAGCAAATCAACCTGGATAAACCGGATACGATCGCGCGCCCCATGCCGGATTGCATTCCATCGGGCGACGGCCAAGGCGGGCGCCGAAATATCCAGCGCGTACACAGTCGCATCGCGCCGTGCCCGCGCCAGCGCCACGGCGATACATCCCGACCCGGTCCCCACGTCGGCAATCACCGGGGTATTGCTAGAGGCGACGGCCCGGAGCGTTTCCTCAACGAGGAGTTCGGTCTCCGGCCTGGGGATTAGCACGTCCGGGGTGACCGCGATGTCCAGACCGTAGAAGTTCTGAGCGCCCAGCAGATACTGAATCGGCTCGCGCGCAGCGCGGCGCCTGAGGAGAAACCAGGCCTGTTCAGCCTGGAGCGCGGAGACCGGGCGCGCTCCTTCCAGGATCAGGACGTGCGAAGGCACGTCCAGGGTGGAAGCCAGCAGCCAGTCGCTCTCCTGGACTGCATTCGCGACGCCCGCGGCCTTCAGGAGATCACATGCCTGCCGGCGCAGTGCGCCGATGGTCACACCCGCTGCGGCAACGCCTGCACTCATTGACCTTTCTCCTCCGTCTCCACAACCTGGTCCGCGGCGATCAGCGCCTCGATGATCTCGTCCAGATCGCCCGCGAGAACCTGATCCAAGCGGTGCAGCGTCAATCCGACGCGGTGATCGGTCACCCGGTTCTGGGGGAAATTGTAGGTCCGAATCTTCTCGCTCCGATCGCCCGAACCGACTTGGGATTTCCGCTGCTGGGCGATCGCGTTCTCCTGCTTCTCCCGCTCGGCTTCCATGATGCGGGCCCGGAGATTACGCATCGCCTTGTTGCGGTTCTTGAGCTGCGACCGCTCATCCTGGCACGTCACGACGACCCCCGTCGGAATGTGCGTGATCCGCACGGCCGAATAGGTCGTGTTCACGCTCTGCCCTCCCGCCCCGGAGGAGCAGAACGTGTCGATTTTCAGATCGTTGGGATTGATCTGGACGTCCACTTCCTCGACTTCCGGCATCACCGCCACCGTCACGGTGGACGTGTGGATGCGCCCGCTGGCTTCCGTGGCCGGCACGCGCTGGACCCGGTGCACGCCGCTCTCGTGCTTGAACCGGCTGTAGGCGCCTTTGCCCTCGATCAGCAGGACGGCCTCCTTCACGCCGCCGATCTCGGTGACGTTCGAGTCCATCACCTCGACCCGGCAGCGGCGCCGTTCGGCGTACCGCTGGTACATCCGGACGAGCTCGGCGGCGAAGAGGGCCGCTTCGTCGCCCCCGGTGCCGGCGCGCACCTCCACGAACGTGTTCTTTTCATCGCGGGGGTCCTTCGGGATCAGCAACTCGCGGGCGCGGGTGTCCAGTTCGGCCCGCCTGGCCTCCAGCTCCTTCAGTTCCTCGCGGGCCAGATCCTTCACGCCGGGCTCGACGCGGGAATCTCCCAGCATCTCCTCGGCCTCGACGATGTGTTTGAGCACTGCGCAATACTCGTGATAGAGATCAGCCTGCACGGTCAGCTCCGCGCGTTCCTTGTTCAGCTTTTGGATCTGAGACGGCTGCGACAGGACGGCGGCATCCGACAGCGTGCGGTCGATTTCCCCCACCCGCTGCGCGGCCGCGTCGAGTTTGGCCAGAAGGGGTGATTCTTTCACGGCAGGCATGACTTCGCCTCTCTCAAAAAACAACAACACCTGCCCCGCAACAGGAGGCAGGCGTTGCCGGGAATGCCATTTATAGGACCGCCGCCGTCAGGTGGTTTTCTTCTTCGCTAACCTTTTCTTGAAACGCTCCACACGTCCTTCGGCATCCACGATCTTCTGCGTCCCGGTAAAGAAGGGATGGCAGTTGGAGCAGATGTCCACCTTGATGTCGCCCACCGTTGAGCGGGTCTTCAGCTTGTACCCGCAGGCACAACTGATCGTCGCTTCACTATACTCCGGATGTATCCCCGCTTTCATGACACGCGTGCTCCTCTGCTATTAACGGTTCATCGAGTCCAAAAATTCCTTGTTCGTCTTGGTGCCGCCGATCTTGTCCTGCAAGAATTCCATGGCCTCTATCGTGCCCAGCGGACTGAGGACCTTGCGGAGCACCCACATCTTGTTGAGCCGCTCCTTATCCACCAGCAGCTCTTCCTTGCGCGTGCCCGAAGCACCTATTTCGATCGCCGGGAAGACCCGCTTGTCGGCCAGGCGGCGATCCAGATGGACTTCCATGTTGCCGGTCCCCTTGAACTCTTCAAAAATCACGTCATCCATGCGGCTGCCGGTATCCACGATGGCCGTGGCCATGATGGTCAGGCTCCCGCCGTCCTCGATGTTGCGCGCCGCGCCGAAGAACCGCTTCGGCCGCTGCAGGGCGTTGGAGTCCAAGCCGCCGGACAGGACCTTGCCGCTGGGCGGCGCGATCGTGTTGTAGGCGCGGGCCAGGCGCGTGATGCTATCGAGCAGGATCACCACGTCGCGCTTGTGCTCCACCAGCCGCTTGGCTTTCTCGATGACCATCTCGGCTACCTGGGCGTGGCGCTGGGCCGGCTCGTCGAAGGTGGAGCTGATGACCTCGGCCTTCACCTGCCGTTGCCAGTCGGTGACTTCCTCGGGCCGCTCATCGATCAGCAGGATGATCAGGACGATCTCTGGGTGGTTCTTGATGATCGCCCGGGCGATCGCCTGCAGCATCATGGTCTTGCCGGTCCGGGGGGCCGCCACAATCAGCCCGCGCTGCCCCTTCCCGATCGGGGTGATGAGGTCCATGACGCGGGTACAGTACTCGCCCGGATCATACTCCAGGTTGAT
>CAZMPH010000088.1:0-1517 GCA_964568195.1 uncultured Nitrospirales bacterium | reverse complement strand
CCGCTCTTCCGGATAGAGCGGGGTGAGGTTATCGAAGAGGATCTTGTCCCGCGCGATTTCGGGATCCTCGAAGTTGATTTTCTCGACCTTCAGGAGGGCGAAGTAGCGTTCGCTCTCCTTCGGGGGGCGGATCTGGCCGGAAACGATATCGCCGGTCCGCAAATTGAACCGCCGGATCTGGGACGGCGAAATATAGATGTCGTCAGGCCCCGGGAGGTAATTGGAATCGGGAGCGCGGAGGAACCCGAAGCCGTCCGGGAGCGTCTCCAGCACCCCTTCCCCGTAGATGACCCCGTTCTTTGCAGTCTGGGCCTGGAGAATGGCGAAGATCAGCTCCTGCTTCCGGAGGTTCGTGGCTCCGTCAATCTTCAGGTCTCTGGCGACCTCATTCAACTCGGTGATGTTGCGCTGTTTCAACTGGGTCAGATACATGACGGCCTCTTTGGTTGTCGTCGCTTCGGACATATCACTCCCTTACCTCCCTATGAACAAGTTTTTGAAAGGACCGGCTCGGAACCAAAACCATCTAACGGGTAAACCGCCTAGGTTTCATTGAGAACTGACCTGGGGAAGAATCACAGGGGTGGTCGGCTTATGAACAGCCTGATCTGGCCACAAGCATAGCCGCCGACAAGCCCTTTGTCAACCCCAATGTGAAGGGCCTCCTTAGAGCCCCACAAGCGCTACCCGCTTGGTTTGACGAGCATCGGCCCCCCTTGCTATCATGAGCCGTCTATGGAAGAACGGACTTTCACCCTGACCGAAGCCAAGCAACTGCTGCCCCAGCTTGAGGAACAGTTGCTGGCAGTCAAGAAGGAGAAGGAAGTCCTGGTCCACTCCCATGTGGAGATCAAGAAGGCCAGCGCGAACGCCCAAGCCAATGGGGGCAGCTTCGCCGGCCCCCGCTACATCCGTGCCCTTGAGCATATCAGCGACAGTGTCGAGGCCATCCAGGAGATGGGGGTCCTGGTCAAGGACCTCGACATCGGTCTCTGCGACTTTCCCTATCAAATGAACGGCCGCGTCGTCTATCTCTGCTGGAAGCTGGGCGAGTCCGAAATCCGGTTCTGGCATGAGGTCGAAGACGGCTACGCGGGCCGCCAGCCCCTTCAAACCCTGACCGAGAGTTAGTCCGGATTAAGTGTGATCTTCGTCATCATTGGGTACGACGGCCCGGACGGTCAGGCCAAGCGCAAGCTGCATCGCCAGGCTCACCTCGACCGGATGGATCCTCTGAACAAGGCCGGTAAAGTGATTCTGGCGGGACCGCTCACCGACGGGACGGGAAGCCTCATCGCCATCGAGGCCGGCTCTTTGGAAGAAGCCAAGGCGTTCGCCGCCGGTGATCCCTACGTCACCCAGGGAGTCTTCGCCCGCTACGAAGTCCACCCCTTCATGCAGGTCTATCCAAAGGCTTAGGGCGGGTCCTGCCGCCGATCAGCCCGGACGTGCTCAGGCGCCTTTCGCCGTCGCAGCCCCGCAGACTCAGGTGTGCCGCCTTCCGCTCCGCCAGGGTC
>CAZMPH010000087.1:0-8845 GCA_964568195.1 uncultured Nitrospirales bacterium | reverse complement strand
CCCGTCCACCCTGGTCTCGCCCTTGCTCCAGAACCCGACGATGATGGTGGCGAGCATCGCGGCGTAGAGCACGAGACTGTACCCCCAGCCGGGGACTTGGCGCTTGATCTTGACGGCATGGACGTGGAAAAGACTGGCGAGCCCCAGAAACAGCGCGAACCCCGAGATGATCTGCATCCATTTGGAGACGTTGGTGATCGCGTCTTCCGAGACCGGATGGGGAATGTAGTACTGGAGAGCGAAGGCGATCCCCATCACAAAAGTGATGGCCAGCGGGAGTTGGCGCTTGAGGAAGATCACTTGAAGTCTTTGAAGAGGTCCAGGACGTAGTTGAAGATGTCCATGTTGGCGATCACGCCGACGGTGGCCAAGGCCGTGCCGACGACCAGGACGCCCATGATGAAGGCCTTCCCGAAATCCTGCCCCCGGAGGGTACCGACCAGGACCGGCTCGCGGGAGAGGTACGCGCTGGCCGCGTAGAGCTCTTCTCCGATCAGGGTGTAGTCGCAGGTCGTCACGAAAAACGGGAGCTGGTGGTCCGAATCGGTGCCGGCGATTTGAATCGCCCCCGTGCTGGCGCCGGTTTCGGTCAGCAGCAGGGACTCGGCGAAATAGGAGCCCATGAAGAAGTTCGCGGCGGGCTTCTCCCGCAGCATGATCCCATCGACGGCCGCGGTGTAGCTGAACTGGTCGCCGGTAATGAAGAAGTTGGAATCTTCCTTGTAGGCGTCCGGCCGGCCTGCTTCCACGTAAGCTTCCTTGACGATCTCCTGGCAGACGGCCATGACAATCGGGTCCCGGTGAGGGACTTTCAAGGTGGTGTCGTAATGCGCCACCTTCTTGGCCACCTCGCCGAGGATCACAGTCGCCGCTATGGTGGATACTTCGTCCATGCCACCGGAACCGGTGAGGTAGAGGATGGGGCGGCCCATTTCCGTGGATCGTCCAATGGCCTCCTCGACCGCATCCAGCCCTGCGATGCGCCGCAAGTGGACATGAGGATTGCGTCGCGCCGCCGCGATGCTCGCCAGCAGAACCCCAGCGAAGGCCAGCACGAACACCAGGTTATTGACCTGCGCCGTATTGAAGTAATCAGGAGCGGAGACTCCCTCGGCCGCTTCCGACCAGACTTCCTGCCCGCCTTCACGTATCAACAGTTTGACGGCATAGGCCTTCCCGTTCTCGATCGGAAAGGCCTGGGAAGAGGGGAGCTTGAGGTAGTGCGCACCCTTGCCGGCCGGCTGGGCCCACCAGGGAAAATCTCCGGACTTGACGTAGCGGGTATTAGACGGAAACTCGGCCACTTTTTTGAAGATGGCTTGCGGAGACTCGGCGGCCCAGACCTGGACGATTCGATCTTTGCTGTCGGAGGGAGAGGCTTTCCAGGCCAGGCCCAGGCTTTTGCCGGCGTCATTCGGGGTATCAAAGACCCGAAACCCTTCCGGCGGAGATGGGGGACCGGCAAACGCCGGCCCCCCGATGAGCAGCAGAACAAAAAAAATCGAGACGAAGATCACTTCAACAGCAGTTTGACACTGACAGCGCCGCCCATGTCGCCTTCCTTCGCCCCTTCTTTCATGTACCCTGAGATGTCTTTTTCACCCTTGGGCTCTCCATGGCAGCCGAGGCACCCCTTGCCGTAAAAGAGCGGCAGCATGACCCGAACGGCCTTCCCGCCGTCCACGGTCTCACTGATGATCTTCTCGCCCTGGCGGGGATAGGCGGGATCGGCGAATTTCGCCAGGGCCTTCATCTCAAACTCATCCGGCTGGTTCTTGGGATTCCGTGGAGGATTCATCGTTTGCTTGAGGTACACGTTCGTCTTGGCCCGGAACTTGGCGGCCGCCTGGGTGCCGAAGGTCGCCGGGATGAACCCTTTGAACCCTACCCCCTGCTTATTGATGATCGGCTGATAGTCCGCGACGACGCTTTTGCTCGCCTCAACGAGTTGCGGCAGCAGCTTCTTGGCCAGTTCCGGAACCTTTTCGTTCTTGAGATCGGCGAGATCGACCTTCGCCCGCTCCTTGAACTTCTCGACCAATTGCTTCTCGAAGACGTCGGGCGTAAAGCCCTTGTCCCCCTTTTCGGGATCGTTGATGAGCTGTAGGTTGGCCCCGACCGTCACCCGCCCCGCGTCCAGCAGGACCGCGAGCAGCCGCCCGGTTTCCACCGCATCACTGTCGGCGAAAACCTGGACCGGTGACAGTCCAATACCGAGGAAGATGGCTAATAGGCCCGTGCCGAAGATTCCCGTTCTTTTCATACTGGCCCCCTTTGGCTATGATGGTTACGCCCCTCAAAGTTGTGGAAAGACCCCCGACAGGTTCATTCACGGCTGAAAGAGCCTCATTTCTGAGAAAGTTTGACGCTGATCGCCCCGGCAAGCTCGCCCAGTTTGGCGCCTTCCCGCAAATAGCCAGAGATGTCCCGCTCGTTCTTCGGCTCACCATGGCAAGGGAGGCACCCTTTGACGTGAAAAAGAGGCAGCAGCAATCGGACGGCCTTCCCTCCATCCACCGTCTCGCTGATGACCTGCTCGCCCTGGCGCGGATACGACGGGTCAGCGAACTTTTTCAAAACCGACGCCTCGAAGTCATCAGCCTTGTTCCTAGGATTCCGCAAGACGTTATCGAACGTCGTCTGCTTGATATACGAGCCAGTGCGCGCGGTGAAAATCGCGGCCGCCCGGGTCCCCCAGGTCGCCGGGATGAAATTCTTGTACCCCAGTCCCTGCTTGTTGAGGATGGGCTGATAGGTGGCGACGACTTTCTTGCCCGCTTCGACAAGCATGGGGAGCAGTTTCTTGGCCTGCTCTGGGACCTTCTCGTTCTTGAGTTTGGTGAGATCAACCTCCGATCGTTCCTTGAACTTCTCGATCAATTTCTGCTCGAACACCTCCGGCGTGAAGCCCTTGTCTCCTTTTTCGGGATCGTTGATCAAGGGCTGTATCCCCGCGATCGTCACACGGCCCGAGTCATGCAGAATTGCGAGCAAGCGCCCCGTCTCGACCGTCTCCGTGTCGGCGAAGACCCCCGGGGGCGCAAGCCCCATGGCGAGGGAAACGGAGAATACGCTCACGACGATGACGACCATCCTCTTCATGCAGGCTCCTTAGGCTGTGCGGTTATTGTTGGGCTCATACTTTAGTTGGTATCGAAGATTTATACAAGACCAGCGGAATAAAGCACACGAAAACATGCATTCTCACTTCAGCGACAGCTTGACGCTGATGGCCCCGCCGTTGTCTCCTTCTTTATACCCATCCCGCTTGTAGCCTGTAATGTCCCGCTCGCCCGCAGGCTCCCCGTGGCAGCCGAGACACCCCTTGCCGTAAAACAGCGGCAGCATGACCCGGACGGCTTTCCCGCCGTCCACCACTTCGCTCACGATCTTCTCCCCCGTACGCGGGTACGCAGGATCGGCGAACGTGGCCAGCACGGCCGCCTCGAACTCATCGGCTTTGTTCCTGGGATTGCGCAAGATTTTATCCGCAGCGGTTTGCTTGAGGTAGTTCCCGGTCTTGGTGGTATACCGGACGGTCGTCTGTGTGCCGAAGGTGGCGGGAATGAATCCCTTGAACCCCACCCCCGGCCGATTGATGATCGGCTGGTAGTCGGCGACGACTTTCTTCTGCACCTCGACGAGCTGCGGCAGCATGAGCTTGGTCCTCGCCGGCACTTTCGCGTTTTTGAGGTCCGTCAAATCGATCCCGGTCCGTTCCTTGAACTTGTTGGTCAACTGCTTTTCGAACACCGCGGGCGTGAATCCCTTGTCCCCTTTGGACGCATCGTTAATGAGCGTTTGATTCGCACCGACCGTGGCACGGCCGGCATCAAGGAGGATCGCCAGGAGTCTCCCGGTTTCGACCGCATCGGCTTTGGCGTCGGCCCACACCGCTGCCGGAGCCAGCCCTACGCCGATCAGGGCGGCAAAGAGCGACCAGCGGATCATGTTCCGTATTTTCATAGGCTCGCCTCCTTTCACTCGTTGCGAGGTCATCCTTCGATCACCTCGATGTTTGCGCGCGGGATCACCGCCTGCGATCCGTCCGAGAACATGACCTCCATCACTCGAACGTGGCTTTCCGTGGGGATCAACGTCAAACCCGAAGGCAGCCCCACCACCTGCCCGATGCGTCCGAAGAACGGCTCCCGGATGACGCGCACTGGATCCCCGACCTTGACCCCTCCGCGCGCTTCCCCCGTCTGGCCGGCCTCGATTCCCTCCACGCGTTCTCCCTGCGCCAACGGCACGATGATCTCAGGGCGAATGACTCCCGCCCGGATCTGCGTCGCGCCGGACACGCAGGCTTTCCGCCCCTCGAGCTTCTTCAGCAGCTCGAAGGTTTTCCTGGCCATGGGGATGCGTCCGAATCCTTCGGTCAGGATCAAGGTGAACCCGACGTTTTCCGTTCCCGTGATGGCCACGCCGAGATCGTAGCCCAGGAGCGCCCGCAGGTCCTTGTCGTGCATCCCGCCGACCACGATGCCCTTGATGCCGACCGCCTTGGCCCGCGCCAAGACCTCGGCGCCGGCAAAGGCCCCGCCGACCACGATCTTGCCCGCATGATGGGGCGTCAACAGGGATTCGGTCAAGTCTTCATCAGGGGACGAGGCCGCAAGGACCACTTCACCCCACGTTTCGCCGCCGATGCCGAAAATCCCCTGGATGAACGCGCAGGTGGTCTCCACCCGCACGCCCTGTCCGGGAAAAGCCTCCACCACCGTCCCGTCCAGGTAGGCGAAGAGCTCCACGGGGCGCGGCGGCTCCCGAAGGATGACCTGTCCCGTCGCCGTGGAAACCGTCTCCACCGTTCCGGTGATGGGTGAGCGCACGTCTGTTTTGAACCACTTGATCAGCGGCTTGGTCTCCGCCAAGACTTCACCTCTCTCGATCTTATCGCTTTCCCGTTTGATCATATAATCGGGCAGGTCTTCGGGCAGGATGCCGAGCTGGTTCACCAGGTTCACCACGTGAGCCTTGCCGGGCAGTTCCGCGCGGGCCACCACCGAAGCCGATGACACCGCCTCTCCGACCTTAACGAGAACCGCCCCCGGTAGGGGCAGAATCCGCTTCTTCGAGACAACGGTTCTCGGCGTGACGGTCAGCCCTGGCGTGTACGTGTGTCCCATTTTCGCTTCGCGAATGTTATACGTTCAACGTTATTCGTTAATCGGCAAGATCCTTCCTAAACCTGTAGTTTCCGTTTAACGTTTAACGATTAACGTGGTCTTACTCCGGGTAAAGGTTCAGCGCGGCGTGCCATTGTTTCAAGGCGCGCACCCGCTCCTCCGCCTTTGTGGGCAACTGCAGCGGCCGCCCCCGGCCATCGAGCACCAATCCCACGACGCCCCCGCGCGCGCGCCGCTCGACCGGAACGCCCTTGCCCGCCCCCACGTCCACGGCGCGAGCGGGCGTGATGGACACGACCGCCTCTTCCCCCGCCGCGAGCGAAAACAAGCGGAGGGCTCCGAAATTGAGCGTCCCTTTGACAGGCTCCCGTCCGCCCTGGAACGTGACGGCATAGTCCGCGCATCGCTCGCCCCAAGCACCTTGCCCGATGGGAGCGACGCATGTCCCCAGGTAGATCAGGCAATCGCGCCCGAACACGTCCGTGGCGGCCTTCTCGTTCACGGTGGACAGCACGCCCAAATGTGGCATCATGAAGATGCTGTCCACGGCCAGCTCGGTGAACCCCAGCGGCTCATAGGCGTCCACCATCATGAGCAGGGACTGCACCCGGCGCGGTGCATGGGAGAGGATGCCTCCGCTACCAACGACCAGGTTGAGCTGCAGCATATCGACCAGCGTGCCTCCCGAGCCTTTCTGCTCGAAGACGTCCGAGATCGACCGCTCCTGCTGCACGCCTTTAAGCCCGGTCGCCAGCGATTTGTGATGGACCAAGGCCAAACGGAGGGCCTCTCTGGAAATGGCCTGCTCGATCTGGAGCTCGTCGAGAGTCTGCGGCACGGTGGTCGGGCGGATCATCTTGTTCTTGATCCGATTGCGCAGGTCCTGCTCGTCGATTGAGAACGGCACCCAGCGCATGATGTTGTCGAGGCCCGCTTCGGCCAGTACGTTCGAAATGCTGTAGCTCATCCCCAGGTTGGCAGAGACGGTCCGGTTGAAGATGCCCTGGAAGATGGAAAACACGTCGGTAGTCGCGCCCCCGATGTCTACGCCGATCAGATTGATGTCCTGCTTCTTCGCAATGGTCTCCATGATCAGGCCCACCGCGGCCGGAGTCGGCATGATCGGCGCGCCGGCCCACGCGATCAGCTTCTTGTAGCCCGGCGCCTGGGCCATGACGTGCTCCAGGAACAGATCGTGGATCTTGTTGCGGGCGGGGCTGAGGTTTTCCCTTTCAAGCGTCGGCCGCAAGTTCTCCGTGACGGTCAGCGCGGTCTTCTTGCCGAGGATGTCCGTAACGCGCTCGCGCGCCTCCTTGTTGCCGGCGTAGATCAGCGGCAGCTTGTAGCTCATGCCCAGGCGCGGGCGGGGCTCGGCGGCGGCGATGTACTCCGCCATCTCCACCACGTGCATCACAGTGCCACCGTCCGTGCCGCCCGAGAGCAAAATCATATCGGGCCGCAGCGCGCGGATGCGCTCGATCTTCTCGTGCGGCAGGCGCCCGTCGTTCGAGGACAGGACGTCCATGACGATCGCCCCCGCCCCGAGTGCGCACCGCTGCGCGCTCTCGGCCGTCATGCTCTGCACCACTCCGGCGACCATCATCTGGAGGCCGCCGCCGGCGCTGCTCGTGGAGATGTAGATGTCCACCCCGGACTTCGGGTTTCCGCCCGCGCCGCTCGGCGTGATGATCTTCTCCCCGTCGAGAATCTTCCGGCCCGACAGCTCCTCGATCTCCGCGATCGCGTTGAGGACTCCGCGCGTGACATCCTCGAAGGGGGCTTCGACTGTGGTCGGCGCCTCACCACGGTACGTCTGGCGATACTCTTCGCCGATTTTCTCGATCAGGATGGCCTTGGTCGTCGTGCTGCCGCAGTCTGTGGCGACGATCGTCTGGAGCGGCCGGCCGGCGCCGGAGGCTTCCGTAGCCCCGAGGTCGGGGCACCCGTTGCTCTTCGAATGCAACGGGTCTATGAGGGGCGTTACAGGTGTCGTCATGGACGTGTCGCCGCGCGCTGCGCTTCGGCGCGGCGCTCGATCAGGACCGCGAGCCGCGACAAGGTGTCACGCCGCTCGAGAAGGAGCGCCACGCGTTCCACATCGCGCTGGGAAAAGACGACTTCCAGAATGGGAGTGAAAAAGTGCAGGGCTTGGCTGCCGAGGAAGTTCATGGGGCCGACGGACTCCAGAAATACCACGGCCGGCACCGCCATGCCGCGCTCGACCACGGCGGCGGCGACCCGTTCGAGCAGCGCTGCATCTTCCGCCGACAGCGGTTCCCCCGTCGGTTCTACTGCAAAGGCGTGCTGGACCCGAGCCCTGAGTCCGCTCAACCGCTGTGCTAGAAATCCCTTAGGGAATGCCATAGCCACTCACAGGTGAGACGGCACAGCCAAAGGAGCATTATAGGGAGGGGTCAGAAGAGAGTCAATTCATGCGGGTTCCCGTAAAGCTTGCTGTTCGGCGTGATACGAGCTCCGAACCAGCGGGCCGGATTCCACATGCCGGAACCCCAGGGCCAGGCCTTCGTCTCTGATCAGCCGGAACTCCCCAGGCAAGTAGAACCGCATGACCGGCCAATGCGCCTTGGTGGGCTGGAGATACTGCCCGACCGAGAAGATCGAACATCCGGCCGCGCGCAGGTCCCGCATAACGGCGCGCACTTCGTCCAGCGTCTCGCCAAGGCCGACCATCAGCCCCGACTTCGTCACAGCGCCCCGGCTCGACGCCGCCTGGAGGAGCGCGAGGGAGCGAGGGTACCGTCCCTGCGGCCTGACCGAGGAAAAGAGTCGTGGCACCGCTTCGATGTTGTGGTTGAGAATGTCCGGCGTCGCCGCCAGGACCGTCTCCAGCGCGGCGTCATCCCCCAGAAAATCAGGAATGAGGACTTCGAGCGTGCAGGTCGGCAGTTCCCGCCGGACAGCCCGGATCGTCTCAGCGAAGATGCGCGCGCCGCCGTCGGACAGATCGTCGCGATTCACCGACGTGATGACGGCATGGCGGAGACCGAGTGCCTTGACGGCCGACGCGACCCGATCGGGCTCCGTTTCATCCAGGGGAAGAGGCCGCCCGGTGGTGACGGCGCAGTAATGGCACCGGCGGGTACAGACATCGCCGAGGATCAGGAAGGTGGCCGTCCGGCTGTTCCAGCATTCCCAGACGTTCGGGCAGCGTGCTTCTTCGCAGATCGTGTGGAGGTTCAGTTCCTTCGTGAGCCGCCGGATCTCCCGGTAATCAGGCCCCTCCCGAAACCGGACCTTGAACCACGCAGGGAGCCGCGGCCGCGGTTCCTGCACCATGGGAATAGAACGGCTCATGTGTCACTCGATTGTAGCAGAAATACCGTGCGGGAGTTCTGAGAACGGCGGGATCGTCAGGCCTTGCCGGTGTACTTGGCGATGATCGCCTCTTGCACCGGCTTGGGACAGGCCTGGTATTCCTTGAAGTCCATCGTGAAGGTGGCACGCCCCTGGGTCTTCGAGCGCACGACCGTCGCGTAGCCGAACATGGTTGCGAGCGGCACCGCGGCCTCCACGACCGACGCGGTCGCGCGGGTGTTCATCCCGACGATATGCCCGCGGCGCGAATTGAGATCGCCGATGACATCGCCCGTGTATTCGTTCGGGGTCACCACTTCCACACGCATGATCGGTTCCAACAGAACGGGCTTGGCCTTCAGGATGGCATCCTTAAAGGCCATGTTGCCGGTGATCTT
>CAZMPH010000086.1:0-8874 GCA_964568195.1 uncultured Nitrospirales bacterium | reverse complement strand
GCCTTCACCGCCTGTACCCAACTGGCCGGGTTGCCGATGCGGATGGCCGTCGCGATCGTCTTGGGCTTCTCTACGACATGTCCCAACACGATGGGCGCGGCGCCTGCGGCCTGAAACCCCATCATGCGCGGGAGCCTCGTGCACTTGCTGTCTCTGTGGTATTCCTGGTACCCCCTCCAATACGCGGTGATGTTGCCGGCGTTTCCCACCGGCAGGAAATGGTACATCGGCGCGTCTCCCAGTTGATCGCAGACCTCGAACGCCGCCGTCTTCTGTCCCTCCAGCCGGTAGGGATTGACCGAGTTCACCAGGATGATCCCGTACTTGGTCGAGATCTCCTTGACGATCGTCAGGGCCTGATCGAAATTCCCCTGGACCTGGAGCACCGTCGCGCGGTGCATCATCGCCTGCGCGAGCTTGCCCAGCGCGATCTTGCCCTCGGGGATCAGCACGTAGACCTGGAGCCCGGCCCGTCCGCCGTAGGCGGCCGCCGACGCCGACGTGTTGCCGGTGGAGGCACAGATGACCGCGCGCGCGCCCTCCTCCACCGCCTTGGAGATCGCCAGCGTCATGCCCCGGTCTTTGAAGGAGCCGGTCGGGTTGGCGCCCTCGAACTTGAGATAGAGATCGAGCCGCGGAGCGATCGCTTCAGCGAGACGGGGCGCACGTACCAGCGGGGTATTCCCCTCCCCCAGCGTGACCACCGGTGTGGACACGCTCACGGGCAGATATGCACGGTACTCCTCAATGATCCCTCGCCAGGCGCTCATGTCACCGATCCTCGCCTTCGATCCGGACGAGCGTGGTCTGACCCGACACGAACGGGAACGCCGCGATCTCTCTGAGCGCCGCCTGCATCTTGCGCTCGACCGCCATATGCGTCGTCATGACCACCGGCACGGTCTGCCCATCCTTGCGCCCCCGCTGCAAGACCGACGAGATGCTGATCTCGTGTTTCCCCAGCACGCCGGAGAGCTGAGAGAGAACCCCGGGCTTGTCCAGGACCATGAACCGCAGGTAGTAGAGACTGCCGACCTCGTCGATCGGGCGGATGCGCAGCGGCCGCCGCTGATCCATCTGAAACGCGCATGACGGGACGCGCCCGACGGACCCCGTGAGGATGTTCCGCGCCATATCGATGACGTCGCTCACCACAGCGCTGGCGGTCGGCAGCGAGCCGGCGCCACGGCCGTACAGCATGATGTCGCCCACGGCGTCTCCCGTAACCTGGATTGCGTTGTACACGCCGCCCACCCGCGCGATCGGCGCATCGCTCGCGATCATGGTCGGATGCACGCGCGCTTCGAGTTCGGCGGCACCGCCGCCCGCTCCGCCTTCGTGGAGCTTGGCGATCGCCAGCAGCTTGATCGTGTACCCGAACTCGGTCGCATAGGCGATGTCCATCGGCGCGATCCCGGCGATACCCTCCACATACACGTCCTTGAAATTCACCGGCGTCCCGAACGCGAGATTAATCAGGATCGCCAGCTTGTGGGCCGCGTCCGTCCCGGCGATGTCGAAGGTCGGATCGGCCTCCGCGTAGCCCGCCTTCTGCGCTTCCGCCAGCACCGCTTCGAACGAACGGCCGGCTTCGGTCATCTTGGTCAGGATGTAGTTCGACGTGCCGTTGACGATGCCGTACAGCGAAAGGATGCGGTTCGCCGCGAGCCCCTCGGTCAGCGTGCGCACGATGGGGATCCCGCCGCCGACGCTCGCCTCAAAACCGATGTCTACTTTGGCGCGCGCGGCCGCCTGGAAGAGCTCCTCGCCATGGACGGCCAGCAACGCCTTGTTGGCGGTGACGACGGATTTGCCCTTGGCTATCGCGTCGAGCAGGAACCGCTTGGCCGGATCGTAGCCGCCGATCAGTTCGATGACGATGTCGATGCGGGGGTCCTCGATGACCTCGCGCGCGCGCGCGGTCAGAACACCCGCCGGAAGGGTGATGCCGCGGTCCGCCGTGAGGTTGAGATCGGCGACCTTGACCAAGTCCAGCGGCACACCGAGCCGCCGGCGGATGGATCCCGCATTGGAGGTGAGCACCTTGGCGACGCCGGTCCCCACGGTGCCGAACCCGATCAAGCCGACTGCGATGCGGTCCTTCACGAAGTCGCCCGCCTATTCTTCCCCACCGGAGAGCTTGAGCGCCTTCTTGATGCCGCGGATCGCCTGCCGCGTGCGATGCTCGTTCTCCACGAGACCGAACCGGACGTGGTCGTCCCCGTACTCGCCGAACCCAATCCCTGGCGACACCGCCACTTTCGCCTCGTGCAGGAGCAGCTTGGAGAACTCCAGCGACCCCATGGAACGGTACGCGTCCGGGATCGGGGCCCAGACGAACATGGTCGCCAGAGGCTTCTCGACCTTCCACCCGATGCGATTGAGCCCCTCCACCAGCGCATCGCGGCGGTCCCGATACAGCTTGACGGTGTCCCGGACACAATCTTGTGGCCCGTTCAACGCGATGATCGCGGCGATCTGGATCGGCTGGAAGATGCCGTAGTCAAGGTAGCTCTTGATCTTCTGGAGCGCCCCGACCATCTTGGGATTGCCGACGCAGAAGCCGACGCGCCAGCCGGGCATGTTGTAGCTCTTGGACAGGGTGAAGAACTCCACGCCCACGTCCTTGGCGCCGGGCACCTGAAGAAAACTCGGCGCCTTGTACCCGTCGAAGACAATGTCCGCGTACGCCAGATCGTGCACCACGAAGACGTTGTTTTCCTGCGCGAACGCCACGACCTTCTTGAAGAACGCCAGGTCCACGACGGCGGTGGTCGGATTGTGCGGGAAGTTGAGAATCAGCATCTTGGGACGAGGCAGCGTCCGGCGGTAGGCCTTCGTCAGATCCTCGAAGAAATCGCTGTCCTGGCGCAACGGAATGCCGCGCACTTCGCCGCCCGCGATGATGACGCTGTAGGGATGAATCGGATAGGTCGGCGTGGGGGTCAGCACCACGTCGCCGGGCGTCACCATCGCCAGCGCCAGATGCGCCAGCCCTTCCTTGGAGCCGATCGTGACGATCGCTTCCGTATCGGGGTCGAGTTCCACGCCATAATTGCGCTGGTACCGGGCGGTGATCGCATGGCGCAGCTTGGTGATGCCCCGCGAGGCGGAATATCGATGATTTCTCGGGTTCTTGGCGGCCTCGATGAGCTTGTCCACGATGTGTGGAGGCGTCGGCTCGTCGGGATTGCCCATGCCGAAGTCAATGATGTCCTCTCCGCGCCGACGTGCCTGCAGCTTGAGCGCCTGCACCTCATTGAACACGTAAGGCGGTAACCGATTGATTCTAAAGAAGCTCTCGTCCAATCCTCTCCTCCTCGGAAAGTTTGGATTCTATGTCACATGACCGATTTTGTCAAATAATCTGAAGCGTTCTGCGGGTTCATGAAAACCGGAGAGAGCGTTCGGGAGGAGACTCAGCGGCGGCGAAGATCCTCGTCCGCCAGCCACAAGAGTTCGTCGGCGGTCGCGGGGGGCTCCTGACTGCCGGCGACGCCGATCGCGCACTGAACCGTCAGCGGGAGACCGCGGCGAGCGGCCAGGGCGGAGAGTTTCTCCTGCACGCGGTTGACGATCACGTCGGTATGGGCGGGACCGGCGTCCACCAACAGCGCGGCGAATTCGTCTCCCCCGTAACGGGCCACAAGATCCGTGGTGCGGGTCGCTTCCTTGAGGGCATCGGCCACGGTCCGCAGCACTTCATCACCGATCATGTACCCGAAGCGATCGTTGATCGTCTTCAGATGGGCGATGTCCAGGGCCATCAGCACCACGCCGCTGCGGCGGCGCCGGGGCCCGGCCGCCAGACGCTGATAATGGTCATGGAACGCCTGCCTGCCCAGAAGGCCCGTGAGCGGATCCGGCGCATAGCGCGCGAGCAGGCGGTCCGCGTTGTACAGCCTCCGAGCCAGCAAACGGAGCACGCCGATAGCCATGTCCGGCGTCCGCTGCAGGACCTGCATGAAATCGTCCGGAGAGAGCGCGAGACAGCGCGTATGCTCCACCGCCACGACCGTCGCCGACCGTGGCTGCTCGGTCAGCACCCCCAGCTCGCCGAAAATTTCCCCATAGCCGATCTCCGCGAGAACCTGGCCGGCGAGGGGGCTTTCAAACGTCGACTGCAGGACGCGCATCCGTCCTGAAAGCACCACGTAGAGCGAATCGGTCGGCTCGCCCTGGTAGATGACGACGTTACCCGCCGTGAAGACCTTTTCGTCGGCCCGAGCCACCAGATTCAGGAGTTGCTCCCGGTCGAGCGACCGGAACAGCGGCATCATCGCGAGCGTATCGGCATCGGTTGCGGCGGAGGCAGCCCCCTTCGCGCCTCCAACTATGGCGTCGAGCGCGCGCTCGTCGGTCGAACGCCTGGCCATGCCGGAGCTGACCTTGCCGGTGGAACGGGGGCCTTCCGGCGCCGTGGCACGGGTCAGCCACGCCAGCACCCGTGTACGGAGCATCGGCGGACTGAAGGGCTTGGCCAGACAGTCGGCGGCCGCCGCCCCGCCGATGCGCTCGTCGTCCACCGCATCCATCCCCTCAGTCAGCAGGATGATCGGCAGATCGGGGCACTTCATCTGCGCGCGCAAGGGCTTGATCAAGTCCGCGCCATCACCGTCGGGAAGGTGTCCGTCGATGATGGCCATGTCCAGGTAGACTTCAGGAGCGTTCGCCAGAGCGGTCCTCATGTCGGACGTGGGCAGCAGGACGAGATTATCCTCGGCCAGTATCTGACCGATGGTCGCGATCTCGGTCTCGCTGGAACTGACCACCAGGACGCGTTTGCCGGCAACCGGCGGATGCCGGAGAGCCGACACCGCGGCGACGGGGGTCGAGCGTCCGCTTCCGCGTATGTCCAGTGTAAGCCCTTCCGCGGCCGCAAACACCTCCAGCGATCGGCTCACCGCAGCAGCGCGTTCCCGAGCCATCGCTTCCAGGCGCGCCACCGTCGCGTCGTCATGCGCGGGATCGTGATGAAACAGCGCCAGGCGGCTGCTCCCCGTGGTCAGCGCGATGTCGGTGGCGTACTCCACGGGACTGTGCCCCCATCCGATCTTGCCGGCGTATTCTTCTTCGCTGTATTGGGCGTCGTGGATGATGAGATCGGCTCCTTCCAGGAAAGACAGATGCCGCTGATCGCCGGGATGGCGAAACGTTCGGCCCGTCGGCTTCCAGAAAGGCTCGTGATCCGTCACGTACGCCACGGTGGCGCCACCGCTGGAGAGGCGGTAGGCGAGCGTCGGCGCGGTGTGATTCAGGTATTGCGTCTGGACCAGCACGTCACCGACGCGAAAGAACCCCTCCTCCAATTCGGTGAAGTGGATGCGGCTGCGCAGGTCGCGGAGCGTGACGGGGAAGTAGGAATACTGCATCTGCCCCGCGATGGCGTCCTCCACGCGGCGCTGGAAGCCCGCGGGCGCGTAGATGTTCAATTCGGTATCGGGCAGAAAGGCCGGGGCAAAGAACGGGAAGCCTTGAATGTGGTCCCAATGGGTGTGCCCGATGAACATGTGGAGCCGCAGGGGCCCGACTGCGGAGCTGAGAAGGTGTTCGCCTAATTCCCGGGCCCCGGTCCCGCAGTCCAAGACAATCACCGTCCCGTCCTCGGCGCGCACTTCCACGCACGAGGTATTCCCTCCGTACTTGGAGGTTTTCTCTCCCGGCGCGGCGATGGACCCGCGCGTTCCCCAGAAACGTACCTGCATGGCTTTCAGCCCTTTCGAGGTAAAGGCCGGAATGGGACAGGATTGCAAAGTCGGGCAATCGTATTGCAGGCCCTAACGGAAAACAACAAGAAAGTCGCCGGAGGCCAATTTGGCAGGACATTTCAATCTTTGTGAGGCAAAAATCATGAGGAGAAAGATGTGATATCATCGTGAGATTCGGCATTTTTCGGGGAACGATCTGAACAAAACTATGGCCTCTCAGGACGAGCTGATCATCGCCGGCGCGCGCCAGAACAACCTGAAAAATGTGTCCGTGCGAATTCCGCACGACCGGATAACGGTCATCACCGGTGTGTCCGGCTCCGGCAAATCCTCGCTGGCCTTCGACACGATCTTTGCCGAGGGCCAATGGCGCTACATCGAGTCCCTGTCCACCTACGCGCGCATGTTCCTCGAAAAACTCGACCGGCCCGACGTGGACCGGATCGAGCACATCCGCCCGGCCATCGCCATCGAGCAAAAGAATCCCGTCCGCACCGCGCGCTCCACAGGCGGCACGACGACCGAGATCGCCGACCTCCTCCGGCTCCTGTTCGCGAAAATCGGGCGCCCCGTCTGCCCGGATTGCGGCACCGAAGCCCGTTCCTACCAGCCGGGCGATGTCGCCGAAACGCTCTTGACCGAACACGCCGGAGCGCGGGCCATGATCCTGTTTCCGGTCCAGGTCGGCGCCGACATCGATCCACTCCCGCTGATTCGGGATCTGATTCGCCGCGGCTACGTGCGTCTCCGCATCGCCGACGACATCGTGGACCTGACACCGGACGCCGTACCGGCGATGGCATCCCAATTGGAAGGCGCCGCTGAAACGGAGGTTGTGCTGGACCGCCTCGTGCTCCGCCCGGACGAGCGCGCGCGCCTCGTGGACACGGTCGAGACGGCGTTCCGTGAAGGCACCGGGCGATGCGCCGTGGAGGTCATCGGCGTGGGCCGGCGCCGGTTTGCCCAGTCCTACGGCTGCCAATCTTGCGGCCGGACCTTCGAGACGCCGAAGCCCGCGCTCTTCTCCTTCAATCACCCGCTCGGAGCCTGCCTGGCCTGCAAGGGCTTCGGCAACATCCTCCGCTACGACGAGGACCTCATCGTCCCCGATCAGACCAAGAGCCTCGCGGGCGGCGCCATCGAGCCCTGGACCAAGCCTTCGGCCGACTGGTGGCAGAAGGAAATGCTGCTGGCTTTCAAGCGGCGCGGGCTCGACCTCTCGAAGCCCTATAACAAGCTCACCCAAGCTGAGCGGAAACTCCTTTGGGAAGGTGACGACAAGCTCGAAGGCATCAACGCTTTCTTCGAGTACCTCGAGGGCAAGCGCTACAAGCTGCACGTGCGCGTGCTGTTGAGCCGCTATCGCAGCCCGGTGACCTGTGAATCCTGCGCCGGGACGAGGCTGCGTCCCGAGGCGCTGGCTGTGCGGGTCGGAAGCCGCACCATCGCCGAAGTCTCGGACATGACCATCGTCGGCGCGGCCGAGTGGGTGAGACTGCTGTCCCTGTCGTCCCTCGAGCAAGAGATCGCCAAAGACATCCTGAGCATGCTAACCGCCAAGCTGGGATTCCTGCTCCGCGTCGGACTCGGCTATCTCACTCTCTCGCGCCAAACCCGGACGCTCTCAGGCGGAGAGGCCCAGCGGATCAGCCTGGCGACCCAACTCGGCGCGCAGTTGACGGGCACGCTGTACGTCCTGGACGAGCCGACCATCGGGCTGCACGCGCGCGACACCGCGACCCTCGCCGGCATCCTGGGCGACCTCGCCAAGGCCGGGAACACGGTCCTCATGGTCGAGCATGACCGGACCATGATCGAGGCCGCGCACTTCGTGGTGGAGATGGGCCCGGCCGGCGGTGAGAAAGGCGGCGAAGTGGTGTGCGCCGCGCGGTTCCCCGAGTTCCTGGCCCACCCGACGGCGCTCACCGCCCGTTACCTGACCGGCCAGGAGACGATCCCACTGCCGCGCAAGCGCCGCAAGGGCACGGGGCGCGCGCTCGTGCTGGTCGGCGCCGGCGAACACAACCTCAAGAACATCACGGTGAAGATTCCTCTGGGCACCTTCACCTGCGTGACCGGCGTGTCAGGATCGGGCAAGAGCACTCTGGTTCAGGAGACCATCTATCGGGCCCTCGCCCGCGCATTCCGCGTGGAGACCCTCCCGATGGGCCGGTTCGAAGCGATCGGTGGGGTCGAGCACCTGCGCGGGGTCCGGCTCATTGACCAGGAACCCATCGGCCGGACGCCGCGGTCGAACCCGGCGACCTACATCAAGGCCTTCGACGCCATCCGCCGCTTCTTTTCGGCCCTGCCGGAGGCCCGACGGACCGGCCTGACGGCCGGCGATTTCTCATTCAATACGGTCGGAGGGCGCTGCGAGGCGTGCCAGGGCTCGGGACTGCAGAAGATGGAAATGTATTTCTTCGAAGACATCTATGCAACGTGCGATGTCTGCGAGGGGCGACGTTTCCAACCGAAAGTCCTGGCGGTGCACCACCGGGGCAAAACCATTCACGACGTGCTCAACATGACCGTCACCGAAGCGCAGGCCTTCTTCTCAGAATCACTCGCTGTCGGCGTCAAGCTGCGCCTGCTCGCATCGGTGGGCCTGGGTTATCTCCGCTTGGGACAGCCGGCGACCACGCTGTCGGGGGGCGAGGCCCAGCGGCTCAAGATTGCGGGAGAGCTGGTCGGCGTAGCCCACAGAAACCGATCGGCCCAGGGTCTGCTCTATATCCTGGACGAGCCCACCACCGGCCTGCACATGGACGACATCAAGAAGCTGCTGACCGTCCTGAATCGGCTGGTGGACGCCGGCCACACCGTACTCGTCGTCGAGCACAACCTGGACGTCATCAAGACGGCCGATTGGATCATTGATCTGGGGCCGGAGGGAGGCGACCTGGGCGGCGAGGTCGTGGCCCTGGGCCCCCCCGAGGCCATTGTGACGGAGCGGGCCTCCCACACCGGCCGCGCGCTGCAGAAGTATCTTTAACTAATAAGCGGGTGGCGCCGAGTCGGGCGCCCAGACCGAGCGCGGCGCGTACAGCCGGTTCTGCGGGGCTGCGACGGCGTCTCGACCCGTTGCAATCGAGCGGGTGGCGCCGAGTCGGGCGCCCAGACGCAGCGTAGGGCGTACAGCCGGGTTCCGGGACTTCGACGGCGA
>CAZMPH010000085.1:0-8946 GCA_964568195.1 uncultured Nitrospirales bacterium | reverse complement strand
TGAAAATCGGGCCGGGCACGACCCTGTATCCCGGCGTCTTTGTCGGCACGGGGAGCGTCATCGGCGAGGACTGCGTCATCCACCCCAACGTGACGATCCGGGAAGGCGTCACCATCGGCAATCGCGTGATCATCCACGCGGGCACGGTCATCGGGAGCGACGGGTTTGGCTACGTGCAGGAAGGCGGGCGGCACCACAAGATCCCGCAGGTCGGGACGGTCGTGATCGAAGATGACGTCGAGCTCGGCGCCAACGTGACCGTAGATCGCGCCACGTTCGGCAAGACGATCATCCGCCGGGGCACGAAGGTGGACAACCTGGTCCAGATCGCTCACAACGTCGAAATCGGGGAGCACAATATCCTGGTCTCGCAAGTCGGGATCGCCGGCAGCAGCAAGACGGGGCATCACGTGATCGTCGGCGGGCAGGCCGGCATCTCCGATCACGTGACGGTTGGAGACCTTGCGATGATCGCGGCACGGTCGGGACTGAACCGCGACGTGGCGGCCAAGGACGTCGTCGCCGGCTTCCCTGTCCAGCCCCGCCTGGAATGGCTCAAGTCCATGGCCATCGTGGCCAAGCTGCCCGAACTCCGCCAGCAGCTCCGCGAGATCGAAGAGCGGCTGAAGGCACTGGAGAGCAATGCAACGACGAGACCCGCTCCGAACCACAGCTCCAAAACGGCTGCAAAGCCCAAAACCAAACCTCGCAATCGGAAGTAGGGAGATTCACATGGCCGAACCAGAACGCAGGGTGATGCCGCGGTTTTACTTGGTCTCTCGCGTGGACGTGATAGTCCCCGGCAGCGGCGACCCGCTCTGGGGGGCCAACGCGAACATCAGCCGGACCGGCGTCGCGCTGTACATCCGGCAGCCGATGAAGCCCCGCAGCAAAGTGGGATTGCGGTTTCGCTTCCAAGCCGAGGGTGGGCGGGAAATCACCGAAGCCGTCAACGCCACGATTGTGTGGCAGCGCGGGGAGTCTACGGGCCTGGAATTCGAGGCGCCGTTGGTTGCCGGCTCACCCGCCGCGCAGAAGGTCCCGTTTCTGACAGACCACATCGCCAAGAAAGAGGCGACCAGGGGAAAATAGCGAAGAGCGACAGCAACCTCTCAGCTCTCTATCGCCTTGACCAGCTCCGCAATCGCCGCTTGGGGATCGGAAGTCGCCAATACGGCGGAGATTACTGCGCAGCAATCGGCGCCAGTGACGACGACCTCACTGACATTCTTGGTATTGATCCCTCCGATGGCCACGATCGGGATGCGCACCTTGGCTCGTACCTCGCGGAGGCCGGCTACGCCAACCACCGGATCCGGATTCGCCTTCGTCGCCGTCGGAAAGATGGGGCCGAAGCCGATGTAGTCCGCCCCGCCGGCTTCGGCCTCGAGAGCCTGCGCCAGCGTATGCGTCGAGATTCCGATCAGCTTGTCGGGTCCCAGGATCTTTCGCGCGTCCGCCAGCGGCAAATCCCCCTGCCCAAGGTGCACACCATCCGCTCCCACGGCTTTTGCGACATCCACCCGATCGTTCACGATGAAAGTCCCGCCGCCTTTCTGGACCAGCGGGCATAAGGCAGCGGCCATCGCATAGAGCCTCCCCGTCTCCGGAGTCTTCATCCTGAGCTGAAAGAGCCTCACCCTGGCATCGAGCGCCGCGCGGACGAGATCGGCCAAGGGACGGGCGCCCGCAATGGCAGGATCTAAAATGAGATAAAGACCGGCCGGGAAAGGGATGCGTCCCACGGGTCAGGAGCCTGCCTCGGCAGGCGCGGGGCGGGAGGGTGACATAACGTCCGGGGTGGGTGGGTGCAACGCAACCAAATTCAGCTGGCGGTGGGCGAAGACATGAACCGTTCGAGGAAGGCCGTGGAGAAGCGTCCCTTCTGGAAGTCGGGATCGTCGAGGATCCGCCGGTGCAGCGGGATCGTGGTCTTGATGCCCTCGATCACGCACTCGTCCAACGCCCGCCGCATCCGGGCCAGCGCCTCCTCCCGGGTATGGCCGCGCACGATCAGCTTCGCGATCAGGGAGTCGTAATAGGGCGTGATTTCGGAGCCCGATTCGATCGCGGTGTCCACCCGCACCCCCGGCCCGCCCGGCGGATGGTATTGCGTGATCCGTCCGGGGCACGGCGTGAACGTGTCGGGACACTCGGCATTGATCCGGCACTCGATGCTGTGGCCGGTGATCTTGACGTCCTGCTGCTTCCAGGACAGCGCCATGCCGGCGGCGATCTTGATCTGCTCCTTGATCAGATCGATGCCCGTCACCTCTTCCGTGATGGGGTGCTCGACCTGAATCCGCGTGTTCATCTCCATGAAGTAGAAGCGCCGGTCCTTGTCCAGGAGGAACTCGACAGTGCCCGCGTTGCGGTAGCGAACAGCCTGAGCCGCCTCGACCGCCACCCGGCTCAACTCCCGGCGGAGACGGTCGTCCACCGCCGGCGACGGCGTTTCCTCGATGAGCTTCTGGTGGCGGCGCTGGACGGAGCAGTCGCGCTCCCCCAGCGAGATCGTACGGCCCTTCTCATCCGCCAGGATCTGGACTTCGATGTGCCGCGGCTCGAGGAAATACCGCTCCACGTACATGCCCTGATCGCCGAACGCCGCCGCCGCTTCCGCCCGGGCCGCCTGAAACGCGTGGGCCAGCTCGTCCTCCTTGTTCACCACGCGCATCCCGCGCCCGCCTCCGCCCGCGGACGCTTTAATGATGACCGGATAGCCTATCTTGGCGGCCACCGCCGCGGCTTCCTGCTCGCTGGCGATCTCACCCTCGCTGCCCGGAAGCACCGGCAGTCCATGCTTGATCATGAGGTCGCGCGCCTTAGACTTGTCCCCCATGGTGGCAATGTGCTCGGACGTCGGGCCGATGAACTTGATCCCGATGGACTCGCAAACCTCGGCGAAGTGGGCATTCTCGGCCAGGAAGCCGTACCCAGGATGAATGGCGTCGCACGCCGTGATCTCGGCCGCGCTCAGGATGTTGGGGATGTTACGATAACTCAGCGCGGGGTCGGGGGGGCCAATACACAGGTGCTCGTCCGCGAGCCGCACATGGACGGAGTCCTTGTCGACCTCCGAATGGACGGCCACGCTGCGGATGCCGAGTTCCTTGCAGGCCCGGATGACCCGCACTGCGATCTCGCCGCGGTTGGCGATGAGGATTTTCTTGAACACCCTTCAGCCCTCCGGCTGCGCACCCGGCTCGATGAGAAAGAGCGGCTCGCCGTATTCGACCGGCTTGGCGTTCTCCATCAGGATCTTGACCACGCGCCCATCCACCTCGGACTCGATTTCGTTCATCAGTTTCATCGCCTCGACGATGCAGAGCACTTGGCCCTTCTTCACGTACGCGCCTTCTTCCACATAGGACTCGGCATAGGGGGAGGCCGACCGGTAGAAGGTGCCCACGATGGGCGAGCGCATCGTGACCAGCCCTTCGGTTGGCTGCTCGGCCGGCTGCGCCTCCGTCGAGCCCGTGCCCGGGACGACGGACACCTCGACTGGAGAGAGAGGAGTCCCCGCCCCCTCCCGCCGCAGCCGGATGCGGAGCCCGTTCCGTTCCACTTCGAGATCACTCACATTCGCGTTCTGGAAGACCGCGATCAGATCGTGCAGGACCTTCGGTTCCACCAGGGCGTCCGGGCGCGGCTTCGGTTCCGGCTTCGCCGCCTTCTTGACAGGCTTGGATGTACGGCCTTTCATCAGGCTCGTTCCACGTATTCGCGGGTACGGCTATCGACTTTGACCACCACGCCCTCATCAAGATAGAGCGGCACCTTGATGGTCGCCCCGCTTTCGAGCGTGGCAGGCTTCGATCCGCCGGAGGCCGTATCCCCGCGCACTCCCGGATCGGTCTTGACGACCTTGAGCTCGACGAACACCGGCAGTTCCATGCCGATCGGCTCCCCCTTATGGAGCAACAGCTTGACGGTCATGTTTTCCTTGAGCAGATCCCAGCCGTCGCCCAGATGATCCCGGCTGAACGTCAGCTGCTCGTAGGTCGTGGTGTCCATGAAGGTGTACTGACCGCCCTCCACGTAGAGAAAAGTCATCTCTCGCTCGTCCAGATCGGGCGACGGCAGTTTTTCTCCCGACCGGTACGTCCGCTCGATGACGTTGCCCGATTTGAGGCTCTTCAATTTGGTCCGCACAAAGGCCCCGCCTTTGCCCGGTTTGACGTGTTGAAACTCGATGATCGTGAACGGCTCCCCGTCCAGTTCGAGTTTCGCGCCATTTCGAAATTCCGACGTTGAGATCACGTGTGTCTCTCTCCTTCTCCTGGTGCATGTCTGCTACTTTTTGGTTGTCGCCTGCTGCGCCCGCAGATGCGCGACGGCGGCCCTGAGCCCCAACGCGTAGCTGTCCGCGCCGAAGCCCGATATCTGGCCGACCGCCACCCCAGCGACATAGGAATGCTGGCGAAATTCCTCGCGGCGGTAGATGTTGGACAGATGCACCTCGACGGTCGGAATCCCGACTCCCGCCACGGCGTCCCGCAGGGCGATGCTCGTGTGGGTGTATGCTCCGGGATTGATCACGAGCGCGTCGTACCGGCCCCTGGCTTTCTGGATCCATTCCACCAATTCGCCCTCACCGTTCGACTGGTGAATCGTGACGGCCACGCCGAGTTCTCGCGCCAGAGACTCCACCTCCCCGTTGATTTTGTCCAGCGTGACCGTTCCGTAGACGTCTGTTTCACGAGCGCCCAACAGATTGAGGTTCGGGCCGTGGAGGACGAGAACGTTCACGACTGGCGCCGCTCCCGGATCACGGAGAGCCATCCTTCCAAGCGGCGGATGCGGGCCTTGCGCGAGGCCGGGGCCGGCATCTCCTGCGAAGCTTCTCCTTCTTCCAGCGCCATAATCCGCTCGTGCAGCTTCATGTTGTCGGGATCCTTTTCGACAAGACGACGATAGACCTCAAGGCCCTTGTCGCGATGCCCCTGTTTGATGTAAAGCTCCGCCAGCGTCTCGCTGTCGGTCTCCTCCTTCGAGCCCTCCATGACCAACGCACTCTCTTCGTCGGCAGGAGCCGGTGGCGCATCTTTACCTTTCGCTTTCTTCGACGGTGCCACCTTGGCTTCTTCTTTGGGTTTTTCCCCGGCGGGCCCTCCCAGTATTTTCTCGAGCAAGTCCTTCATCTCGCGATCCTTAGGGTTGGCCTGGAGTACGGCTTCGCATGCCTTGGCCACCGCATGCTTGTCCCCCACATCACGATAAATCAGAGCCAGTTTGCGGTGGGCGGCGAAATTGTCCGGCGTGGTCTTGATGACCTGCTCCAGTTCCACCCGCGCCAGCGAAGCGTCCCCAGACGTCCAATAGATTTCTCCGAGCAACACCCGGGCGCTCACCATTTTGGGAAATTTCTTCAACCCTTGCTGGAGAACCTCGATCGCCTTGCCGAAATGACCCGCGTCCGCAAGTTCCTTGGCTTCAGTCATAAACGCACGTGATGCCGATTCCGCCATTAGTCGGTCCCTCCTTTATGCAACCGAATCAGTCGGAAACTCCAGGACAGCGTCAAGGATCCGATGCGCCAGTTCCAGTTTGGACATGAGCGGCAGCGCATCGCAGCGGCCCGCTCGATCGAGCAGAGTCGCCCGGTTCGTCTCGGTGGCGAACCCGGCCCCAAGCTCCGTGACATCGTTGGCCACGATCAGGTCCAGCGTCTTTCTGCGCAGCTTGGCCCGGGCGCGCTCGACGAGATCGCCGGTTTCGGCCGCAAAACCGACGACGAGCTGACCGGCCCGGCGCAGCGGCAGGTCCGTCAAGATATCCGGCGTCGGTTCGAGAGTCAGCGCTCGCGGCCCACGCCCCTTCGGAATTTTTCCACGGGCCGGACTGGCGGGCCTGAAGTCGGCGACCGCCGCCGCCATGATCAGGACATCGGAATCCGAAAACCTGGCGATCACTTCCTTCCGCATTTCCTCGGAGGTCACGACCGGCACAATGGTCGCGTTGGGAACCGGCGGCAGGCCGGTGGGGCCCGCAATCAGGACTACTTCGGCTCCGCGGTCGCGCGCGGCTTCGGCGAGCGCCCAGCCCATCTTCCCGGAGGAGCGGTTCGAGATGAACCGGACAGGGTCGAGCGCTTCTTGCGTCGGACCGGCTGTGATGAGCACGCGCCGTCCTCTGAAGTCCTTGACGGGATGCAACGCCCCCGAGATCGCCGACAGGATCACGTCTTCTTCCGGAAGACGCCCCTTGCCGACCCGTCCGGAGGCCAACGGCCCCATCTCAGGCTCTAGCACAGTGACACCGCGCTGTCTGAGCGTCCGCACGTTGTCGCGCACCGCCGGGTGGGTCCACATGCCGCCGTCCATGGCCGGCGCCACCACCACCGGGCATTCCGCCGCCAGCACCAGCGTGGAGAGCAAATCATCGGCGAGACCATGCGCTAGCTTCGCCACGCAATGGGCCGACGCGGGCGCGATCGCAATCAGATCGGCCGATTCCGCCAGCGCGAGGTGCGGCATGACCATACTAGCGGGAGGGGCGTCGGATGATGCAAAAAGGTCTGTACCAACCGGGTGACCGGTGACGGCCCCAAAGGTCAGCGGCGCAATGAACCGCTGCGCAGTGTGCGTCATGACGACGTGCACGGCCGCCCCTTCAGCCATCAGACGGCGCGCGAGAGACACCGCCTTGTACGCGGCGATGCTCCCCGTCACGCCCAGCACGATAGTCTTCTCCCGGAAGCGCCCGCTCGGTGCCCGGGAGATGCGGTCAGTCGTCTTCACTCGCCGCCACCGGCTTGGGAGAGTCGTCCACAACGACGCTCAAGTCCTTCTTGATCTCGGCGGCGTCCGCTCCCACGACCTGGGCCATGGTCAGCTTCTCAAGCTCGCGCTCGCGCTGTTTGCGGGCCTCCTTCATGGCCTTTTGCGCCTCCTTGCCGACGAGGAATTTAATTTTACCCTTCAGCATTTCCTCCAGCGCGATCGTCGTGGGCTTGGTGTGCTTGGTCGGCAGCGCAGGACGGGCGCCCTGCATCAACTGCCGAGCCCGCTGGGCCGTGATGATGACCAATCGGCTTCGCGACTCAATGGGCAACTTCTGATAATCCGGCAACAGCGATAACGCGTCCATTAATGTCCCCCTTCATTCCCTAACAAGTTCTCTTCCAGGACGGACAGGTCCAGCACAGCCGTCCTCGTACGCTCGGCCAGCACAATCGCCTCGAGCTGACGAACCGAAAACTTAAAGTCATCATTTATAATAACATGCATATAATCATGATAATGCTTCACTTCGTCTTTTGCCTTTTTCAGCCTCCCGGCGATCTCGTCGGGGGAGTCCCCTTTCCGATCCTCCAGACGGCGGCGGAGCGCCTCCAAGGACGGCGGCAGGATGTAGATCGAAACCGCCTCCGGCTCATACCGCCGTATCTGCAACGCCCCTTGGGTATCGATGTCGAGCAGGACATCGATCCCCTGCGCGATCCACTCCCGGATGGGTGCCCGGAGAGTCCCGTAGAGGTTTCCGTAGACCTCGGCCCACTCGAGGAACGCGCCCTCCTTGATCATACCCCGGAACGTCGCCTCGTCCACGAAGTGGTAATCGTGGGATTCCACCTCGCCCGGGCGAGGCTTACGCGTAGTGCACGAGACAGAATAGCGCAAGTCCGGCAGGAGTGTGACGAGCTCATGGCAGAGAGAGGTCTTGCCTGCACCGGAAGGAGCCGACACGACGAAGAGCGTCCCATGACGGCGCCTGTCGGGAACGCTGCTACTCGACATTCTGCACCTGCTCGCGGATCTTCTCGAATTCCGCCTTGAGCGCGACGATCTCCTGCGTCACGGCCGTGTCGCCAACCTTCGAGCCGATCGTGTTGACCTCCCGGTTCATCTCCTGCAGCAGGAAGTCCAAGCTGCGTCCCACCGGCTCCGACTTGTGAAGAAAATTCCTGAACTGGTCCAGATGGCTGTCCAGCCGGGTCAGCTCCTCGCTCACGTCGCTCCGATCGGCCAGCAACGCCACTTCCTGCGCAACCCGGCTCTGGTCCACCCCGTCCTTTCCTCCGCCCGAGTTTTCCAGCAACCGATTGACCCGTTCCTGCAATCGCGCCTGTCGCTCCTGCACGATGTCGGGCAACCGGAGCCGGACCGTCCGCAGATGTCCGGCGATCTCCTGCAGCCGGGCCAGCAGGTCCCGCTCCAGCGTACGGCCCTCATGCCGGCGCATGCGATCCAGCGCCTTCAGCGCCTGCTCCAACACCTTTTCCGCCGCGCGCGCCGTTCCGGGGTCTTCGGCCGCCAGTTCGGCCGGCTTGATGATATCCCGAAAACCGGCCAGCAGCGCCACATCCAGCGCCCCCTTCAGACCGAGTTCCCGCTGCAGTTCTTTGAGCAGCGCGCGGTACCGGCGTGCCAGCGCTCGGTCCAGAACAAGCCCCCGCCCGGGATCCCGCTCGCCACTGAAGTTCACCGTCACATCCACCCGCCCGCGAGCCACGTGGGACTGGACCAGATTTCGGATCCGGTCCTCATGGGCCTGCAAAGCGCGGGGCACTTTCGCCACGACCTCGCTGTGGCGATGATTCACCGACCGGACCTCCGCGGTGATCGGCGTGCTTTTATGACGGCCTTCGGCCCGGCCATACCCGGTCATGCTGCGGATCATGTAGGACGCTTCCCTTCCCAGGGGCATAGCGCATACAGCCGGCATTCATGGCATTGGGGCGCGCGTGCCCGGCAGATATGCCGCCCGTGCAGCAGCAGCTGGTGCGAGCCCCTCGTCCAGGAGGCCTTCGGCAGCGCGCGCTGCAGCGCGCGCTCGATCTTCTCGGGGTCATCCGTATCCACTAGCCCCAGCCGCTGGGTGACGCGCTTCACGTGCGTGTCGACGACCACCGAGGGCACTCCGAAGCAATTGCCGAGCACGACGTTGGCCGTCTTGCGTCCCACGCCAGGAAGGGTGACCAGCTCGTCCATCGTCCTGGGC
>CAZMPH010000084.1:0-9115 GCA_964568195.1 uncultured Nitrospirales bacterium | reverse complement strand
CACGAGGGCGATCGCCGCGGGCAAGCCGTTCCTGGGCATCTGCCTCGGGTTCCAATTGCTGTTCACCGAGAGCGAGGAGTTCGGCACGCACCGCGGGCTCGGCGTCATTCCCGGCAAGGTCGTGCGGTTCCCGTCGAACGGCTCCCCGGCCCGTCTGAAGGTGCCGCACATGGGATGGAACGCGATCGCGATCGGGAAGCGGCCGCCCGTGCTCGAGGGCGTGCCCGACGGCGCCTTCATGTATTTCGTCCACTCGTACTACGTGGTCCCGGACGACCGGGCCGTGGCCTGCACGATGACCGACTACGGAAAGCCCTTCGTGTCCAGCATCGCGCGCGACAACATTTTCGCCTGCCAGTTTCATCCGGAGAAGAGCCAGCAGGAAGGCCTGCGGATCATCCGGAACTTCGGGAGTCTTGCATGAGGAAACGCACGCTGTTCCTGGCCGCCGCGCTGATGGGCGCAATCACCGGATGCGGAGCGACCACGTCGGAGACGATTACCGCGCCGCAGATCGAGCAATACCGCATCCTGCGGATCGCCGTGCTCCCGTTCATGGTTTCGCCGGCCACGCCGGGGCAGCGGAGAGGGTACGCGGCGCTGGCGCCGCCTCCCGTCGCCGGCGAGAAGCTGGCCGACCTGTTCTACCTCAAGCTGAACAACCGGGAGGGGCTCGCGGTCGTTCCTTCCCAGATCGTTCGTGAAGCGATGCCATCTGTCACGGCGTCGGTGGCCGGCCGCGGCTTGCTTCGGGACCTGGGGGAGCGGCTGGATGTGGGCGCCGTGCTGGAGGGGACCGTCGAGGTCTATCAGGAACGGAAAGGGAGCGCGGTCGGCCTGGAGCGGGCGGAAGACGCCGCCGCGGTCGGGTTCGCGGTCCGGCTCGTCAGCGTCAAGGACGGCAAGACCCTGTGGACTGGGGAATATTACGAAAGGCAGCGTCCGCTGACCGAAGACCTGTCCGGTTTCCTCGAACGCGGGGCGCGGTTCCTGACGGTCGACCAGCTCGCCGACTCCGCCGTTGACCATGTGCTGCGCGGGTTCCCTTTGGGCTACCAGATTCAGCGGAGACTGGGCGAGGCGAGTGCCGCGCCGTGATCGTGATTCCCGCCATCGACCTCAAGGACGGGCGCTGTGTGCGACTTCGCCAGGGGCGGATGCAGGAGGAGACGGTGTATTCGCAGGAACCGGTGGAGGTCGCCCGCCGCTGGGCGGAGGAAGGCGCGCAGGTCCTGCACGTCGTGGACCTGAATGGGGCCGTCGAGGGCTCCCCGCGCAACCGTTCGGCGATCGAGGCGATCCTGAAGGCCGTGACCATTCCGGTGCAGGTCGGCGGGGGCATCCGGACGCTTGAGACAGTCGAGTCGTATCTCTCGTCAGGAGTGGAACGGGTCGTGCTCGGCACCGCGGTCGTCCGTGACCAGCCACTTCTTGCGGAGGCCTGCAGGCGCTTTCCCGGACGCGTGATCGTCGGCGTGGACGCCAAAGGCGGCAAGGTCGCGGTGCAGGGCTGGACCGATGTGGCCGATCTCGACGCCGCCGACTTCGTCGGCCGGCTGGCGGGCTTGCCCGTGTACGCCGTGATCTATACCGACATTGCGCGGGACGGCATGCTGGAAGGACCGAATCTGGAAGGCCTGCGGCGCATGGCGGAGGCCTGTCCGGTGCCGCTGATCGCCTCCGGCGGCATCACGCGGACGGAGGACCTCCGCCGGCTGCGCGCGCTCGGGCCGAAAGTGATCGGCGCGATCCTTGGGAAGGCTCTCTACGAAGGCCTGCTCGATCTGCGGTCGGCGATGGCCGCCGCGAATTGAGAGGGCGAAAGGGGCGTTGCGTGCTGGCCAAGCGCATCATTCCGTGCCTGGACGTGAAGGAGGGCCGCGTCGTCAAGGGAGTCGGGTTCGTGAACCTCAAGGACGCCGGCAACCCGGTCGAGGCGGCCCGCGCCTATGACGCGGAGGGCGCCGACGAGCTCTGCTTCCTCGACATCCTGGCGTCCCACGAGGAGCGCAAGATCTTCATCGACGTGGTCTCCCGCACGGCCGAGCAGGTCTTCATGCCGCTGACGGTCGGCGGGGGCGTGCGCACGCTCGACGACATCCGCGACCTGCTGAGGGCCGGCGCCGACAAGGTGAGCATCAATACGGCCGCCGTGCAGCGTCCTGAGTTCGTCAAGGAGGCGGCCGAGCGCTTCGGCACCCAGTGCATCGTGGTGGCCATCGACGCGAAGCGGGTGGGGAATGACGCGAAGCGGTCGGGTGGCGGCTGGGAAGTGTTCACGCACGGGGGGCGGAGACCCACGGGGCTGGACGCCGTCGACTGGGCGCGCACGATGGCCTCCTTCGGTGCCGGCGAGATTCTCCTGACCAGCATGGATCGGGACGGCACGAAGGAAGGATACGATCTGGCCCTGACCGCCGCTATCGCCGACGCCGTCGAGATTCCGGTCATCGCTTCCGGCGGCGCGGGCACACTAGAGCACCTGTACGAAGGTTTCGCGAAGGGCAAGGCGGACGCCGTGCTGGCCGCCTCGATCTTCCACTATCGCCAGCACACGATCCGCGAGGCCAAGGACTACTTGCGGACCCGGGGCGTTCCGGTGAGGGCCGTGTAATGGACGCCGCGGCGATCTCGGCGCTGAAGTTCGACGAGAAGGGGCTGATCCCCGCGATCCTCCAGGACTGGCGCGACGGGACGGTGCTGATGGTCGCCTACATGAATCGCGAGGCCCTGGAGAAGACCCTGGAGACCGGCATCGCGCATTTCTGGAGCCGCTCCCGGCAGGAGTTGTGGGAGAAGGGCGCGACCTCCGGCCACCGCCAGCGGGTCCGGGAGGTCTTCGTCGATTGCGACCAGGACACCCTGCTGATCACGGTCACGCCGGACGGGCCCGCGTGCCACACGGGCGAGCGCGCCTGCTTCTTCACGCGACTCTCGGACCTCACGGCTTCCTGCGAAGGCGGCGCCAAAACCGCCGAGGCGCACGGGGGCGTGCTGGATCGCCTGTACGAGACCATCCTGGAACGCAAGCGCGCGCCGACCCCTGAATCCTACGTGGCGTCGCTGCTGGCCGCGGGGCAGGACAAGATTCTCAAGAAGGTGACGGAGGAAGCCGGCGAAGTGATCCTGGCCTCGAAGGGACAGAAGCGCGAGGAGATCGTGCACGAGTCGGCCGACCTGCTGTTCCACTTGCTGGTCGCGCTCGGCTATCACGAAGTGCCGCCGACCGAGGTTTACCAGGAACTGGCCCGGCGGTTCGGCCAGAGCGGATTGCAGGAGAAAGCGTCGCGGGGGACCACATGAGCGACTGCCTCTTCTGCAAGATCGGCTCCGGTCAGATCCCGTCGAAGGTCGTCATGCAGGATGACGAGATCCTGGCCTTTGACGACGTCAATCCGCAGGCGCCGGTCCACGTGCTGGTGATCCCGAAACGGCACGTCGTCGCGTTGAATGATGTAGAAGCGGGCGATCGCGCGCTCCTGGCGAGTCTGCTCGATGCGGCGACCCTTGTGGCCAGGAAGAAGGGCATCGCCGAATCGGGCTATCGGGTGGTGGCCAACACGGGTCGGAACGGCGGCCAGACGGTCTTTCACCTGCACCTGCACGTGCTGGGCGGCCGCCAGATGACCTGGCCTCCCGGCTAAGGCTGTTTTTGCGCGTTGGTTCTTTGACGCAGGCCTCATTTTTTTGTTACTGTTACAGATTCGGGTGTTCGGCCGGATGCGGGGGGCAGGGTGGATAGAGGGCTGATTCCAGAAGACGTCATCAACCGGATTCGCGATCGGGCCGACATCGTCGAAATCGCCCAGGCTCACCTGTCGCTCGCCAAGGCGGGGCAACACTGGAAAGGCCTCTGCCCATTCCATTCCGAGAAGACCCCTTCCTTCACCGTCAGCCCTTCGCGTCAGATGTTCCACTGCTTCGGCTGCGGGGAGGGCGGGAATGTCTTTACCTTCTTGATGAAGATCGAGGGATCGAGTTTCCCGACGGTCGTGCGCGCGCTCGGCGAGAAGCTGGGAATCCGCGTGGAGGAGAAGCCCGCCTCGCCGGCGGCGAAGCAGCGGGCCGAGCAGGCGGAACGACTGGTCGCGCTGAACCGCGCCGCCGCCGACTTCTTCCGTCGCACGCTGCAGGCCGATCCGGCCGCCGAACCGGCGCGCGCGTACCTGCGGGACCGCGGGATCACGGCGGAGACGATCGAGCGGTTCGGCATCGGGTACGCTCCCCAGTCCTGGGACGGTCTGCTGAAGGCTCTGGCCGGGGCGGACGGCCGCCAGGGGAAATGGACCGTCGAGGACCTGGTCGCGGCGGGTCTCATCGTCGCGCGGGAGCAGGGGAGTAAGAAACCCAGCGACGCGTCCGGATACTACGACCGGTTCCGCGGGCGGGTCATGCTGTCGATCCGCGACCTCCAGAAGCGCATCATCGGATTCGGGGGACGAGTGCTCGACGACGGCGTGCCCAAGTATCTCAACTCTCCGGAAACGCCGCTGTTCCGAAAGGGGCGGACGCTCTATGCGCTGGAATCGGCGCGGGAGGGTATCGCACGCGAAGATCAAGTGGTCATCGTCGAGGGCTACTTCGACGCGATCGCGCTGCACCAGGCCGGCCTGACCAACGTGGTCGCCACCCTGGGCACGGCGCTCACGCCGGAGCATATCGAAGTCATCCGGCGCTTCACCCGCCGGGTCGTCCTGCTCTTCGATCCCGACGCGGCCGGCGTGCGCGCGGCCTTGCGCACCCTGGACCTCTTTCTCGGGGCGGGCCTCTCCGTCCAGGTGGGCAGCCTGCCGGCGGGCGACGATCCCGACACGTTCATCCGGGCCCGCGGCGTCGAGGCCTTCACCGCGCTCATTCAGAAGGCGCCCTCTTTGCTGGACTTCACCGTGGCGGGCAGCCTGACGACCGATCGCCGGGGGAGCGTGGAAGAGCGGGTGCGGTGTGTGGAGGAGGTCCTGGCGCTCCTGCAGAAGCTGAGCAATCCGGTCGAGAAAGCCGCCGCCATCCGGCATGTCGCCGACCGGTTGGGCATGGAGGAGAAAGTCCTGCTGGAACGGTATCGGAGCCTGCCTCGGAAAGCCTCGGCGGCCGACGAGACGCCGACTACTCAGGCCGAGGCTCCTCTTCCCAACGACGAGGAAGTCCTCGTGCGGCTCCTCCTTCATGAAAAGCTCACGCCGGCGATGGCGGCGCAGCTCGCGGCCGACGATTTCACGGACCCCCGTGTCAGGCGGCTGATCGCGTTGGCCCTGGAGGGCCTGAACGCGCAGGGTGACGTCGCGGTCAACGAGCTGATTGTCCGGGCGCAAGAGGACGGCGTCTGTGGGAGCATCGTCCGGGCGTACGCGCTCAGCGAGCTGCCCTACGACGATGCCGGCACGGCCTTCCGCGAGAGTCTGAAGGCCCTGAAACTCAGACGCATCATGAACGAAATCCAGGAAGTCAAAGCGGCCCAGAGCGCCGCCGAGCGGGTCGGGCAGACGGAGGCTTCACGAACCCTCCTGCTCCGGCTGAACGCGCTGCAACAAGAAAAGCAACGACTACTCGGCGCCGGGCCTTTACCGCTGACCGAAGTTGGGAGCGTCAGTGCCTAAGGAAGAAAGAACCGAAGAAGTCAAACGCCTGATCTCCATGGGCAAGGAGAAGGGCTTCCTGACCTACCGCGATCTCAACACGAATCTGCCCGCCGACCAGGTTTCGACCGATCGGCTCAGCAGCCTGATGACCATGTTCGGCGAGATGGACATCGAGATCATCGATTCCCCCGAGGGGGAGCGGTACCAGCAGATGATGTCCAATGGCGAAGGCTCCTCCGAAGAAGCCGAGGAAGTCGAGGAGACGGAGGAAGTCGAGGAAAAGAAGATCGACCTGACGCCCGGCGACCTGGCCCGCACCGACGATCCGGTCCGGCTGTATCTCAAAGAGATGGGCAGCGTCTCGCTCCTCAGCCGGGAGGGGGAGATCGAGATCGCCAAGCGCATCGAGGAGGGCAAGCAGGACATCTCGACGGCGGTCTTCGGGATGCCCATGACGGTCAAGGCGCTGTTCGCCCTCGTGGGCCAGGTCAGGGCCAAGAAGATCCCGGCGCGGGAAGTGGTCTCGGCGGGGGTGGATGAGGAGTTCGAGGAAGTCGTCGAGCAGGACGACGAAGAGCTCCGCAAGAAGACCATGGACGCCATCCGCAAGGTCAAGCCGTTCACGAAGGGCCTGCTGGCCCTGTACACCCGGCACCGGAAGCCCAAGCTCAGCCCGGCCAAGCGAAAAGAGATCAAAGCCAAGCTGAACGAAGCCAAGCGGCTGGTCGCGGAAAAAGTGGATACGCTCAATCTCCACCCGGCCCAGCGCGAGAAGTTCATCCAGCGGGTGCGGGACCTGGCGCACGAAATCGCGGCCTGCGAGCGGGAGCTGGCCCACTGCCGGCGGCGCCTCGGCGTGGTGGGCGAGGACGGCAACGCCCTGCTGGTGAGGCTCAGCCGCGGGCGGAAGGACATGATCGCGGTCCGCCGCAAAACCGGCGTCCACGTGGAAGTCCTCCACGAGATCGACAAGGCGGCCCAGCACGCGCGCCGGCGCATCCGGGCCGTCGAGGCCGAGGTGCTGATGCCCGCCGAAGAGCTCCGCGAAGGCGTCAGGCTGCTGGGCATGGCCGAAGAGCGGGTCAAGCGCGGGAAGGCCGAACTGGTCGAGGCCAACCTTCGCCTGGTGGTCAGCATCGCCAAGAAGTACACCAACCGCGGGCTCCAGTTCCTGGACCTGATCCAGGAGGGCAACATCGGCCTGATGAAGGCCGTGGACAAGTTCGAGTACAAACGGGGCTACAAGTTCAGCACGTACGCGACCTGGTGGATCCGTCAGGCCATCACCCGCGCCATCGCTGACCAGGCCCGCACGATCCGGATCCCCGTGCACATGATCGAGACGATCAACAAGCTGATCCGCACCTCCCGGCATCTGGTCCAGAAGCTGGGACGCGAGCCCTCACCGGAAGAGATCGCCGAGAAGATGGACCTCCCGCTGGACAAAGTCCGCAAGATCCTCAAGATCGCCAAGGAGCCGATCTCGCTGGAGACGCCCATCGGCGAGGAGGAGGACAGCCACCTGGGGGACTTCATCGAGGACAAGAAGGCCATTTCGCCGCTGGACGCCGCGATCCGCTACGATCTGCAGCGGCAGATCAACAACGCGCTGAAGACTTTGACGGCCCGCGAGGAGCGCGTGCTGCGCAAGCGATTCGGGATCGGCGAGAACACGGATCACACGCTGGAGGAAGTCGGGCAAGACTTCGCGGTGACGCGCGAGCGCATCCGGCAGATCGAGGCCAAGGCGCTGCGCAAGCTGCGCCACCCGAGCCGCAGCAAAAAGTTGAAGAGCTTCGTGGAGAGTCTATAGGGGACGTTATTCGTTAAACGTTAATCGTGAGAACTGCTGACGTATAACGTTTAACGGTGAACGATTAACGAGTAAGGGGCCCATAGCTCAGGTGGTTAGAGCGGCGGACTCATAATCCGTTGGTCCCAGGTTCGAGGCCTGGTGGGCCCACCACGCCGAGCCCGCGCAAGGAGAGTCGCTCATGCTGTGTCGTCCGGGTCGTCCATGAAAGACCAACTCGCGAGGCTGATCGCCTTGCAGGAGGCCGATCTCCGGCTGCAGGAGTTGGCCGAACGCAAGCGACGCATCCCCGAGATGGTCGAAGCCGCCCGCCCGCCCCTCCAAGCCGCCCAAGCCCTCCGCGACACCACCAAGCAAACCTCCGAGACGACCGGCAAAGAACGCAAAGCTTGCGAGCAGGCGCTGGCCGAGCAGGAGCAGGCCATCAGTAAGCTGCAGGACCGGACGACGAAGGGCGAGATCAAGACGAACCGGGAATACCAGGCGCACCTGCTCGAGGTCGAGCTGGCCAAGAAGAAGCGGGGCGAGATCGAGGAGCAGCTCTTGATCCTCATGGACGCGGTGGACGCGAAGAAGAAGGAGGCGTCCCAGGCCGAGGCGGCGGCGAAGGCGGCGGAGCAGCGGTTCGTCGCCGAGAAGGCCGAACTGGAAGGCTCCGTAGGCGCGTTGGACGAAGAACTGGCCGGGCTCCGGCAGCAGCGCGAGGCCCTGAAGGGCGCGATCGAACCCAAGCTTTTGCGGAGCTACGAAAAGCTGAAGGGCTCCAAAAAGGGACAGGCGCTGGCCGGGATCAACAAGGAGGGGTGCTGCATGGCCTGCCGGCTACAAATACAGCCGCAGGTGGTGGCGGAAGTGAAGCGCGCCGCCTCGATTCTGACTTGTTCCTACTGCAACCGTATTCTCTACTGGGCCGGGGAGCCGGTGAAGGTCGTGCCCGTTCCGGAAAAACCTGCCGTGGAAGTCGAAGAAGCCGCCGAGACGACCGAGTAGGGTCAGGTTTCTCCCAACACCGCTTTCGTCGTCTTGAAGTGCAGCTTGGCGACTTTCGCCAGGCCTTCCTTTCCGTGCTTTCTCACCACCGATTTCGCGGCCGTTTCGACCGCCGCCGAGGCTCCTTTAGGCAACGGAATACCCCACTGTGCGGACAGCCGCTCCAATCGTCTGACGAACTCCGCCCGCGCCACGATCGAGGCCGCGGCGACCGCGATGTCCTCCTCGCCCTTGTGTCGCTGCTCGAGCGTGATCTGCCGGCCCTTCTCCTGCAGCGCGCTCAGGATGAGGCGCTCGTCGCCGAACTGGTCGGCGATGGCGCGCTCGCAGGGGACCTGTTCGAGGAGGGTCTCCAGCGCTTTGGCGTGGCCCCAGGCGAGGAGGCGGTTGAGGTTACGGATCTGGCCGTACAGCTCGTTGTAGCGTTCCGGTCCGATGGCGATCACGCTGTGGCGGCAGAGGGTCTTGATGTCCACCTCCAGTTTCCGGATGACGCTGTCCGCGATTTTCTTGCTGTCGCGGACGTTGAGGGCCAGGAGGTCCTTTTCGAGGCGGGGGGTAACGTGGACAGCGGCGATCACGAGGGGGCCGAAGTAGTCGCCCTTGCCCGACTCGTCAATGCCGATCCATCCGATGGCGGTCGTCATTGATCGCAACGTACCACAGAACAGAAGAAACACCAAGAGCGGGTCCTGCCCCCGCATAGCCCAGCGCAGCCGGGGAACCCGTTGCTCTC